>NZ_JBIRST010000001.1:0-285382 GCF_044334385.1 Streptomyces sp. NPDC020801
ATGGCGAGCTCACGGACGGCCGCGTACGAACCCGCGAAGCCGATACTGGCGATGATCACAGCGCCCGTCACGACCACGCCGATGAGAACGCGGTGCATCCGAGTCAGCTGCAGTGGCGCGGCCACCCGTACTCCCCTCCCATTGCGTGTTGTTGCGCGCAACAGAGTGGCACATCCGTGCGGCGAACGGATGGCCGGATCCCGTTGCCCGCCTCAACGGGCCGGCCGCCGGCCGCTCAGTTCGTCGCGGCGGCCTTGGACGCGGACCGAGAAGGGGAGGCCGACGCCGGCTTCGACGGGGACGCCGACTTCGACGGCGCCTTCGAACCCGAGGCGGACGAGGAGGCGCTCGGCGCCCCGCCGCCGGAGGCGCCGTTGCCGCCGTTCGCCGCCGCCACCGCGGCCACCGCCTCCTTGGCGGCCTTCTCCGCGGACTTGGCCAGGTCGTCCGCGTCCGGGGTCTTGTCACCGGCCAGACCGGCACCGTTGTAGTCGACGGTGACGACCACGTTCTCCACCCGCGTCACGACCGTCTGCTGCTTGAAGGCGCCTTCCTTCTTCTTCAGGTCGTAACGCACCAGCGTCGCCTCGTCGCCCGTCCCGGACACCGGCTCCGACTTCGCGTTCTCCGCGCCCGCCACGGACTTCGCGTCCTGGACCTGCTTCTGGTAGTACTCCTGCGCCTGCTTGTCGCCCGAGCCGCGCGTGGCGTCGGAGTCGAAGCGCAGCAGCGAGACATTGAGCCAGCGGAACTGGGAGCCCTTCACGCCGTTGTTGTCCAGGCTGTTCCAGGAGCAGCCGGCACGCGTGGAGATGTCGCTCGAGGTGCCCTCCTTGGCGGACTTCACGCCCTTGGGTACCAGATCGCCCAGCGTGTTGTCCGACAGCACCTTGCAGGCCTCCGGCAGCTTCCCGTACCGCGCGGCCTGCACCGTCGGCGACGAGCTCGCGCTCGCCGACCCCTTGGCGCCACCGCCCGACTGGCTCTGCTTCGCACTGTCACCGGAGCCGGAGCCGGAGTCCGAGGAGCAGGCCGCGGCCAGGAACATCACGGGGACGGCCGCCGCGCAGACAAGGACACGGTTCAGCCGCTTCACTCGCGGGGCACTCCCCCACTGCCTAAACGGCGTGGGAGGTACCCCCAGGTCACGCTGTTCTCGCTGGGCTGCTCGCTGCATGGTTCCTTCACTCATGACGCTTGTGGTTCCTGCGGTCGGATCGGGTCCGAGGGGCCACGGTACGCGGTGGGACAGCCGGGTGGTCTCGCTTCCCGTGCTTTGCGCCCGGGCCCCAAGTGCCCGGCGAGGGACGTCAGCCGCTCAGCGAGTCCGCCAGCCGTGCCGCCAGTTTCCGGGCTCTGTCCTGCATTTCCTTGCTGTCCGGGACCACCCCGACGATGGCCGGCTGCTCCTCGTACTCGATGGTCACGATCACGTTGGACGTGCGGAACGCCACAGTCACGGTCCGCTGCTTGGCCGTCGAACCCGAGCTGCTGAGCGCGTCGTCGATGAACGCCTCGTCGCCGAGGTCGTCCAGCGTGCGGGGCTGGAGGTTGGTCGGCGTGGCGCCGGAGGTGGCGGAGGCGGACGACGAGGACGACGAGGACGACGAGGAGGACGGGGAGCCGGGGGACGCGGGGGACGACGGGGACGCGGCGGATGACGGGGACGAGGGGGATGACGGGGACGAGGGGGAGGTGGCCGGGGAGGAGGAGGGGGAGGAGGAGGCGGGGCCGGAGGCCGGGCCGCCCGGGTTGCCGGCGGCGGACTTGTCCGCGCCGTCGGAGGGCGAGCCGGTCGCGGCGGGCTCGGGAAGGTCCGCGGCCGCCTGCTTGGTGGCGAAGACCGCCTCCGCCTGGCTGTCGTCGCTGACGGTGTTGTCGTAGGAGACGACCCGCTCGAAGTCGACGAAGAGGTGGTCGGTGGCCTCAGCGGACTCCACCTTCCAGCGGCAGCCGACCTTGCGGTCGGTGTCGTACGTGAGCGTTGCCTCGCCCGCGTAGGCCTTGCCGCGCTGGTCCACGTCCGTGATCTGCTTGATGCCGGGCAGCAGCGCGTCGAGGGTGCTGTGCCCGACCGCGCCGCAGGCCTCCGGAAGCGTGCGGTACTTGCCCGGCTGGGCCGCCGCCGTCGCCGTACCGGAGCCGCCGGGGTTGGCGTTGTCGGTCTGGCCGTCGCCCGACGAGCCGCCGGTGCAGCCGGCCAGCAGCAGCGCCGCGACGAGCGCGGCCGCGCCGGATACGTAGGCCTTCCGCAGCACGGGCAGGCTCCTCTCGCTTCGCGGGCTCGGCGACCGGGCGGTTCGAGGGTTCGGCGACTCGGCGGTTCGGCGACCCGACGTCCGACGGCCCCCGACGACGTCCGTTTCGCCGGTGGTCCGGGGTCCCCGCTGGTTAATGGCTTGCCGCGCGGGGGCGCTCCCTGGAGACAATGTGTATCGCACGCGATGCCGTGAACGCCGGTCCGTTGTCCTGTTTCGTCGACCTTGGCGCCGGTATTGCCATTCAAGACTTCTGTACGTTTTCCGGGGGAATGAGGACGATATGTCGTACGTGGAGATGCCGGGCGCGAAGGTCCCGATCCGCATGTGGGCCGATCCCGCGACCGTCGAGGGCGCGGCCATGCAGCAGCTCCAGAACGTCGCGACCCTGCCCTGGATCAGGGGCCTGGCAGTCATGCCGGACGTGCACTTCGGGAAGGGCGCGACGGTCGGCTCGGTCATCGCGATGCAGGGCGCGGTCTGCCCGGCGGCGGTGGGCGTGGACATCGGCTGTGGAATGTCGGCGGTCAGGACCTCGCTGACGGTGAACGACCTGCCGGGCGACCTGTCCCGACTCCGCTCGAAGATCGAGCAGGCGATCCCGGTGGGGCGGGGGATGCATGACGATCCCGTCGACCCGGGGCGCCTGCACGGGTTCGCGACCGGCGGGTGGGACGGGTTCTGGGGGCGGTTCGACGGGGTGGCCGAGTCGGTCAGGTTCCGTCAGGAACGCGCCACGAAGCAGATGGGGACGCTCGGGTCGGGAAACCACTTCGTCGAGGTTTGCACGGATACGACCGGTGCCGTCTGGCTGATGCTTCACTCCGGCTCCCGCAACATCGGCAAGGAACTGGCCGAGCACCACATCGGCGTCGCCCAGAAGCTCCCGCACAACCAGGGCCTGGTCGACCGCGACCTCGCCGTCTTCGTGGCGGACACGCCGCAGATGGCGGCATACCGCAACGACCTGTTCTGGGCGCAGGAGTACGCGAAGTACAACCGAACGATCATGATGGCGCTCCTGAAGGACGTGGTCCGCAGGGAGTTCAAGAAGGCGAAGCCGGCCTTCGAGCCGGAGATCTCCTGCCACCACAACTACGTGGCGGAGGAGCGGTACGAGGGCATGGACCTGCTCGTCACCCGCAAGGGCGCGATCCGCGCGGGCTCCGGCGACTACGGGATCATCCCCGGCTCGATGGGCACGGGCTCGTACATCGTGAAGGGTCTCGGGAACGAGGAGTCCTTCAACTCCGCGTCGCACGGCGCCGGCCGGCGCATGAGCCGCAACGCCGCCAAGCGCCGCTTCTCGACGAAGGACCTGGAGGAGCAGACGCGGGGTGTGGAGTGCCGCAAGGACTCCGGCGTGGTCGACGAGATCCCGGGCGCCTACAAGCCGATCGAGCAGGTCATCGACCAGCAGCGGGACCTCGTCGAGGTGGTGGCGAAGCTCAAGCAGGTGGTGTGCGTGAAGGGCTGAATCACGCGCCGAGTCGCGAGGCCCCCGGCTGTGCTTGAGTTCTAGTGGTCGTTGCAACACCCCAGTTCAAGGGGTGCGATGGACTTCGAGATCCGCAAGGACAGGAAGCCGGGGGCCTCGTCGCGCGAACCGCGCCGGCAGCCCGCTCGTCGTCACCGGTTGCACGGAGTCCTCCCGGCAGATGGGCCAGGTGGCGCCGCACCTCGTCGGCCCCGTGCAGCACAAGCCGAACAAGCCCCGACCGACCGGGCGGACCGCGGGCGCGGGTACGGCGGCACGTGGGCCGTACCCGCGCTCACCTTTCGGTTCACTTGGCGTGTCGTACCGCGTAGATCATCACGAACGCCACGATGTGGATGCCGAAGAGGAAGTAGCCGAGGTAGTACCAGACGTAGCGCTCGCGCTTCTTCTCCAGGGCCAGGCGCTCGCGCTCCGCGTCCCGTCCGGCTTCGTCGGTCGTCATGGTCATCACCGCTCCCGGTGCACCTTGGTGTTCGACGCCTGGGCGCGCGGGCGCACGACCAGGAGGTCGATGTTGACATGGCTGGGGCGGGTCACCGCCCAGGTGATGGTCTCGGCCACGTCGTCGGCCGAGAGCGGCTCGGCGACGCCCTCGTAGACCTTGGCGGCCTTCTCCTGGTCGCCGCCGAAGCGGGTGAGGGCGAACTCGTCCGTCTTGACCATGCCGGGCGCGATCTCGATGACGCGGACCGGCCTGCCGACGATCTCCAGGCGGAGGGTCTCGGCGAGGACATGGGCGCCGTGCTTGGCGGCGACGTAGCCCGCGCCACCCTCGTAGGTGCCGTGGCCGGCCGTCGAGGACACGACCACGACCGTGCCGTCGCCGCTCGCCTCCAGCTTGGGCAGCAGGGCCTGGGTGAGGTTCAGGGTGCCGAGGACGTTCGTCTCGTACATCGTGCGCCAGTCGGCCGGGTCGCCGGTGGCGACCGGGTCGGCGCCGAGCGCGCCGCCCGCGTTGTTGACCAGCACGCCTACGGTCTTGAAGGCCGTGGCGAACTCGTCCACCGCCGCACGGTCGGTGACGTCCAGCGGGTACGCCGTCGCCGCGTGGCCGGCCGCGTCGATCTCCTCGGCGAGCGCCTCGATACGGTCCTTGCGCCGGGCGGTCAGAACGACGCGGTAGCCGGCGGCGGCGAGCTGCCGGGCCGTGGCGGCGCCGATTCCGCTGCTCGCACCGGTGACGACGGCGATGCGGGAGGCGGCGGACGGTGCGGCGGTGGCCATGGGGCTGCTCCTCGGGTTTCGGTACGTACGCTCCGCCCAGCGTAGGTGACGGGTGCGGGCGGCCGACCGGGCCGTCCGGCCCCGGCGCCGCGGGGCGTCAGCTGCCGCCCCGCGGCGCCCACATGATCACGGCCATCCCGGCGAGGCAGATGAGCGCGCCGGTCACGTCCCAGCGGTCGGGCCGGTAGCCGTCGGCGACCACGCCCCACAGCAGCGAACCGGCGACGAAGATCCCGCCGTACGCGGCGAGGACGCGGCCGAAGTGGGCGTCCTGCTGGAAGGTGGCGACGAAGCCGTACGCGCCGAGCGCGAGGACGCCGCCGGTGGCCCAGAGCCAGCCGCGGTGTTCGCGCACGCCCTGCCAGACCAGCCAGGCGCCGCCGATCTCGAACAGCGCGGCGACGACGAAGAGGGCGGCGGAGCGCAGGATCACCATGCGGGCAGCTTCGCACGGAGCCGCCGGCCGCTTCTGCACTGCTTCTGCGCCGCTGCTGCCCTGGCGGGAACGGGAACGGGAGCGGGAGCCACGCTCCGGGGCGCGGACGACGGCAGCCGGGGCGGTCCGGCTCGCCGCGGCGGGCCGGGGGTGCCGGGCGGTCGTGGGGTGGGTGCGGAATACCTCGGGGGTGCGATCCGTTGGGAGGGTATAGTTGAATCATAAACAAACTGGAGGGTGAGCGACCATGCAGTTCGGGATCTTCAGCGTCGGCGATGTCACGCCGGACCCCACCACGGGCCGTACGCCGACCGAGCGCGAGCGGATCAAGGCCATGGTCGCCATCGCGCTGAAGGCCGAGGAGGTCGGCCTGGACGTCTTCGCGACCGGCGAGCACCACAACCCGCCGTTCGTGCCGTCGTCCCCGACCACCATGCTCGGCTACATAGCCGCGCAGACGGAGCGGCTGGTCCTGTCCACCTCCACCACCCTCATCACCACCAACGACCCGGTGAAGATCGCCGAGGACTTCGCGATGCTCCAGCAGCTCGCGGACGGCCGGGTGGACCTGATGATGGGCCGCGGCAACACCGGACCGGTCTACCCCTGGTTCGGCCAGGACATCCGGCAGGGCATCGACCTCGCCATCGAGAACTACGCCCTGCTGCACCGGCTGTGGCGCGAGGACGTGGTGAACTGGGAAGGGAAGTTCCGCACTCCGCTGCAGGGCTTCACCTCCACCCCGCGCCCGCTGGACGGCGTCCCGCCGTTCGTCTGGCACGGCTCCATCCGCTCCCCGGAGATCGCCGAGCAGGCCGCGTACTACGGCGACGGCTTCTTCCACAACAACATCTTCTGGCCCGCCGACCACACCAGGCGGATGGTCGAGCTGTACCGGACCCGGTACGCCCACTACGGGCACGGCACGCCCGAGCAGGCGATCGTCGGCCTGGGCGGCCAGGTGTTCATGCGGAAGAACTCCCAGGACGCGGTCCGTGAGTTCCGCCCGTACTTCGACAACGCCCCGGTCTACGGCCACGGCCCCTCCCTGGAGGACTTCACCGAGCAGACCCCGCTGACCGTCGGCTCCCCGCAGCAGGTCATCGACAAGACCCTCGCCTTCCGCGAGTACGCCGGCGACTACCAGCGCCAGCTGTTCCTGATGGACCACGCCGGACTGCCGCTGAAGACCGTGCTGGAGCAGCTCGACCTGCTCGGCCAGGAGGTCGTGCCGGTGTTGCGCGAGGAGTTCGCCAAGGGCCGTCCCGCGGACGTGCCCGACGCGCCGACCCACGCGTCGCTGCTGGCAGCCGCCGAGGACTCCCAGGAGGTGAGTGCCGTATGAGCGGCGGAACGAGCGGCGGAACGAGCAGCGGAACGAGCAGCCGTGGGAGCGGCCGCATGAATCTCGTCGCCGTCTCGGCCGGACTGGGCGTGCCGTCCTCCACCCGGCTGCTGGCCGACCGGCTGGCGGCCGCCACCGCGGAGCGTGCCGCCGCGGATGTCCGGGTGATCGAGCTGCGCGACCTCGCGGTCGACATCGCGCACAACCTCACCAGCGGCTTCCCCGGCCCGGCCCTGGCGGCCGCGCTGGACGCGGTGGCGGAGGCGGACGGGCTGATCGCCGTCACTCCGGTGTTCTCGGCGTCGTACAGCGGACTGTTCAAGTCCTTCTTCGACGTGCTCGGGGCGCGGGACGACGGCGCCCTGACGGCCAAGCCGGTGCTGGTCGCGGCGACCGGCGGCACCGCCCGGCACTCGCTGGTCCTGGACCACGCCCTGCGGCCGCTGTTCGCGCATCTGCGCGCCGTGGTCGTCCCCACCGGCGTCTACGCCGCCTCGGAGGACTGGGGCGCCGAGGGGCTGCCCGAGCGGATCGAGCGGGCGGCGGGGGAGCTGGCGGCGCTCATGACGGGCCTGTCGGCGGTGGGGCGCTTGCCGCAGCAGGGCGAGCGGGCCGAGCGGGCCGAGCAGGCCGAGCGGGCCGAGCAGGAGGAAGCGGGCGGCTTCACGGTCGTGCCGTTCGAGGAGCGGCTGGCGGCACTGCGGGGGTGACGCCTCGACGCCGGTCGGCGACAATCAGCCGTCCGGGGCGGCAGCACCCGGGGGCCGGGCGGCACCGGGTGCCGCCCATGTGACGGTGAGAGGACGGTAGGCAGCCGCTCCCGGTTGCCTCCGAGTCGGTGAGAGCCGGGTAAAAAGGGTGATCGTAGGCCCGCTCGCCCCGACCACAGTGCCGTCGGCCTTGGCAGACTGGACGCGTGCCTCAGACTGTGCTGCTCGCCGAAGACGACCGCGCCATCCGCCATGCCCTCGAGCGGGCCCTGACCCTGGAGGGCTACGAGGTGACGGCAGTGGCCGACGGCGTCGAGGCGCTCGCACAGGCCCACAGGACCCCACCGGACGTCCTCGTCCTCGATGTGATGATGCCCGGGATCGACGGACTCCAGGTCTGCCGGGTGCTGCGCGCCGAGGGCGACCGCACCCCGATCCTGATGCTCACCGCCCTGGTGGAGACCGCCGACCGGATCGCCGGCCTGGACGCGGGCGCCGACGACTACGTCGTCAAGCCCTTCGACGTCGAGGAGGTCTTCGCCCGGCTGCGCGCCCTGCTGCGCCGCACCAGCCCGGTCGGCGTCGGCGCGGGCGTCGGCGCGGGCGAGGTACCGGCGAAGGAGCCGCAGGCCCCCGAGCGGCAGGTCGAGGCGGCCGGGATCCGCATGGACCTGCAGGCCCGCCGGGTGTGGCGGGGCGCGCGGGAGCTGGAGCTGACCCGCACCGAGTTCGAACTGCTCGAGCTGCTGGTCCGCAACGCCGGCATCGTGCTCGACCACTCCACCATCTACGACCGCATCTGGGGCTACGACTTCGGGCCCGGCTCCAAGAACCTCGCCGTCTACGTCGGCTATCTGCGCCGCAAGCTCGACGAGCCGGGCGCGCCGCTGCTGATCCACACCGTGCGCGGCGTGGGTTACGTGCTGCGGGAGGACTGAGTGGGCCGCCTCGCGCGGCTGCTGGACCGGCCCCGGCCCCGGCTGTCCTCGCTGCGGACCACGTTCGCGGTGACGTTCGCCGTGGTGACCGCGGCCGTCACCATCCTCGTCGGCATCCTGTCGTACAACTCCGCCGCCCGGCTGGTGCGGGTGGACGAGCAGTCGGTGTTCACACAGGTCGTGCAGGACGTGCAGGACGAGGTGCGGCGCTACGACCGCACCCCCGCGGACTTCTCCTCCTCCCGCCCCGGGCACGAGGTCGTCCGGCCCAGCCGCACCGACGTCCAGGTGCTCGGCGACCGGGGCCAGATCGTCGACCACGGCAGCCCCCAGCTGCCCGTCACCGCCAAGGACCGGGCCATAGCGGCCGCCGCCAGGGCCGGGAAGACCGTCGAGTACAAGGACGTCGTGGTCGCCGACGACGTGTACCGCATCGCGACCGTCGCGCTCGGCGACGGGCGTGGCGCCGTGCAGGTCGCCCAGGAGTTCAGCGACACCGAGGACCTGCTGCGCGCGCTGCAGCAGCGGACACTGATCCTGATGGGGGTCGTGGTGATCGCGGCCGGCCTCTGCGGCTGGTGGCTCGCCCGCCGCATCACCCGCCGGCTGGTGATCCTCACGTCCGCCGCCGAGGACGTCGCCCGCACCCGGCAGCTGGGCATCGAGGTGCCCGTCACCGGCTACGACGAGGTGGGCCGGCTCGGCCGCGCGTTCGACCGGATGCTGGGCCGGCTCGCCCAGTCCGAGGAGGACCAGCGCCGCCTGGTCCAGGACGCGGGCCACGAACTGCGCACCCCGCTGACCTCTCTGCGTACCAACATCTCGCTGCTGCGCCGGATCGACGAACTGCCGCCCGACAGCCGCGAGGAACTGGTCGCCGACCTCACCCAGGAGGCCCGCGAGCTGACCGACCTGGTCAACGAGCTGGTCGACCTCGCGGCCGGCCAGTCCGACACCGAGCCGCCGCAGCGGGTCGACCTCGCCGACATCGCCGAGGACGTCGCGGGCCTCGCCCGCCGCCGCACCGGGCGGGACATCGTGGTCCGCGCGAGCGGCGACACGACGACCGACGGCCGCCCGGGCATGCTCCAGCGGGCCATCTCCAACCTGGTGGAGAACGCCGCCAAGTTCGACCGCGACGGCAAGCAGCCCATCGAGATCGCCGTCGCCGGCCCGGCCCGGCCCGGCACCGTCCGCGTCGAGGTCCTCGACCGCGGGCCCGGCATCGCCGAGGGCGACCTGATCCGTATCTTCGACCGCTTCTACCGGGCCCCCGACGCCCGTTCCCTGCCCGGGTCCGGCCTCGGCCTGTCCATCGTGCGCGAGGTGGCCATGGCGCACGGCGGCGCGCCCTTCGCCTTCCGGCGCGACGGCGGCGGAGCGGTGATCGGGTTCACCGTGGGCGCGCACCGGAGCCATCACGACGGCCGGGGCCACCACGACGGCCGGGGTCACCACGACGGCCGGGGTCACCACAACGGCGGCGGGATGACGAGTGGTTCACGCGGGGGTGACCGGGACACTGGCCGGGGGGCCGGTACCCGGTGAAGCCGGGCCTGTGGCACCCGAGGTGAATGACGGGGCCCCGGCGCACCTCTGGTGGGCCGCGCAGGCGCGGCCCGACGGACATCCGGGGCCAGGGCAAGGGGTACAGGTCTTCCGGCGCGGACCGGCCACGGCGGTCGCGCGCCCCGCGCTGTCCCGGCGGGACCGGATCGCGGTCGCGTGGGACGCCGTGGGCGCCCTGCCTCCCGTACGGGAGGTGCTCGCCGAGGTCGGACCGGCGTACCGGCCCTTCGGCGTGGCACCGCTGACCGGCGCCCAGGTGCGTGGCACCGCTGACCGGCGCCCTGGTGCGTGGCACCGCCGAACTGGAGCCGGGCGGGCGGCCGTTCGGCTGGACGGAGACCGGCCGGCCGCCGGGACGCAAGACCGCCGGCGCCCAGCGGCCGGCCGTCGGCGCCGGGTGTCCGGCCCCTGGCGTCGAGCGGCCGGCGTCTGCGTGCGGTGGCTGGACCCCGACGGCGAACGGGACGCCCGGCAGCTCTTCGACGCGTGCCTCCCCGTCTCGCAGGCCCAGCCGGGGCGGCCGGGGTGCGCCGCTGGGCGGGCGCCTGCGCGCCGGAACCCGCGGAGCCGGGCGACGGCGGGCTGCTCGCGGTGGCCGCCGACGCCTGGTCGGGGGCCGGATGCGGGCTGCCGACAGGGGTCGGCGCCCGACCTCCGGCGCCCGACGTCCGGCGCCCGACCTCCGGCGCCCGACCTCCGGCGCGCGGCCGGAGGGCGGGCGCGGCCGTGTCGGGCTTCGTCGTGGACGCCCTCTACGGCGGGTGGGCGCCCTCGTACGGCGGTACGGGCGCACCGCGTTCCCGGTCGACGCCCGCAACACCCCTGCGACCAGGGCCTGCGAGCGGGCCGGGATGCGCGGGCTCCGGTTCGGGGCGGGGGAGTGGTCCCTCAGTAGGAGGAGTTGACCCTGCCCTCCGCCGGCCGGGACTCCTTGCGGCGGGTGAAGGCCGGCAGTGCGGGCGGGGTGAGGAAGCCCTCGGCGCGGGCGCTGGCGATGCCGATGCGCGGGATGTCGCCGCTCTTGGCGAACAGCAGGAAGCGGGGCTCCCAGACCGGCCGGTACTTGGCGTTGGCGCGGTAGAGCGACTCGATCTGCCACCAGCGGGAGAAGAAGGTGAGCACCGAGCGCCACAGCCGCAGCACCGGACCGGCGCCGAGCCGGGCCCCGCGCTCGAAGACCGACCGGAACATCGCGAAGTTCAGCGAGACCCGGCGTACGCCGATCTCCTGGGCGCGCAGCAGCAGTTCGACGACCATGAACTCCATCAGGCCGTTCTCGCAGTCGCGGTCACGGCGCATCAGGTCCAGCGAAAGGCCCTGCTCGCCCCACGGCACGAAGCTCAGCAGGGCCCGCGGCTCCCCGTCGGCGTCGCGGCACTCCAGCATCACGCAGCGGCCGTCGGCCGGGTCGCCGAGCCGCCCGAGCGCCATGGAGAAACCGCGCTCGGTGGCGCCGTCGCGCCAGTGGTCGGCGCGGTCGACCAGGAGCGCCATCTCCTCGTCGGGGATGTCCTCGTGGCGGCGGATGCGCACGGTGTAGCCGGCCCGGCGGACCCGGTTGTGGGCCTGCCGTACGACGCGCATGGCGCGCCCCTCGATGCTGAAGTCGGCGACCTCGACGATGGCCTCGTCACCCAGTTCGAGGGCGTCCAGGCCGTGCCGGGCGTAGATGGTGCCGGCCTCCTCGCTCGCGCCCATGACGGCGGGCGTCCAGGCGTGCCGGCGGGCTTCGGCCAGCCAGGCGTCGATGGCGCCCGGCCATGCCTCGGGGTCGCCGATGGGGTCGCCGGAGGCGAGGCTCACGCCGCCCACCACGCGGTAGGTGACGGCGGCCTTGCCGGTGGGGGAGAAGATCGCGGCCTTGTCGCGGCGGAGCGCGAAGTAACCGAGGGAGTCCCGCTCGCCGTGCCTGTCGAGCAGCTCGCGCAGCCGCTTCTCGTCCTCCTCGCTGAGCAGGGCACGGCCGCGGGGCGAGCGGAAGCAGGCGTACAGCACGAGGAGGAAGGTGGCCGCCATCAGGATGTTGATGGTGATGTCCACCCAGCGGGGTGCGTGCACGGCGGGCACGTGGTCGGCGAGCGGGCCGACGCTGATGCCGCGCAGCAGGGTGTAGACGACCTTGTCGGTGAAGGAGGCGCCGGAGGCCTTGTTGGTGGCGTCAACCAGCCAGGTGCCGAGGCCGCCGCTGACGAGGATCCCGACGGCGCCCACGGCGAGGGCGAGCCTGGGGTTGGACCGGTCGCCGATGGCGTTGAACTCGCGCCGCCCGATCAGCAGCGCGGCGACGAACAGTCCGGTGAGGGCGGCGGAGAGCCAGTTGAACAGGTGGTCCTGGAAACCGTCCTGGGTCAGCGCGAGGACGTAGAGCGCGAACAGGGGCCCGGCGAGGAGCAGGTTGAACAGCCAGGCGGCCCGCTTCCGGCGCCGCATCACCATGGCGAGGAACAGCGCGAGCGCCGCCGAGACCAGACCGGCGGTCGCCAGGTACGGGGTGAAGAACTCGCCGGCGTTGTGTTCGTGGACCTCCTCGCGGAACGGCAGCGAGAGCACCGCGACGATGTTGAGCACCGCCATCAGCCGCAGGTACCAGACGGTGGCCGCGGCGGCACGCGCCCGCAGCCGGGGACCGGGCGAAGGCAGGGCGGGGGAGCGGGGATCGCGCTGTGGGGGGATGAGGGCCTGCTGTGCGGGCATGGGTGACACGTCACCTCGGAGCGGGCCGGCGAGACCGGCGGGGACGGAGAACGGCCGACGGGATCGGCCTGGCGGGGAGCGGCCTGGCGGGCAGCCGGACAGGCGGTCCGTCGCACACCTTTGTCGCTGACACTACGGACTGTAGGGTAACGGAGCCGGGTGGAGCAGCCGACCGCGGTTCCTGTGGAGAAGGTAAGACCCCGCTGTGAAGGCTCACTCGGCCCCGGCGGCCGGAGCGCGGTCGCCGTCGGCGCAGACCCCGCCGTCCGGGGCCGCCCGTCTGCGCGCCGCCGTGAGCAGCCAGGCCAGATTGCCCGCCGCCGCCCCGGCCGCCACCGTGGCGGCGATCACGCCCGCCGTGGCGAACCCGTCCCCGAACAGATGCGGCCGCCGGTCGAGGCTGTGCAGCCCGAACCCGCACAGCTGATACACCCCCACGGCCGCGATCGTGAGACTCAGGACGAGCACCGCGACGGTCACCGCGAGCCCGCCCCCCGCCTCCTCACCGGGCGCGGCGCCGGGCCCCGGACAATGTGCTTCCTGCATGGGTCCCCCGTAGACGGTTGAATGGCGAGCCGGACCCTACAGTACGTAGTGCCCACCCGTGACGGAAACCGATCACAGGCCGGCCGGCGGCCGGCGGCGCCCCCGCGCGCTCCTCGCGGCCGGACGTCGCCGAAGTGGGGGGCCGTTCGGCCCGATGCGCCACGTGGCGGGTTGGCGCAGGCTGGTAGTGGCCGGACGGACTGGCAGCGGGCGCCGCCCTGGGAGGTGCAGCATGGCGAAACCGGTCGTCGTGGGAGTGGACGGCTCGCCGTCCAGCCTGGACGCGGTGGAGGCCGGGGCGCGGGAGGCCGCACTGTGCGGGACCGGGCTGCGGCTGGTGCACGCCTTCGGGTGGCCGTCGATCCACCTTCCGCCTGGCGGGCCCCCGTGGAACCCGGCCGCGGCGGGGCTGCGCGAGGTGGTGGACAGCACGCTGGGCAAGGCAGAACAGCGAGCGCGCGAGGTCGCTCCGCACACGGAGATCACCCGCGAGGTGACCGTCGGTGAGCCGCTGATGGTGCTGGAGATCGAGTCGCGCACCGCCTCGCTCGTCGTGGTCGGCAGCCGTGGACTGAGCGCGTTCGGCAGCCTGCTGCTCGGTTCCACCGCCGTGCACCTGGCCGCTCACGGTCACTGCCCGGTGCTGGTGATCCGCGGCAGGCCGGACCCGGCCGGTCCGGTGCTGCTGGCGGTTGACGGCTCCCCGGCGGGGGCGGCGGCCGTCGAGTTCGCCTTCGCCGAGGCGTTGCTGCGTGGCGCGGACCTGCTGGCACTGCACGTGTGGAACACCTGGAGCGAGCGGGACCACCAGGGGCCGGGCGACCCCCTGAACGTGGTGGTCGACGTCGAACGGCTCCGAGAGGAGGAGCAGCGGCTGCTGGACGAGACGCTGTCGGAGTGGCAGAAGCGCTGTCCGCAGGTCGCCGTCGAGCGGCGCCTGGTGCGCTCCCGGGTCCGCCCGGCGCTTGTCGAGGCCAGTCAGGACGCCCAGTTGGTCGTGGCGGGGGCGCGCGGACGCGGCGGCTTCACGGGGCTGCTGCTCGGCTCCGTCAGCCAGGCCCTGCTGCACCATGCGCACTGCCCCGTCGCCGTGGTCCGCGGGAGGGAGTGACCGGGTCACGCCTCCTGCTGGGTGCCGATCGTCACGCCTGCCGCCGGGCGTGAATCCTCACGCCTGCCGCTGGGCGTCGACCGTCAAGCCTCACGCCTGCCGCCTGCCGCCTGCCGCCTGCCGCCTCCCGCCGGGCGTCGACCGTCAAGCCTCACGCCTCCCGCCGGGCGTCGATCTCGGCGATCAGGGCCTCGACGCGGGTCCTGATCCCGTCGCGGATCGGGCGGACCGCCTCGACACCCTTGCCCGCCGGGTCCTCCAGGGCCCAGTCGAGGTACTTCCTGCCGGGGAAGACCGGGCAGGCGTCGCCGCAGCCCATGGTGATGACGTAGTCGGACGCCTGGACGGCCTCGGTGGTCAGGACCTTCGGCCTGGCGTCGGAGATGTCGATGCCGACCTCCCTCATGGCCTCGACCGCGGACGGGTTGACCCGGTCGCCCGGGACGGAGCCGGCGGAGCGGACCTCGATCCGGTCGCCCGCGAGGTGGCCGAGGAATCCGGCGGCCATCTGCGAGCGGCCGGCGTTGTGGACGCAGACGAACAGCACGGAGGCGAGCGGGCTGGAGGACATCGGTTCTTCCTTCGCAAGCGGATCGAGAGAGCCCAAGAGTCAGCCCAGGCTGGTATCAGTCTGGAGTGATGTGACAGTATCAGCAGATGCTGACGTCAGTCGACGCTGATCTCTTGCGGGTTCTGGCCGACCCGCTCCGCCTCCGGATCGTCACCCTCCTGGCCGAGGAGACGCTCTGCACCACGCACCTGATCGGGGAGACGGGAGCCAGGCAGACCAACCTCTCCAACCATCTGAAGGTGCTGCGCGAGGCCGGGATCGTGGAGACGGAGCCGTGCGGCCGGTTCACCTACTACCGGCTCAGACCCGACGTCATCGCATCCCTCGCGGGCCGGTTCGCCGACCTGGCGGAGACCGCGCGCGCCACCGCCGAGAACAACGTCAAGCGGTCCTGCCCCTGATCCCCGCCCCCCGGCGACTGCACCGAGGAGTCCTGTTGACCGCCACCGAGGCCACCACCGAGCCCACCGAGCCAGCCCGGGCCACCGGGCATGACGGGGCAGGGGAGTCCGCCCCGGCCCCCGCCGCCGAGCCGCGGCCTGCCCCCGGTGCCACGCCGCCCCAGGGCCGTCCACTGGCCGCGAGGGCGGCTGCCGAGCTGGTCGGCACGGCCGCGCTGGTCGCGGTCGTGGTCGGCTCCGGCATCCAGGCCACCGGGCTGACGAAGGACGTCGGCCTGCAGCTGCTCGCCGACTCCACGGCCACCGTCTTCGGCCTGGGCGTGCTGATCGCCCTGCTCGGCCCGGTCTCCGGCGCGCACTTCAACCCCGCCGTCACACTCGCCGAGTGGTGGACCGCCCGCCGTGGAGGCCCGGGCGTCACCCTGCGCGAGGCGGCCGTCTACGTCCCCGCGCAGACCGTGGGCGCGATCGCGGGCGCCGTACTGGCCGACGCGATGTTCGGCGAACCGCTGGTGAAGTGGTCCACCCACGACCGCTCGGCCGGGCACCTGCTCCTGGGCGAGGTCGTCGCCACGGCCGGCCTGATCCTGCTGATCTTCGGCCTGGCCCGCACCGACCGCCTGCGCCTGGCGCCCGTGGCGGTCGCCTCGTACATCGGCGCCGCGTACTGGTTCACCTCCTCCACGTCCTTCGCCAACCCGGCGGTGACCATCGGCCGCGCCTTCACCGACACCTTCGCGGGCATCGCGCCCGGCTCGGTCGCGGCCTTCATCGGCATGCAGCTCGTCGGTACGGTGGTCGGGCTGGCGCTGGTGGCGCTCATCTTCATGCCCGGCCGGAGGGCCGCCGCGTGACATACGTGTCCAAGGGCCTTCGACCGGGGTGCGGTGAGCGGGCGCGGCGACCGGGCGGTGCGTTCGCCACGTTCGGCCGGTTCAGCCCGGGGTGCCGAGCATCCGGCCCATCGCGGCGACCACGGACGGCTCGACCCGGTAGTAGACCCAGGTGCCGCGTCGCTCGGAGGTGAGCAGGCCGGCCTCCTTGAGCTTCTTCAGGTGGTGGGAGACGGTCGGCTGGGAGACGCCGACGTCGGAGATGTCGCACACACAGGCCTCGCCGCCCTCGTGCGAGGCCACCGCGGAGAACAGCCGCAGCCGCACCGGGTCGCCCAGCGCCTTGAACATCCGGGCCGTCCTCTCGGCCTCCCCGGCGGTCAACGGCCGTTCGGTGAGTGGCGGGCAGCAGGGCAGCACGGCGTCGGGGCCCCCGGGGTCCAGCAGCGGCAGCGCCGTCGTGTTCGGCATGCGTCTATGTTGACACATGTCGAACCAAGTGGGCGAGGGGTGGCGGCGCTGCTCCGTCACCGGGCCATCGGGCGTGGCCGGACCTCGGCCATCAGCCCAGCGCAGATTCGATGAATGTCTATGTTGACGCCTGTCGAATCAAATGTCATGCTGGCCACCGCAAGGCATCGACAAATGTCGAAACAAAGGGGAATCCCGTGGCTGTGCCCATCGACAGCGTGTCCACCGCCGCCCAGCTGCCCGTCGTGGTCATCGGAGCCGGCCCCGTCGGCCTGGCCGCCGCCGCCCACCTCGTCGAGCGCGGACTCGAACCGCTGGTTCTGGAAGCCGGACCCTCCGCCGGCACCGCCGTGCGCGACTGGTCGCACGTGCGGCTGTTCTCCCCCTGGGCCGAGGTCACCGCCCCCGCCGCCGAGAAGCTGCTGGCCCCGACGGGCTGGACCCGCCCCGACGGCGCCACCTACCCGACCGGCGCGGACTGGGCCGAGGAGTATCTGCAGCCGCTCGCCGACGCCCTCGGCGACAAGGTCCGCTACGGCGCCACGGTGACCGGCGTCGCCCGGGCCGGACGCGACCGCATCGTCGACTCCGGCCGCGACGAGCAGCCCTTCACCGTGCACATCCTCCTCGCCGGCGGCGAGGAGGAGCGGATCACCGCCCGCGCCGTCATCGACGCCTCCGGCACCTGGTCCACCCCCGGCCCGATGGGCGCCGACGGCCTGCTCGCCCTCGGCGAAAAGGGGGCCGCCGACCGCGTCTCCTACCGCGTCCCCGACCTCGGCGACCCGGTCGTACGCGCCCGTTACGCGGGCAGGCGCACCGCCGTCGTCGGCTCGGGCGCCTCCGCCTTCACCGCCCTCGCGCTCCTCGCCGGTCTTGCCGAGGAGGTGGACGGGACCCACACCGTGTGGGTCCTGCGCCGCGGCATCACCGGTTCCACCTACGGAGGCGGCGAGGCCGACCAGCTCCCCGCCCGCGGCGCCCTGGGCCTGCGTGCCAAGGCCGCTGTGGAGAACGGATACGCGAGCGCGGTCACCGGCTTCCGCACCGAGGCCATCGGGCGGGACGCCGACGGTCGCCCGATCCTGGTGGCCGAGGACGGACGCCGCCTCGACCCGGTCGACGAGGTCATCGTCCTCACCGGCTTCCGGCCCGACCTGTCCTTCCTCTCCGAGATCCGCCTCGGCCTCGACGACCGCCTCCAGGCGCCGGCCGCCCTCGCCCCGCTGATCGACCCGAACGTCCACTCCTGCGGCACGGTCCACCCGCACGGCGTCACCGAGCTCTCCCACCCGGAGCAGGACGTCTACCTGGTCGGCATGAAGTCCTACGGTCGCGCGCCCACCTTCCTCGCGATGACCGGCTACGAGCAGGTCCGCTCCGTCGCCGCCGCGATCGCCGGGGACCGCGAGGCGGCCGAGCGCGTCGAGCTGACCCTGCCCGAGACCGGTGTGTGCGGTGGCGCGGGTCTCTTCGACGACCCCGGCGCCGCCCAGGGCGTCGGGGACGGCGAGGGCGGAGGCTGCTGCGGTGCCCCGGCCACCCTCCGGATCGGCATCGGCGCCCCGGCGGCCTCCGGCGGCTGCTGAACGCCACGCCCGCCCAGGGGGATTGACCGTGTCCCGTGCACGACTCGCCCTGCGCGCCCCGGCCTGGACGCGAGCGAGGGCCGCACGGGACCTGCAGCTGTGCGACACGGCCGCCGGGACACGCGGCCGGTCGGCACGGCCTGCGTGAGGGAGCCGGGTGTCACAACCACCCGTTGCGCTTGAAGCCGCGGTGGACGAGGAAGCAGGCGGTGGCGATGACGCCGAGGACGAGGGGGTAGCCGAAGCGCCAGTGCAGTTCCGGCATGTGGTCGAAGTTCATGCCGTACACGCCGCACACCATGGTGGGCACGGCGACGATCGCCGCCCAGGCGGTGATCTTGCGGGCGTCGTCGTTCTGGGCCACGGCGACCTGTGCGAGGTGGGCCTGGAGGATCGAGTCGAGCAGGCTGGCGAAGGAGGTGATCTGCTCGGTGACGCGGGCCAGATGGTCGGCCACGTCGCGGAAGTAGGCACGTATCTCGGGGTCGACGGATCGCAGCGGCGTCGTGGAGAGCGTCTCCAGGGGGCGGCCGAGTGGGATCACGGCCCGCTTCAGTTCCAGGACCTCGCGCTTGAGCTGGTAGATGCGGCCGGCGTCCGCGGTCTTGGAGCTCTGAGGCGAGAAGACCTCGGTCTCCACCTCGTCGAGGTCGTCCTGTACCGCGTCGGTGACGGCAAGGTAGTCGTCGACGACGTGGTCGGCGATGGCGTGCAGCACCGCCGAGGGGCCCTTGACCAGCTGCTCCGGGTGGGCCTCCAGGTCCTCGCGCAGGGGGCCGAGGGAGCCGTGGCGGCCGTGGCGCACGGTGACGACGAAGTCGGGGCCGGTGAAAACCATGATCTCGCCGGTGTCGACGACCTCGCTGGTGGCGGTGAGCTGCTCGTGTTCGACGTACGTGACGGTCTTGAAGACGGTGAAGAGGATGTCGCCGTAGCTCTCCAGCTTGGGCCGCTGGTGGGCCTGGACCGCGTCCTCGACGGCGAGAGGGTGCAGGTCGAACAGCTCGGCGACCCGGGAGAACTCCGTCTCGGTCGGCTCGTGCAGACCCAGCCACACGAAGTCGTGGCCGTGTTTGCGCACCTGCCGGACGGCTTCCTCGACCGTGTCCGTGACCGGCTGCCGGACGCCGTCGCGGTAGACCACGCAGTTGACCACCGCGGAGCCGAGCGGGGAGCGGGCCGGGTGGCTGAGGTCCACGCGGTGGCGGCTCCGCCGCGTCAGGCGGGCCACTTTGCGCAGGTTGCCGACCATCGACATGCGGGAATCTCCTTCGCCGGGTCCGGATCCGGGTCCGGACAGTGTGCCAGGCGACGGTGAAGCACTGTCCTGGCGGCCACCGCCGGCGCTCTTGGCGGAAGACGAGGGGACCAGGGTGGCGGTTGCGATGAGCAACGATGAGCAACAACGGGTGGCCGAGGAGCCGGCGCAGTTCGGGCAGGGCCCGAGGTTCATGCCGTGGACGCCGTGGATGCCGTGGATGCCGTGGATGCCGTGGATGCCGGCGACGGCGACGGGTACGGCGATCAGCGCGGCGACAACGCCGACGCGGCGCACGTACGTGGTCCTCCGTCCGCCGCGACCGCGCCCTGTCCGCCGGCGAGGCGGAGGCGGTCACGGTCCCGTGCACGCGAGGTCAAGGGCCGGTCATGGATTGCAGGGGCGGTCCGGCGAGGGCGTATCGTTGACGCGGTTTTGATGTGACACCTCGTTCGGTGAGGCGTCTTCACGGACACAGGCCACTGATCCCACCCGTCGAGAGACGCTCCGGATCAGGACAGGTCTCCCCGGCCCAAGGGGTGACCCCAAGTGGCTTCCCCGTACGCACGGGGACACGCCGTGGAGTGCCAAAGCTCTGACGAGTTGGGGTGCGCCGGGCCTCCGCCCGGTTGCCCCTTGCCGTATGGCCGTGGCGTCGCGAGCGCGGCCGGGATCGGGAGGAGGCGAAATTGGACAGTAGTCCGGGTCATAGTCGGCCCCTTCCCATGTTGTCCTCGCCGTCCTTCCGCGGCCCGGGGCAGCCCCTCCTCTCCCGCTGACCTGACTGACCCGACCTGATCCGGCCGGCCCCGTCGTGGGCCCGCCCGGGTGCGGCGGGCCGATGTCTGCCGTGCTGCCGTCGGCGGGGGAGAAGGCGCTGCCGTGGCCGCCCGGTGCCCCGTCACGCCGGGGCAAGGGGGTGTTCACCTTGTCCGTCAACACTCTGCTCATGTCCACCTCGGCCCGTCTGCGCGACCGCCGGGTCACCCTGGAGCGCCGCGCCACCGCCTCCAGGGCGGTCCGCACCTCGCTCGTCTCGCTGGCCGGACTGATCGGGGGACCGGTCACCAACCAGGCCGGCGAGGAGGTCGGCCGCGTCGTCGACGTCGTCGCCCGCCTGTACGGGCCGGATCCGTATCCGCCGGTCACCGGGCTGATCCTGCGCATCGGGCGACGGCGCACATTCCTGGCCGCCGACGCCGTCAGCAAGGTGCACGCCGGGCACGTGCGGCTGCGTACCGCCCGGGTGGACCTGCGCGACTTCGCCCGTCGCCCCGGCGAGGTCCTGCTGGCCCGCGACGTCCTCGACCACCAACTCGTCGACGTCGACGGCGTCCAGGTCACCCGCGCCGCCGACCTCTACCTGGCGCCACTGGTGGACCGGGTGGTGCTGGTCGGCGTGGACGTATCGCTCCCCACCCTCCTGCGGCGGCTCGGCCCCCGCCGCTGGCAGGCCCGCCCGACCCCGGAGCGGGTGCTGGACTGGCAGGCCGTCGCCCCGTTCGCCGAGCAGGCCACCGACGGACCGCCCGAGGTACGGCTGCGCGCATCGCGGACCGCGCTGCACCGTCTGCGCCCGGCCGATCTCGCCGACATCCTCGAGGACCTCGGCCGCAGCGAGCGGCAACAGCTGCTCGGCTGGCTCGAGCCGGAGCAGGCCGCCGACGCCCTGGAGGAGATGGAACCGGCCGAACTGGAGAACCTCCTTCGCGAGGCGGCTCCCGACCACGCCGCCCGGCTGGTCGACGAGATGGAACCGGACGAGGCCACCGACGCCCTCCGCGACCTCACCCCGGAGGAGCGCGAGAACCTGCTGCGCCGTATGCCGACCGGCGAAGCGGCGGAACTGCGACGGCTGCTGACCCACCGGGAAGGCACCGCGGGCGGCGCCATGACCACCCTGCTGGTCACCGCGCACCGGGACGAGACCGTCGCCGCGGTGCGGGCCCGGCTTGCCGAACAGGCCGAGCACCGCACCGAGATCGACGCCGTCGCCGTCGTGGACGACCACGACCGGCTGCTGTGCGACATCGCGCTGTTCGACCTGGCGGTGGCCGAGGACACGACGCCCGTGGCCGACCTGATGGCCTGGCTGGCCCAGTTCGGCCCGCCCGTCACCGTCCGCCCCGACACCCCGCTGGACGAGGCCGCCGACCAACTGGTCGCCGCCCGCGCCTCCTCGCTGCTGGTGGTCGACGGCACCGGCCGCCCGATCGGCCGGATCCTGGCCGACGACCTGCTCGATGCGATGCTGCCCGAACGCGGGCGCCTGCACTTCCGGAGGTTCCTGCTGTGACCCGCGACCTGGACGCCACCGCCGTGCCCACCGCCCCTGCCGCGGCGCCGGTGCGCCGTACCGGCTGGCGGCGCATCACCATGGTCGCGGCGATCGCCGGCCCCGGACTGGTGGCGGCGAACGCCGGCAACGACGCGGCCGGCATCGCCACCTACGCCTCGGCCGGTTCCCAGTTCACCTACGGCACGTTGTTCTTCATGGTGCTGGTGACCATCGCCCTGGTGATGGTGCAGGAGATGGCCGTCCGCCTCGGCGCCCACACCGGCAAGGGCCTGGGCGCCCTGATCCGCGAGCAGTTCAGCCTGCGCCTGACCGCGCTGGCCGTCTTCTGCCTCCTGCTGGCCAACACGGGGCTGGTCGTCTCGGAGTTCGCGGGCATCGGCGCCGCGTTCGAACTGCTCGGCGTACCCAAGTGGGCGGTCATCCCGCCGGCCGCGATCCTGCTGTGGGCGCTGGTGCTGTTCGGCTCCTACCACTGGGCCGAACGCATCTTCCTCATCATGTCCCTGGCGTTCTTCGCGTACCCCGTCGCGATGATCCTCGGCCACCCGGACTGGGGCGCCGTCGGCCACCACCTGGCCGTCCCGCACGTCGAGCCGAGCAAGAGCTTCATTCTGCTGGCGGTCGCGTTGATCGGTACGACGGTCAGCCCGTACATGCAGTTCTACGCGGCCGCAGGCGTCGTCGACCGGGGCGCCAAGCCCGCCGACTACCCGCTCATCCGCGCCGACGCGATCCTCGGCGCGGTCTTCGCCTGCGTCATCAGCCTGACCATCATCATCGCCACCGCCTCCGCCATCGGCGGCAGCGGCCCGCTGGACTCCGCGGCCCAGGCGGCCGAGGCCCTCAAGCCGGTCGCCGGACAGAACGCCGAACTCCTCTTCGCCCTCGGCCTGATCGGCGCTTCCGCCCTGGCCGGCGCCGTGGTTCCGCTCTCCGCGAGCTACGCCATAGGAGAGGCCGCCGGTGTGGAACGCTCCGTCTCCCGCAGCTTCCGCGACGCCCCGCTGTTCCTGGGCCTGTTCACCGCCCAGATCGTGCTGGGCGCCACCGTGGCGATGACCCCGGTCGACGTCATCCAGCTGCTGATCGGCACCCAGGTCCTGCAGGGCCTGATCAGCCCGATCGTCCTGGTCTACCTGCTGGTCCTGACCAACCGCCGCTCGGTCCTCGGCGATGCCGCCAACGGACCGCGCTACCGCATCGTCGCCACCGCCGTGGTCGTCGGCGTCGCCGGCATGTCCACCATCCTGCTCGTCCAGACGGTGCTCGGCTGGTTCGGCCTGGCGTGACCCTGGGATCCGGCGCACCGTGGGACGCCCGCTGCGCGGTCCGGGGCCACTGGGGGACTACCGTCCCGCTGTGGAGCCGAGGCGACTCGTCCCATGAGGTCCGAAGGAGGGCGATTCGCATGGCTGGTCACGCGGTGACCGATCGATCGGCGGGGCAGCTCGCGGAGCTGACCTCCGGGCGGCTGCTGTCCTCGTGGCAGCTGGACGTCCCCGTGCTGCTGCTGGTCGTTGTCCTGGGAGCCCTCTACGGCTGGGGCGTGGCCCGGCTGCGTGGGCGCGGCGAACCCTGGCCGCCCGCCCGTGCCGCCGCCTTCGTACTGATCGGGCTCGGGGGGCTGGTGGTGGCCACGATGTCCGGGCTCGCCGTGTACGACCACGTGCTGTTCTGGCCGGCCGCCGTGCAGAACATCCTGCTCGACCTGGTCGCGCCCCTGGGCCTGGCCCTCGGCGACCCGCTGCGCCTGGCCGTCGAGGCGCTGCCGGAGGGGGCCGCGGCGCGGGTCCGGCGGGTGGTGACGGGCCGGGTGGTGCGCACGCTGACGTTCCCCTTGGTCAGTACGGCCCTGGTGCTGGGCACCGAGCTGACGGTCTACTTCACCCCGTACTTCGCGACCGCCCTGCGCGTGGGCTGGGTGCACGAGCTGATGTATCTGCACCTGCTGGCGGCTGGCTGCCTGTTCGTCGTACCGGTGCTGACTCACGAAGAGGCGCTGCCGTCCTGGTGCACGCATCCGGTGCGGGCGGCGCTGGTGTTCCTGGACGGCATCGTCGACGCGGTCCCGGGCGTCGTCGTCATGACGCACGGCACGCTGATCGCGGGTGCCTGGTATCTGCGCCACGCGCCGTCCTGGTCGCCGGACGTCCAGCACGACCAGCAGATCGGCGGTGGCGCGATGCTCGGCATCGCCGAACTGGTCGCGCTGCCCTTCCTGCTGGCGATCCTCTTCCAGTGGGCGCGTGCCGAGCGGGACCAGACCGCGGCGCTGGACCGCCGTCTGGACGCGGAACTCGCCGCCGTCCCCGTGACCGCGGCGGATCACGGCCGGACACCGTCCCCCGAACGGGTACGTCCCTGGTGGGAGACGGAACAGAGCGATGTGGCCGCCAGGATCCGGCGCCAGCGGGGGAACGACTGACCCGCACCCGGGAACAAGGGGCGAAGGAGGCGCCGGCAGGCTGTGTGCCCAGGCCCCGGGCCGGGCGCTGTCCAGGCCAGGGGCGAGCGGTCACCAGCGCAGCCGTGGCCGCGTTCCAGCCGCACCTGCCGTTCAACGCTCACACACGCCTGCCAGGCCCTGTGCGGTGGGCTTAACCCCTGGTGATCGGGCGCGGAGACACCCGTGTAATGAGCGGTTCGTACGGTCACGAGGGGTGAGATCGGACCGAGCACAGCAAGGGAGGCGCCCGTGGCCGCGCCGGGCTCGCGGAGTGAGGGCACGACGAAGGTCCGGACGGTCTGCTCGTACTGCGGGGTGGGCTGCGGCATGGTCCTCGACGTCGGCAGGGGCCCGGACGGGCTGCGTACGGTCCTGAAGGCGACCGGGGACAGGGAGCACCCGGCGAGCTTCGGCCGGCTGTGCACCAAGGGCGCGACCACCGCGGACATGCTCGCCGCCCCGGGGCGGCTGACGACCGCGCTCGTCCGGCCGGACCGAGGCGAGGAGCCGCAGCCCGCGTCCGTGGCGGCGGCCGTCGCCGAGACCGCCCGGCGCCTGCGCGCGATCGTCGACGAGCACGGCCCCGACTCGGTCGCCCTCTATGTCTCCGGGCAGATGAGCCTGGAGGCGCAGTACCTGGCGAACAAGCTGGCCAAGGGCTTCATCCGGACCAACCGGATCGAGTCGAACTCCCGGCTGTGCATGGCCGGTGCCGGCACCGGTTACAAGCTGTCGCTGGGCGCGGACGGGCCCCCCGGCTCGTACCAGGACTTCGACCGGGCCGACGTCTTCTTCGTCATCGGCTCCAACATGGCCGACTGCCATCCCATCCTCTTCCTGCGGATGATGGACCGGGTGAAGTCGGCGGGCGCCAGGCTGATCGTCGTCGATCCGCGGCGCACCGCCACCGCCGACAAGGCCGACCTGTTCCTGCAGATCAAGCCGGGCACGGACCTTGCGTTGCTCAACGGGCTGCTGCACCTGCTGCACGCGAACGGCCACACCGACGCCGAGTTCATCGCCGCGCACACCGAGGGCTGGGAGGCGATGCCCGCTTTCCTCGCCGACTACCCGCCCGCCACCGTCGCGGAGATCACCGGCCTCCCGGAGGACGGCATCCGGGAGGCGGCGCGGCTGATCGGTGAGGCGGGGGAGTGGACGAGCTGCTGGACGATGGGCCTGAACCAGTCCACGCACGGCACCTGGAACACCAACGCCCTGGTCAACCTGCACCTCGCCACCGGCGCGATCTGCCGCCCCGGCAGCGGGCCCTTCTCCCTCACCGGGCAACCCAATGCGATGGGCGGCCGGGAGATGGGCTACATGGGGCCGGGGCTGCCCGGGCAGCGGTCCGTGCTCGTCGACGCCGACCGGGCCTTCGTCGAGGAGCTGTGGGAGCTGGAGCCGGGTGCCCTGCGTGCCGACGGCGTCGGCAAGGGCACGGTCGAGATGTTCCGGAAGATGGCCGACGGGGAGATCAGGGCGTGCTGGATCATCTGCACCAACCCGGTCGCCTCCGTCGCGAACCGCAGGACGGTCATCGAGGGCCTGGAGGCAGCCGAGTTCGTGGTCACGCAGGACGTGTTCGCCGAGACGGAGACGAACGCGTACGCCGATGTCGTGCTGCCCGGCGCGCTGTGGACCGAGACCGAGGGCGTCCTGATCAACAGTGAGCGCAACCTCACCCTCGCCCAGCCGGCCGCCGATCCGCCCGGCGAGGCGATGGCGGACTGGCGCATCATCGCCGCCGTGGCCCGCGCGATGGGCTTTGAGAAGGGCTTCGCGTACGACAGCGCCGAGGAGATCTTCGAGGAGATCAAGCGCGCCTGGAACCCGGCGACCGGCTGGGACCTGCGCGGTGTGAGCTACGAGCGGCTGCGTACCACCCCGGTGCAGTGGCCGGCGGCGACTGCGGACGGGGCCGACCGCAATCCGATCCGGTACGTCGGTGAGGACGGCTCGCCGGTCTTCCCGACCGGGAGCGGACGTGCGGTCTTCCACGCCCGCCCGCACATACCGGCGGCGGAGATGCCCGACGACGACTACCCGTACGTGCTCAACACCGGCCGGCTCCAGCACCAGTGGCACACGCTGACCAGGACGGCCAGGGTGGCCAAGCTGAACAAGCTCAACCCCGGTCCCTTCGTGGAGGTGCACCCGCGGGACGCGGCCGAGCTGGGTCTTGCCGAGGGGGACTCGGTGGAGGTCGCCTCGCGCCGGGGGCGGGCCGTGCTGCCCGCGGTCGTCACCGACCGGGTGCGGCCGGGCTGCTGTTTCGCACCGTTCCACTGGAACGACCTGTTCGGGGAGTACCTGAGCGTCAACGCGGTGACCAGCGACGCCGTGGACCCGCTGTCGTTCCAGCCCGAGTTCAAGGTGTGCGCGGTGTCGCTGGCCAAGGTGGCCACCCCGGTGACGGTGCAGGCTCCGGCACCGGCGCGCGCACAGGCCACGGGGCCGGCACCGGCGGGCGCACAGGCCACGGTGCCGGCGTCGGCAGTGGGCACGGCGTTCGCCGTGGGCACGGCGGTCCCTCCGCCGCCCGCCGTCCTTCCCGCCGCGTCCGCTGCCGCTCCGTTCGGGCTGGAACCCGCGCCGCCGCCGGTTCTCGCCGAACACGAACGCCGGTATCTGACCGGCTTCCTCGCCGGCATCCCGTCCGGCGCCCCGGGCGTACCGGTACTGCCGCCGGACGCCCCGTTCAGCCCGGAGCACGGTCTGTGGGTGAACGGCGTGCTGGCCGGGATGTACTCCAGGGCCGAGTCGGGGCATTCCACCGCCTACGGCCCCGGCGGCTCCGCGCGGTCGTCCGCTCCGTCCGCACACGCTCCTCGCCGCCGGGTCGTGATCCTCTGGGCGTCGCAGACCGGGAACGCCGAGGAGTTCGCGACCACCACGGCGGAGCGGCTCACCGCGGACGGCCACGCCGCCTCCCTGCTGCCCATGGCGGAGGCGGATCCCGTCGCGCTGCCGTCCGATGCCGACCTGCTGCTGATCACGAGCACCTTCGGTGACGGCGACGCCCCGGACAACGGTGCCGGGTTCTGGGACGCCCTCGCCTCGCCCGACGCCCCGCGCCTGGAGGGCAGGCGCTACGCCGTCCTGGCCTTCGGTGACTCCTCCTACGACGACTTCTGCGGCCACGGCCGCCGCCTCGACCGGCGCATGGAGGAGCTGGAGGCGGTACGGCTGGCCCCGCGCACCGACTGCGAGCCGGACTACGAGATCGAGGCCGGAGCCTGGCTCGACGACGTTCTCACCGCGTTGAAGAGCACCGAGCAGCCGGCCTCCGCCCCGACCCCCACCCCGGCCCCCGCAGCCCCGGCGGCTCCCCGGCCGAGCCGTCCCGCCGCCGTCACCGCCCGCCTCACCGGCAACCGCCTGCTCAGCCTGCCCGGCGCGGGCAAGGAGGTCCGGCGCTTCACCTTCGACACCCGGGACGGCGATGCCCCGCTGGTCTACGAGGCCGGGGACGCCCTGGCGGTGCACCCGGTCAACCGGCCGGAGCTCGTGACGGAGTGGCTGGCCGTCACCGGCCTGGACGCGGACGCGACCGTTCAGGTCAAGAGCGTCGCAGGCGTGCCCTTCGCCGAGGCCCTGCTGCGCCATCTGGACATCACCCGCATCACTCCCGGCCTGCTGCGCTTCGTCGCCGACCGCGCCCACGATCCGCGCGAGCTGCGCAAGCTGCTGCGGCCGGACAACAAGGGCGAGCTGGCGCAGTGGTCCTGGGGACGCCAGGCCGTAGACGTGGCCGCCGAGTTCGGCATCCGGGCCGGGGCGCAGGATTGGGCCGACGCGCTGGGGCGCCTGCAACCCCGCCTGTACTCCATATCGTCCAGCCCGCTGACGGACCCCCACCTGGTGTCGCTGACGGTCTCCGTCGTCCGCTACGAGAACCTGGGCGGCCGTCCCCGCCAGGGCGTGTGCTCCCCCTTCCTGGCCGACGCCGAGCCCGGCACCCCGGTGCCGGTCCGCGTCCAGCGGGCGCCGCACTTCCGTCCGCCCGCCGACCCCGCCACGCCGACGGTGATGGTGGGCCCCGGCACGGGTATCGCGCCCTTCATCGGCTTCCTGGAGGAACGCCGGGCCCGCGGCCACCGCGCCCCGAACTGGCTGTTCTTCGGGGAACAGCACCGGGCGACCGACTTCTACTACGAGGAGGAGCTGGCCGCGTTCCTGGCCGGGGGCACCCTCACCCGGCTCGACACCGCCTTCTCCCGCGACCAGCGCGCCAAGATCTACGTCCAGGACCGGATGCGCGAACACGGTCCGCTGCTGTGGTCCTGGCTCCGGGACGGTGCGCACTTCTACGTCTGCGGCGACGCCTCCCGCATGGCCAAGGACGTCGACCGGGCCCTGCGGGAGATCGCCACCGTCCATGGCGGCCTGGAGGAGGCCGAGGCTGCCGCATACGTCAAACAGCTCGCCACCGACAAGCGCTATGTGCGTGACGTGTACTGACCACGGCCGGGCAGGGGGGCCCGACCCCGCTGCGGCCCTGCAGGAGTGGGCCACTGGCCCGCGCCGTGCGGCTCAGAGGCGGTCGATGTGCACGTTCGTCGACTTCACCCGGGCGGTGGCCTCCATACCCACCTCCAGCCCCAGCTCCTCCACGGCCTCCCGCGTGAGCAGCGACACCAGACGGTGCGGACCCGCCTGGATCTCCACCTGTGCGGCGATATCGCCGAGCTTGATCGCGGTGACGATGCCGGGGAAGGCGTTGCGGACCGAGGTGCAGGAGGTGTCCTCCTCACCGCCCCCGCCCCTGGCCAGCTCCACGGAGAAGTCGGCCAGGTCCTTCCCGTCGATGAGCCGCTTCCCGCCCTCGTCGCGATGGGTCGCCACCCGGCCCGCGTCCGCCCACCGCCGCGCGGTGTCCGGACTCACTCCGAGCAGCCGTGCCGCCTGGCCGATCGTGTATGACTGCATGCGCGCCAACATAGGTCAGTCGTCTGCGTACGAACCCCCCGCCCGCTCCCGGCAAACCCGGCTCAGGGCCACACCAGGCAGTGAGGCTCAGCTCAGGGCCACACCAGGCAATAAGGCTGGTGCCCCGCCTCGTGCAGCCGGTGCGAGAAGTCCTGCCACTCGTGCAGCGAATGGGAGGGGGAGGGGGCTGACCTGGGGGTTCGCAGGGAAATGTGCGTTGACCTGGGAAAACTCCTCTCGGTAGTTCTCACGGGTCAACGCCGTTTCCCAGGCTCATGTGCCCTGGATGTGCCCTCGCGGCCTCTCACCAGAGGGCGCCTTGCTCGGCTGACGGACGGGTAGTGGGCGGCGTCGCCGCCAGGCTTACTCGCGTCTTGGCGTTGATGGCACGAGGTTCCGTCGTCACGGCGCCCGCCTCACGCAGCTGCCGGACGGTCTCGATCACTTGGGCGGGCCGGTAGACGGTTTCCAAGAGGGCGTATCGCTTGAGCTCGGGGATGGTTCGCCCGCCGGGCGTTTCGGAGATGAAGTCGTGCAGGATCCGTCGCAGCGGAGCCGTATCCGGTTCGAATACGAGATCAAGCATCTGCTGTTGGGTGTCCCTGGGGTCGCGGTAGCGGACGCCGTAGGAAGGGTCCACCTTCCACATGGCGTCCTTCATCTTCTCCAGCCCCCGTTCGTGCTGGGTGCCGAAGATCAGGTAGAGCATCCTGCCGCCCTCGTCGACCATCTCGAAGTACAGCGTGTGCGTGAAGCCTGCCTGGCGCAGCGTGTTCCGGTACTGCTCGCGCAGGAAGGTGAACTTGCCTGAGGGAGACTGCTGGAAGACGCCTTGCCACTCCTGGCTGCCGAAGGCTTCGTCGCCGAGCTGGCGGTGGCCGTCGTGCTTCTCGGCGAACCGGGTGAGGAAGCTGGGCTCGAAGGTCACCATCACTTCCGTGCTGGGATGGCGCCCCAGCTCCTGGAGGAGCGAGAAGGGGATGTCGGGTCCGCCGAAGCTGTCCAGCAGCACGAAGAGAGGCTTCCCCAATGCGCCGATGCCCCGCAGCTTCTGCAGGAGGGCCGGGCGGAAATCTCCGTGATGTATGTCGACGGCTATTCGTTTGGTGATGTCGTCCGTATGCCTGGAGCGGACGAGCTCCATCTGGCGCTGTAACTCTTTGACACGCCGGGCGTCCTCTTCCATGAGGATCACGCGCATACGCTTTGGGAACCTGTGCAGAGCGTCGGCGAAGACTTCGTAAGCGATGACCGGGGAGCCAGGCTCTCCCTGTTTGTAGACGCCGGCACCCGCGAAGCCTTCGGCGTAACTGATCACGTCGAGTCGTGACAGCAGAATCGGCGCCCATGCCGCCAAGTACTGCTTGAGTAAGTCATGTTTGGCCGCCGTGTGCGGATCGCGTTCCCACACGGCATCCTTCGGTACGGCCACGATCGGTCCCCCTACTCCCGTCGGCCCCGCTGGGGAGAGGGTCACACACCGTTGCCATATGCCACCAGAGTGCGTACGGCGTCTGCTGGACTCTGGCCGTTAATGGGCTGCGACAGGCAGTCGGGGTGGCATCTCGTCCCAGGTCGCTCCGTCGAGTTCGCGGCCCCCTGACTTCGGGCTGCGGCCGCCCCATTGCTTGAAGAAGAAGGGCACTCCAGCGTCGTTGCAGGCGTCGCGGATGTCCACCAGCCACTCCTCCTGCACGGGCCGATGGTGGGGCCCGGACTCCCCTCCGGCGATAACCCAGCCGATGCCGTCCAGGTGCAGACCGGTAAGCGGACCGAGTAGTGGCTCACAGGACAGGAAGCGCACGGCAGCGGGAACTTGTCGAAGGTCGTCGACACGATCCAGGTGCTCTGCATCTTCGACGGAGACGCCCATCCACAGGTTGGAAGGCCAGTCGAGTTCGCCGGCCACACGTCGCAGCCTGCGGGCTCTCTTGGTCAGTAGCTGGTAGGTGTGCTGGGGAGTCTCGGCAATCACCTGGAAGACCTGCCGGACGAAGTCCAGGGGGACCTTGGCGTGGAAGAGGTCGCTCATGGAATTGACGAAGACCATCCGTGGGGCCTTCCACTGGCGGGGAATGGCCAATGCGTCTGGGTGAGGGGTGAGGCCGAAGCCCGGGCCGGATGTCCTGGGATCCCCGTCAGCCTGGTATTTGGCAACACCCATGGCCTTGAGACGCCTGGATAACGTCAAGGCGTAGCAGTTGTCACACCCGGGGGAGATCTGGTCGCATCCTGTGGTGGGATTCCAGGTCGCCTCGGTCCACTCGATTGTGCTGCGATCGCCCATGGGTCCCCTCCCGTAGCGGGTGGACACTGGTCATCAGCGCTTTCCCACCCGGCGCTTCGACTGCGCTGCCTAACGAGCGACGTGCCGAACTGACACGCGATCGCCTCCATCCTTCACTTCGAACGAGTGTTCTGTGAAGGGGGTGTTGGAATCGAGGGCTGGCTGGAGGATCCGGCGGCCGTTCGTCAAACTCAGGGTGTCGGCGAGCGCGTCGCAGAGGGCCGCAGTGTCGTCGAATGCCTGGCGGCACTTGGCACCAGTGACGGGTGGACGGGAACGCACAATGGTTCCGGCAGGCGCGCTCCGAGACGGGAGGCAACGTATGGCGAGGAAGGCTGCCGGGCAGGGCGGCGGGAGACGGGCCATCCCAGCGCCTGTGCGCTTGGAGGTGTGGGTGCGTAGTGGTGGTCGGTGCGCGATCTGCAACAGGTATCTGCTCGACGGTGGGATGACGGGCCGCACCGTGCGGCAGGGTGAGCTGGCACACATCGTCGGCCAGCAACAGACCGCAGGCTCCCCGCGCGGTGAACACGACCTGGTGGAGCGCGAGACCGCCGACAATTTGATGCTGGTTTGTGCCGACGAGCACGACGAGATCGACGCTTCCGGCACCCTGGACGTTTTCACCGTGGAACGGCTGCGCGCGCTCAAACGCGCTCACGAGGACCGCATCAAGCACGTCACCGGGCTGGCGGACGACCGGGCGACCACCGTGCTGCGGATGGTGGGCCGGGTGCGTGGCCAGGAAGTCGAGCTGACCCGGCAGACCGCTGCTACCGCAGTGATCACTTCCGGGGACCGGTTCCCGCTATTCCTGGAGTCCTATGAGCGGCACGGCGTGGAGATCGACCTGCGCCACGTGGCTGGTGAGATGACGATCGATCTGCGTGACATCCCCGATGAGGAGACTGGAGGCTCGCCCTACTACCGGGCAGCCACCGCCGTCATCGACGAGGTCATCGACAACCAGCTCAACCGCGGTATCGCCCGTGACAAAGTTGCGCACTTGAGTGTTTTCGGCTTCGCCCGGCTGCCACTGCTTGTTTACCTCGGATCTCGTCTGGACGACACCGTGCCCACCGACGTCTATCAGCGTCACCGCGAAGACGAGTCCTGGTCGTGGTCTTCGACAGCGCCTGTGGTCGGCTTCGCGGTTCACCTCGACGTTGACCAACCGCCCACGCATGAGGCGGTGCTCGTGCTGAACATCTCAGGCACGATCCAGCCCGAGGAGGTCCCACACCAGCTCGCCGGACTGCGCCGGTACCGCATCAGCCCTGTTGGTGTTGCCGCCGCGCCGGACGTGCTGCGCAATCGCGTTTCCTTGACCCGGTTCCAGGAGGTGCTGCGATCGCTGTTCGCGGATCTGGAGGCGAGCGCGAAGCAGGTGCGGCGCCTGCACGTCCTGTTCGCGGTGCCGCTCTCGGCCGGGGTAAGCCTGGGGCGGGTACGCGACCGCCAGGTGCACCCGGCGCTGGTGCTCTACGACCGCACGCCGAGCGGATATCGACGAGCCTTGGAGATTCCCTGACACTGGCACTCGCTGGCGATCCGATAGCCAGTTACTGCGTTCCCGTTCGCCTTGGCGACAGCGCAACCTCCAGTGCACATGGGGTGGGTCAGGGCGTGGTCGGTGTCGGGTCGTGGGCCAGGAAATGGTGATGGGGCGATCCGGCTGCGTGAGGGAGCGCGATCAGATGCGTACCCGAGCCGGGAGTGATCAGGTGCATCCCCAGGAAGGACGTCAGTGTTCCGGCGACCGCAGCCAGGTCGGCCGATGACCCGTGGAAGGTGGGCACCGAACAGCCGCGGGTCGGTACAAGTTCGTCGCCGTCCGGGGTGTCCTGCCACAGGCGGTGGTAAAGCTCCAGGGCGGGGTCGGCCAGTACGATCTTCCCGGCGGCAGTGTCGATGCTGCTGGGCCCCTGTGCGGTGGTGGGTGCGGAGACGCTCAGCAGGCCCAAGGTGCCGCTCCGGGTGTCGGTGGCTACCTGAGCCAGGACCGGGTGGGGTCCCCCGCTAGTCGCGAGGCGCTCCAGGATGTGGCCCATGGCAATGCTCACGGTCGCGTCGATAATGACTTCGGCGCCTGCCAGAGCTGCAGCGTCGGGCAGTACGCCGTCGTGGACGTGGACCGTGACAGTGTCATCCACTCCTCGCAGCCGTCGGGCCAGGGCTTGGGCTTTGGAGGCTCCAACGTCAGCCTCGACGTAGTTCTGCCGGACCAGCAGTCCGCCGGTGACTGTTCCGGGGTCGCACACCGTCACCTGTGAGGCGCCGGCACGGACGACGAACTCGGCGATCCAGGAGCCAAGGCCGCCGCAGCCCCAGACATGCACGTGTTTCCCCAAGAAGCCCCCGATGAGGCTTCCGTCATCGCGACGTGTGGTCACGGCAGGTCGTTCATCGGACACAGGGCACCATTCGATCAGTAGGTCCGAGCGGATCCGGGAGGCGTCGATGTTCAGCGCGGAACCCTGGTCGTGGGCCATGCGCCGCAGTGCATCCGCGGCAGGCGCGGGAAGACGTGCACCCAAGAGATGGGGTGGGCCGCCCGCAGGGTGCGGGACTGCCAGGATCAGGTACTGCGGCGAGCCATCGGGGTTGCGGGCCGCACTGGCCGCGAGCGTGGTCAGGGTCGCCGGAGACTGGGCGACCGCCTGCGGTGAGCTTCTCCGCTGGCGATCGAACGGAGGGTTGTCCACGTAGGTCAGCAGCTCGGCAAAGGTGGAGCCGCCGCCGAGCGGCAGCGCTCCCGCAATGGTGATTACTGGCACCCGTACGGCCCCACCTTCCGGGGGCGAACTGTAGGCCAGGTCTAGTCGGTGCTCAGTGCGCGCGATCAGGTAGCCAGTCTGGATTCGCTGGTCGGGGCCGGGAACGCGTACGACCAGCGTCGGGGTTCCGGGCGTTTGGTGAAGCACTCCGCCGACGGCGTGGTACATCGCCTTTGATGCGTTGAACTGGCCCGCTGCCGCATCGCTCAGCCAGGACCACAGCCGGTTTAGATACGCCCGCATGCCCCCGCGCAGCGGATCCCACTCGCGGGCGGGATCAAGGAAGATGCACAGTCGGCGCCCCTGGAGGACATGCGGGTAGCCGGCGAACCTCCAGTGTTCGACTTCGACGGTGGTTGCGGACAGCGGTGAGGCCGGCAGGGTCAGGACGAACTCCTCGTGCTCCTGCAGAACCAAGCCGCCGTCAGCAGTGGCCAAGGGTCCGGTGTGAAGCCGCAGCGTCACCCTGAGCACACCGTTCTGGCCGCGGGCTGGAACTCCCACCAGACGCAGCACGTCCGGCTGTTCGGCCGCGGCCTCGCGCAGCTCGGCCAGGGCCTCTTTCTGCCAGTCCGTCGGTGCGGGTCGGTTCTTGCCGCTGCTCACCCGGCGCGACCAGGCCGCGCGACAGCGGTGACCGTGGTGGCAGCCACGGGGAACTTGGAGCCGCTGGTTGCCGCAACCGGGGCCTTGAACTCGGGGCCGAAAAGGTCCTGCCACAGCCGTAGGCTCGTGTCCTTGTCCTCGGCGTGGTAAGCGTCGTGGATCTCGGCGGCGTGCTTGTGGATGCGGTCGCGGAAGTAGGAGTACGTGTTCTGCTCCCAACGGTGGTCGAAGGTCAGCCCAGACCCTGAGGGGTCGGCGACCGAGGGCTTGATCTCGTTGGCCTGCAGATAGGTGTCCAGGTCAGCGACGATGTGCAAGAGCGCAGTGGGCACATCACGGTAGTAGCCCGGATCGGAGAACTTCTTGTAGGCATGAACGTGGTTGCCGAGCAGCGTCGTCAGGATCACCGACCGCGTTCCGGTGAACGATCCCTTGTGGTCGCGCAGGAACTTCATCAACCGGATGACCTTGCGCAGATTCCCCTGCGCGATCTGGTCCTGAGTACGCATCCAAGTGGTGAAGCCCTGCGAGTTGGTGTTCTCCCAGGTGTCCTCGTCGCGGTTGACGATGACCTCTCGACCGTCGACTAGCACCACGTAGGGAACGATGTCCACGTGCATGGAGTTGCTGTAGACCAGCCGCACACATCGGCACTTACGTGAGTGCGGCATGTTCTTGTAGATGCTGTGCCGATGCAGGGCCGCATACACCTCCTCGATATACGTCTTCGGGCTCTGTGACCAGTCCGGGTTCTCGGCCATCAGCAGCATCACGTCAGCATCGAACTCCGTCCCGCCGACCGGGTCGATGATCGTGCGATGCGCCCATGAGCCCTGCGGAATCTTGTCCAGGACCAGCGAGCCGATTTCCTCGTCCGCCTTCAACGCCCGGTAGATCGCCTCCACTCTGGTGTCGAGAAGGTCGAGCTTGACTTGGCCCAGGTTCACCGTGGTGCGCAGGAACTCATTGAAATGGTCGGCGAGCTGCATGGTTGTCCTCGGATTCGAACGGGCCGACCGCCCCCCGGACCGCGTCAGAGGACGGGAGCTGGCGGCGCAACACACTTGCCTCATCCAGCCTAGGCGTCACCACTGACATCACGCCGTCGCCAGCCCCAAGCGGCCCCGGCACCCTCGTCGACGCGAGCACCGCTGGGAGCCGGGTATCCGACCGCACTGAAGATTTCAGCCAGCAGGGCTCTGACTTCGGCACTGAAATCTTCGATGGGTGACTTGAGGCACGGTCGACGCTCGGAACGCCTAAGGAGCCGACGGCTCGCCCGAACCCCTGGCATCGACGGCGCCACAGTGGAAGCACAAGGCGACGTCGTGGCTCTTGTCTGCTGCCGTGCTCGCGGGCGTCACCACGTCAGCCGTGCCACACGTCGAGCAGTTCAGAGCCCCGAAGGGGTCGTCCTCCAGGACATACGCCATGTAGTCGACAGCAGCGTCGGCAGGGGAGTCATACGATCGCAGGCAGAACCGGCAGGTAACCGGGCTTTCGCCCACCACCAGCGCCCACTGCCAACAGACATGGCAGATGACGGTACGCTTGACGACCGCCTTGAGCTCGCCGGTTAGCTCCTGCATCCGGTTCTTCACCAGTGCTTGGATGTCCTGCAGTTGGAACCTCACTGCGCGCATCGTCTCCGCCACCATCTCGGCTTCGCTCGACAGCACCGGGTGCAGCTGCCTTGGAACGAAGTCGACGAGGAAACTCAGAACTCGGGCGGCTCGCGCCTCCACAGCGAAGGCGTTCGACGTGTGCCCGTAGTGGGTCAGGGCATTCCTTGTCTCCCCCAGGTCCTTGATGGCCTTGCGTTCCTTCTCCGTGATCGGTACCCCAACGATGCCGACGAGACGATCCAAAGCAGCGGTCATGGTGCAACTGTCGAACTTGCCCTGCTCGTAGGCCCCACGAGTGGCACTCCCGGGGTCCTTGAAGACCAGGCTCCAGTGCTCACGCCCGAGCCGGGCCTTGAGGAGCACCTCGGTGGCTGCCTGCAGATGCAGGACCCCGTACTTCAGGTAACGGTCACTAACCCAGTGGCGCGGCCACGGGTGCAGTCCCCGGGTAGCCTCCGGCCACAAGTCGGCGGCTTCTTCGGGCACCTTCAGGTTGCCTGTCAGGTACAGCACCGCGCTGCTGAGGTAGTCCATGCCGTTGCGTACCAGGGTGAATTCCAGGTCGGGACGCGAAGGCGGCTCAAGGGACTCGATGAGTTGCAAGGTCTCCCCCTCAGGGTGCTGTTGGGCGCCGCAGAAGAGGACGTTCCACTGTCTGCGTCCACGATGCTCCGTCGTCTGGGCGCTCTAGTGAAACCTTCGCTGCGGCAGTGAAGAACCTACTGAAGTCTTTCGTGCGCTACTGAAGCTTTCGGTGCGGTCCGACAGCCGGGCAGTCCGTCCGAATGCGTCCCCCCGATACCAGTACCTAGCGTCTATAGAGCCCAGTCCCGGACGCGCGCGAGCTCCGCCGCCCGCTTCGCCATCCCCAATTTCCATGGTGTCCGCTCCACTTCAGCAATCTCCCGCCACAGTGCCGCCGTGGCCAAGCTGAACGCCGCGAGTGCCTCGGCCTTTGCGTCCCGCCAGGACGGAAACCGACTAGCGAAGGCGAGTGCCTCGTCCACGGAGTGCCCGGCGTCCATAAGCTGGAGAAGAAGGGCGCATGGGTCGATCCAGGCCGCCCCTTGGGTCGGCCAGGCCCAGTCGATGATTCGCGCACGGTCATCGGTGATCAGGACGTTGTCCGGGGCGAAATCGGTGTGCAGGAGGGCGTTGCCCTCGAAGTAATGCAGGGAGCCCGGTGGTGCGTAGTCCGCCCACCGGTCGACGGCGTCCTTGAGACCGATGCCTGGGGGCGCTGTGACGTCCTGCAGCTCGACAAGCGCGGCTTCCACGAGCGGCAGGTCGGGTGAGCCTGGTGTGTAGTCGGCGTGGCGGCCGTCGATCACCTCGTAGCCGAGCAAGTACCAGCCGCCGAACTCCAGGTGCCAGTACAGGCGCGGACAGGATGCCGGCAAGTACGGGGCGACGGCTGCCTCGCGGCGTTGGGCAGCGACCTGGGGATGGTCGGACGGGATGCCCTTCACGAAGACCCTGCCCCCGTTCGTCTCCAGGACGGAGGCGATGCCGGAGTTCATGCCGCCCTGCGCGGTGGCCGCCCGGTGGACGGCGCCGGTCTTGTCGGCGATGGCCTGGCGGATGCCAGCGGGGAGCTGCTCGAAGGGGATGCGGGACATGGACACGCGCGGTTCCTCAGGGGGTGCTCGGGTACGGGGGAGTGCCGCCCCGGCCAGCGTACGGCCGGGACGGCACTCAAGGGGTGGAACAGGAGGGCGGTACGGGCGCCACCCGTGGTGGATCTAGTAGGGCTGGTCGTCACCGGCCGAGCAGCTGCACTCGGCGCCCTCGGCGGCCTCGTCCAGGTCGGCGACGATCTGGAACTCGTCGTCCTTGATCAACGCGGTGGTCAGCGGAACCGGCAGAACACCGGTCGGGCCGTCCGCCGGGCGGCGGCCGATGGTGAGCAGCACCGGCTCGCTGGGCGGAGTCATGATCCGTAACCTCCATGCTGGCAGTAGAGCTCTCGTCGGTCCCCCGCCTCCTGGTAGAGCCTGGCCAGCGGCCGGCACGTGCGGCACGCGCCGACCTTCGTGCAGCCAGAGCATCCACCGGTGCGGAGCTGTAGGGACTCGGCGACCGCGCCGAGTCGAGGGAGGGCTTCGGCGCCCTCGGTGATGAGGTTCACGCTCGGGTCGCGGCCGACCTTGCAGATCGACGCGATGCCGTGCGGGTTGACGTGGAAGAACGTGTGGCCGGCGTTGCAGCCGGTGAAGACGCTCCGGGCCTTGAGATGCCCCAGTGCCTGCGTCGCCAGGGGGTTCGCCTCGCCGTCGATGGTGGGCGACATGTTCGTGAAGACCTGATGCGGGAAGCCGTACGACTTCGCGAGGCACACCATCGCGTCTGTCTCGTGCGCGTTGCCGTCTGAGACGATCACGTTCAGGCGGACCGGCAGCCTGTCCTCGCGAGCGGCGTCCAGGCCCATCAGGAACCGGCCGAACGCCCCGCGGTTCCGTGTCACCTTGTCGTACGTCTCGGCTGTGGCTCCGTAGACGCTCAGGGTTAGTCGGTACGGCCGGTGGCGGGCGAACAGGTCCCGGATCGGCTGCTTCCGCAGCGAGGAGCCGTTGGACGAGACCTGGACCATCATCCCGAGCTGGTGGGCGTACTCGTATGCCGCCCCGAACTCGCGGTCGATCAGCGCCTCACCGCCTGTGATCTGCAACCACAGGACACCGGCGTCCCCCAGCGTCTGGAGTAGCGCCTGCTTACCCGCCCAGTCCAGGCCCTCGAACCGCTTCTCCCCGAGGTAGCAGAACTCGCAGTCGTAGTCACAGCCGAGGTTGATCTCCCACGACGCCTTGCCGTACCCGTACCGGGACCGCTTGCGGACGAGGACGACGTCGCTGACTGGCGACGAGGGCAGTTCGGTCCCCCACGCCTCCCTCGCCGCGTCGGCCAGCCAGTCTGGGACAGATCGTCCTTCCGCCCCCGCATCCCGCAGTTCCTCGTAGCGGACCTCCGGGATGCGCACGCCAGCCGCCAGGCCGGGCTGGACAAGGAGGTACTGGGCGAGAAACGGGCTGGCCACGAGCCGCGGAGCTGTTTTGGTCCCCCGCCTCTCGCCGCTGGTGTTCGTCTCGGTCATGGAACCTCCACTGGTTGGGTATGAGCGGTCGGTCGGGGCTGGTAGTGGGCGGCGATCAGGTTGGCCGGCAGCTCAGCCGGTGGAACCCCTCGCCAAGCGCGGGTCAGGGGTGTGATCCGTGCGTGTCGAGGCGGTCACGTCGATCGCGAAGCCTTACGAGGCGGACACGAGCACGATCAGCAGTGGTCCGGCGTAGCGGGCCCCTTGTGTGACCTGGGCGGTGAGACGGCCGTTTACGGCTTCCACCAGGCCCTCCACGGGCGGGTGATGATCTCCCGGTACGTATGGTGCGAGGGATTGCGGCCACCGTGCGTGAACACCCAGCTCTGCGGGTCGGCGAAGCCGGTGCTGGGCGGCGAGGTCTTGCCACAGACCGCGCACTGCATCGCGTACGTGGTGGGCTCTGCGTCGGGTTCCCGGTCGGGCTGGAGGGTCCACTCCTGGTGGCGCATGATCGTGCGGCTGGTCATCGAACCGTCTCCAGAGCTGTGGCGACGTAGGGATGCTGGAGAGCAGCGCGGAGGGCCTCCGTGTCCGTGAGGGTGTCGTCGTCAGGCAGCTCGCACCACCCGCCGAACCAGTCGTCGAGCAGCTCAAGGCCGGGTGCGACGAGCCAGGAGTTGGTGGAGAGGTGCCGTACTGGCAGATCGGCCCAGCTGGTTGCGGTGCCGGTCGGGACGGCGTAGTAGAGACGCCCGTTGGGCCTGTCGTAGAGCACGGGGCCGACGGAAGTACCAGTGCAGCGCAGGTAGGCCAGGGCCAGGAGGCCGATCTCGGCGGAGGTGCGCACGACGTCCCAGCCGTCGCCGACCTTCAGCAGCCGCAGCCCCGGCACGTCGTTCACCATGGGAGCTCTTCGCAACGCATCGCGCACGGACATCATGCATCCCCCTGCGGCCAGAAGCTGTGGCTCGCGCCGAGCGAAGAAGTGGATTCCGCGGTCGGCGTGACCTGGCGGACCACGATCAGACGAGCGCCTGCATTTGTTATCTGCCGCTTGCGCTCGGTGCCGAGGCCCTTCGGGCCGAGGTGGCTGAGAGCCGGAACCACGGCACCGTAGGCATCGGGGAGTTCGAGCGCATCGAGGAGACCGACAAAGGCCGGGGACCGGATGATCACCGTGGAGTCGCGTTCGGTGAAGACACCGCACAGGGCCAGTTCGTGCCGTTCGCAGTACTCGGTGAGGCAGTCGACGAGCGCCGCGTGGCGGGGCGACCCGCCGGTGACGTGGCGTAGGTAGCCGAAGACCTGGGGGAAGGCGACGGGGCGGCGTTCGGTGATGAGGTCGTCGTCCATGCCCATAGCGTCAGCCGTCGTGAACGGCCTCGAAATGACCTGATGTTGTACTTCCGTTGCACTTCCCACCCCAGGTCGTCACCGACAGTGCTTCCATACGTGACGGAGGGAGGTCATCCGTGGTCAGCGTGCAGCAATGGACAGGTCGGGAGGCGGGCGCCCTGCGCGCCGCGTTGCGTATGAGCACGCGCGCTTTCGCCGAGCACCTCGGTGTCGCGCTGCGCACGGTTGCGAAGTGGGAGAGCCTCGGCGCGGAGACACAGCCCCGACCGGACACCCAGGCCATCCTCGACACCGCACTCGCACGGGCGGATTCCGCCGCCCAGTCCCGCTTCGAGGCAATGCTGTTCCCTGAGCAGAAGAGCGCGCGGCCAGCGGACTACGAGACCTGGACCGAGGACATCGAGCGCGCTGTTGTCTGCATCAGCCGTCAGGACTTCCCGTTCGCCTCAACCCTGTTGAACCGCTGGTTGGGCAGCCGTGCGCCCCAGCAGCTGGACGACAAGGGTCTCTATTTGTACGGCCGTTCCCTCGCGCTCCTGGGCGACCTCCAGCGCGATCAGGGCGCGATCCTCGGCCCACTCTCCGCCCGCCACTCCTACCTGACCGCCCGCGGCATGTTCACCGAGCTCGACATCCCACGCCGGGTGGCTCAGATCGAGCTGTCCCTGGCCGTCGTTCAGGAGATGTCGGGCGAGTTGGAATCCTCCGCTCGCCACTACGAACTCCTCGCCGGGGACCAGCGCCTGAGCCCGCGTGACCGTGCCAGGGCGCGGCTGTGGGTGGGTACGGCGCTGAGCAAGGAGGGCGACAACGAGTACGCCACCAACGCGATGACGGCCGCCACTCGTGCCTTCGAGGACCTGGGCGAGCCGGAGGACTGGTCGGTCGCCCACCAGAAGCTGGCCCTGGCCCATCGCGGTGCCGGCGACCTGAAGCAGGCACTGCACTACATCGACATCGCGCGCACCACCGGCACGGTCGACTCCCCGATGCAGCGGGTGAGGCTGGACACCGCTTACGGGCACATCCTTCTGTCGGATGCGGCGACCCGGAATGATGGGCGGTCCGTCCTCGATCAGGCGGCACAGGTGGCCCGGCAGTACGGGCTGAGCCACCAGCTGCGCAGTATTGAGGGCATCCGAAAGGGCCAGCAAGGATGAGCCAGGGAGTGCCAGTGCCGGAGCACCAGCAGCGCCAGATCACCGACGAGCAGTTCCACGACGCGACGCTGATCTGGAATTACCACCAGATGGGCCACGAGCTGCGGCCCTGCTCGGCGGCGATCGGCCTGGGCAGCCACGACCTCGGGGTCGCGACTACTGCGGTCGACCTTTATCGCGCTGGCCTTTTCCCGGTCGTGGTCTTCAGCGGCGGCAACAGCCCCACCACCCGCGCTCGCTTCCCTCGCGGCGAGGCCGTCCACTACCGCGAGCACGCGCTGAGCCTGGGGGTGCCGGACGAGGCGATCATCGTGGAGTCGAAGGCCGCAAACACCGGCCAGAACATCACCTTCTCCCGCGAGCTGCTGGCCGAGGCCGGGGTGGAAGTGCAGTCGCTGCTGCTGATCTCCAAGCCGTACATGGAGCGCCGCTCGTATGCGACCTGCCGCAAGCTGTGGCCCGAGGCTGAGGTCGTGTGCGCCTCCGAGCCGCTGGAGTTGGACGACTACATCAAGTCCATCGGCGACGAGAAGCTCGTCGTCGACATGCTCGTCGGTGACCTGCAACGGGTGATCGAGTACCCGAAGCTCGGCTTTGCCGTCGAGCAGGACGTACCGGGGGATGTGTATGACGCTTACGAGCGCCTCCTGGGCGCCGGCTTCGACAGCCGCCTCATCAGCACCTGAGCCGCCCCGCGCCGATGCGTCGGACGGGCTGTGCGCGATCCACCAACCGAACCTGTTTCCCCGGCTGTCCACGCTGGCCAAGCTGTTCTCCGCCGACCTGTGGATCGTCCTGGACGACGTGCAGTTCGCCCGGCGCGACTACCAGCACCGCGCCCGTCTCGCCGCACTGGACGATCCATCCCGACAGCAGTGGCTCACGCTCCCGACGCACCTTCCCCACGGGCGCCAGACGCTGATCAGCCAGGCACGGCTCGTTGATCCGCGTCGCTCGCGCCGGACGGTCCAGCTTCTCGTCCGCCAGTACTACGGCCGCAGCCCATACTGGGGCGCTGTGTCCGAGGTACTGGACGCGCTCGACGAGTCGGACCGTGTGGCCGACCTGGCGAGGACATCGACGATCGCCCTGCTCAGCGCTCTCGGTTGGTCGGGGAAGGTGCGGGACAGCAGCGAGATCCCAACCCGGCAAGGCCGCTCCGAGCGCCTCGCCGACCTGGCGGCAGCCACCGGCAGCACCCACTATCTGTGCGGCACCGGTGGTCTGCGTTACCTCGACGGTGCTCCTTTCGACGCCCACGGCATTCCTGTGCTGCCCTTCCACACCCCTGTGGACAACCCGCTCTGGCGGTGGGCACGTCGATCCAGCAGTCTGTGGGCTCTGAGCAAGATCGGGCCCGATGCGCTGGCCAATCAGCTGGCCGCCCAACGAGAAGCCCACCATCCTGGAGCCCACGCGTGACCGAGCCCACCACCAAGGAACCGGCCAAGAGGCCCTTCCTGTACGTCGTGGTCTGCGCGGCCGGGGTCGCCGCCGACGTCGGCAAGCTGATCACCGCAGCACAGGAACGACACTGGGACGTCGGCGTCATTGCCACCCCACAAGGACTCGGCTTCCTCGACGCGGAGGCGGTCGAGGCGCAGACCGGCCGCCCCATCCGCTCGGCATGGCGGTCACCAGGTGAACCGCGCCCGACTCGGCCCGCGGATGCGATCGCGGTCGCCCCGGCCAGCTTCAACACCGTCAACAAGTGGGCCGCCGGGATCTCCGACAATCTCGCCCTGGGCGTCCTGTGCGAAGCACCCGCCATGGACATCCCGGTCGCCGTGCTGCCGTACCTGAACTCAGCCCAGGCCGCCCACCCCGCGTACCGCCAGAGTCTGGAACGGCTACGCGAGATGGGCGTCCTGATCGGCTCGTACGAACCGCACCGGCCGAAGGCCGGCGGCGGGGCCGACCGCTACCGCTGGGAGGAAGCCCTGGAGCTGCTCGCGCCCAGGCTGTCCGCCCCGGCCTGATCAGCGCCGCTGTGTCGGTGACCCCTGCGGTGGCCGAGCAATGGCTGCCCCGGGGTGGACCGGCGCGCTGCGCCGTTGCACGGCACTGTGGGCCCTGGCTGCCTGGGCCCAAGGACCGGGAACGTGGCGCTCGCCGAGGCGGCGGATACGCCAGGTCAGCGCGCGGGCGGGACTGCGGGCGTCGTCCAGGGCGCGTTGGTGCAGCGCTTGGCCGAGGACGGTGGCTGCGTTGTGTCCTGCTGCCTCTGCCTCGGCGAGCACGGTGGCGAGTGCGTCCCAAGCGGGGTCGTTGAGGATGCGCTCAACGTGCTCCGGAACCACATCCTGAAGGTGGTGGGCGAAGCGGCGCTTGGTCTGCGGGCCGGGTGCCCGGCTGGCGAGGCCGACCAGGACGGGCTCGGCGGTCTGCGCGTACGCGGTCTGCAGGTGGAGGAGGGCCTGTTCGGCTGCCGTCTCCTGCTGGGCGTGCTGGCGGGTGCGGTGCCAGTGCAGCGCGAAGGCGACCGCGGTGAGTGCGGCGTTCAGGAGCATGGTGAGCCCGGTGCCGTCACTGTCCTGTGGCCTCTCGCGCCAGATGGTCTGGATGCTGCGGCGCAGGGCGCGGGTGCTGTCGAGGTCGGCGGCGATGCGGGAGCGGGTGGCGCGCTCGAAGGCAGCGGCGGCTTGTTCGAGTTCGGCCCGCGCTGCGGTCGGTGCCATGACGGGCAGCAGGTCCAGCGTCGCGCCGAGCGCGACGAGTTGGCCCTGGGCCGTCTGCTCGTCGTCTTTCGTGAGGTGGTGGGAGATGCGTTCGGTGGCGGCGGTGGCCTGGTGCCATGGGTTGCCAGGCTGGATGGTGGCTAGCTCGGGGCTGGTGGTGGCGAGGCGTTCGCGGATCTTTGGCAGGGAGAGGTCAGGGGCGAGGGTGGAGCCCGCGAACCACACCGGGTCGCCTTCCTCGTTCACGTTGCCGGGCAGGGCGAAGTTGCAGCCGAGCGCGTCGCCGGAGGGAGCGAGCTTGAGGCGCACGTCCACGCCGGTCACCTCCAGCAGCGAGAAGAACTCGGCCTCGTCGGCCGCGGCGGCGACCGCGCGGCGCACCCGCATACGGAGGACCTCGCGGGCGGTGCTGTCCTGGCCCAGACGCTTGGCCTTGAAGTGCTCCTTGCTGGTGGGACGCTTGGCGGCGGTGCCGTCGCCGGCCTTCAGCCGCCGGAGCCCATAGTCGATTTCGATCTGGCGGGCCTCCTTCTGCACGGCGCGCATGTCGTGGTCGCGCTGGGGGCGGCGACCGTCCTGCCGTACGAGGGTGGCGGCGATGTGGATGTGGTCGTCGGCGTGGCGGACGGCTACCCAGCGGCAGGCTTCCTCGTCCCCGTCGGGGGCGATGCCGGCGGAGGCCACGATCCGGCGGGCGATCGCGGCCCACTGGGCGTCGGTGAGGATCGGGTCCTCGGGGGCGGCCCGGACGGGGCAGTGCCAGAAGGTGGTCTCCGGTGCGCGGTCACCGAGCATTTGGACAGGCTGGTCGAGTTGCGCGGCGAGCTGCTTCTCCACCTCTCGGGGGTCGCGGTGGGGGCTGCGGCCGGGGTCGGGGGCGAAGCCGTTCCAGGACGCCACCAGGTGCGGATCAACGTGCTCGTTCGCGTCACCCTTGCCGTACAGGTAGTGGATCAGGCCGCGCGTGGTGCCCTGACCGAGGATGATCTTGGGTATCAATGGCTCACCGCCCCTCCATGACCTGGGCGATAGCGGCGTCCAGCTCGGCGACGGATACCTCGACGCGGTCCAGGAGTCGCTGGACGGTCTCGGGGTGGGGCCAGGCGCCGTCCTGGTGGAGGTGCCAGGTGAGCTGGTTGAGGTTGCTGCCGACCTTGCCGAGCTGCCCGTTGGCGGCCATGAGCGCCTTCACCGCAGCGCGGTAGTCGGCCACTGCCGCAGTGGGGTCGTCGGCGCGGGCGGCGGCGAGCGAGCACTCGGCGACGTAGCCGCCTGCTGCCATGCGGCTCAGGGCCGCGGCTTTCTGGACGAGTTCGAACTCGTCGTTGTTGTAGCGGGGATGGACACGGTGCTCGCGCAGCTTCTTGTCACGCAGGCGGCGACGCTGCACGGAGGTCTGCGGCGCGCTCGGCGACGGCTCGATGGCCCCTCCCTCGGTCGGCTCCCCCGGGCCGACCGGTTCCGGTGCCGTCTCGGCGCCGGATGCCTCCGCCTCCCCTGGGGCGGGGGCCGGGTAAGGACTCCTTATCCGACAACTTGCTGCGCTGTTTGGGGCTGAGGCGGTGTGCGTCTGCTGTTGAGCTGTGGGGAGTTCGTGGTGCTGTTCGTGCATGGTGATGCTCCGGCGGTGAGGGGGCGGGGGCTGTGTCACGTGCGTCGCATGCGTCCCATGCCTGGTCAGGACAGGTACGGACACTCGGGCAGGTACGGAGAAGTCCGTCCCGGTGAGGACATCCGTCCCCGCGCTGACCTGCGCGGGGACGGATGCGACGCAGTGATACGGACCCAGGGGGAGGCGGGTCAGCGGGCGCGTTTGGTGCTGGCGGGGCCGCCGGGCGGGCCGATGGGCAGCTGGCCCGCCGGGGCGGCAGGCGGCTTGCCCTGGGCCGGGTGCGTGGGGGCGGGCGCCGTCTCGGTGAGGTCGGGGCAGTGTCGGGCCCAGCTGTCGAGGAACCGGTTGCGGGTGTACCCCTTGGCCTGCCTGCCCTTGTCGAAGCGGTAGTTGGCCGGGCGGATGTCGAAGTCCCGGAGCATTCTGCCCAGGTGGTAGGCGTTGAGCCCGTTGGTGCCGTGCTCTGCCCAGGGGGCGTCGGGGTCCTGGAGCAGGGCGGTGACCAGATCCAGGCTGGACAGGACCTCTGGGTTGCCGTGTGTCTCGAAGACGCGGTGGATGTCGCGCAGCAGCCGCGTCTTGAGGTTGGTCTGCTCGTCTTGGACGGCCTCGAAGCGGGTCATCGCCACGCAGGCCGCACGCGCAATGGCGGGCCATTGGCCGCCGGCCAAGTCGGCGATGATGACCAGCGGTTCCCAGGTGTCCGCTGCCCGGTCCTCCACCGGCATGGTCGGTGCCATGCGGCCGGCCGTGCCGCGCAGCGGTCCCAGCCAGGCGGCCAGCTTGTCCCGCAGCGCGTTCAGCTCGGGGGTGGCGTAGCGCGAGCGGAAGGGGGTCACCTTCTCGCCCGGCTTGCGCTTTTGCATGCGGAGCACGACCGCCCGGTCCGTGATCGTGTCGGGGAGGTCGCCGATCGAGGCCAGTGCGGCCATGGCGAAGGTCGGATACGGGGTCGGCTTGTGTTCCGGACCGGAGATGCGCCAGGCGGGCCGGTTGCGCTGGTGTCCGGCGTTCAGCAGGCCGCGCAGTTCCTCGTTCTCGCCGGCCTTGCTGAAGATGGTGTCGGCCTCGTCCACCAGGATCGTGCGCGGGTTCTTGCCGATGACGCGGAAGAGCACCGCCGTGGACATGTTCACCGTCATGATCGGCTGGTGGACGGTCTCGTGGAGCACGTCCAGCACCCGGGACTTGCCGCAGCCCTTCGTCGGGCCGACGACCGCCAGGCGCGGCGCGTGCTGCAGAGCGGTCTGGAGGTGCGTGGCCGCCACCCAGAGGGTGACCGCTGTCAGCGCCTCGTCACTGGGCAGTACGACGTACTTGCCGATCGCCGCCCGCAACTCATCCAGCAGTTCCGCACCCTCACCGGAACCCCATTCCGCAGAGTCTCCCGGTCCCCGAGGGGGCCGGGAGCCGGTCCCGTGATCCGGTCCCCGTGTGTCGACGGGGCCGGTCCCCTCCTGCTGGGCGGTTCCCGCCGCGGGGTTGTCGGCCCCCAGCGACTGGCGGGGACCGTGATCGCGGTCCCCTGGTGCAACTGCAGCCTCTTGGGGACCGGTCCCCGTTTTGGCGCCGCTGACCTGCAGGTTTGCGCCGGATGTCGATACGGGGACCGGGATGTGCGGGGACCGAGCAGCGGGGACGTCGCGGGGACGGTCCCCAACAGCGGCGTCAGCAGGCGGCTGGGGACGGTCCCCGTGTGCTTCCGCATCCGCAGAGGGCTCGACGGTCCCGGACGCCGGGGACCGTGTGTCCGTCTGATCCCTGCGGCGCCAGGGGATGCCTTCGCCGGGGACGGCGGGAGTGGGCCAGCCGGTGGGGGAGGTGTTCGTGGTGCTGGGGGACGTAGAGTCCTCCATAGGCGTTCCTCTCCGGTGAGAGGCCGGACGGGCAAGGTCCCGCCCCTCACCAGCTCGTTCGTTCAGGGATGGGCAATCGGCAGGGGAGTCTTCGGCCCTCGGCGTTGGCGCGCCGGGGGCCGCTTCGTTGTCCGCGCCAGACGCGGGGTCAGGCCGTGAGGTCGTACGACGTCTGGGCATCCAGCCACGCGTCCACCTCCCGCCAGCGGTAGCGCAGGTGCCGGCCGACCTTGTGGACGCTGGGGCCGATGCCCCGGTACTTCCACTGGTAGAGGGTCTTCACCGGTACCCCGAGGTACGCGGCCACGTCGGCGGGAGTGGCGAGCTGGTCACGCTCGGCGCCGGCAAGGCGCGGGGAGTGGTTCGGCAATGAGGTCTCCATATTGGAATCAGGGTTTTGGATGGCAGGCGTGGGCAACACAGCCACACCACCTGGGAAGTGTCCAGAGTGAATTCTGAAACTCCCGGCTACTTCCCTCGGCGCCGCCGGGGAAGACCAAAACAGTAAGGGTGGATCCCCGGTTGCCGAAATCGCTCCCACGGAAGCGGAAATTTTCTGCGGAGAAGTAACCCGCTGAAGTGCCGAATTCCGGTACCTCAGCAGCTCAGAGGTGGCGCCCAGCGCTGAGAAGTGGCGTGGTCGTCCAGCGAACATTACATCCGATAGCCGCTCAAATCGCCCAGCTCTTTGACGCGGAGGGAAGGTAGCACAACCTCCTCGCCGAAACGGCTCGTGATGTGCCGGAATTCGACGAGACGAACACCACTTCGCCTCCGGGCGACTTTTGGAGAGTTTAAGAACTAACTCTTGCCATGACGGTCGACTGCAAGTTACAGCTATTTGTCATGCCCAACCGACCTGTCGAAATAGGCCCCGCCAGCCTCCACGCCGCCCGCGCCATCAAGCACCCACGCCTTGCGCCGACCTGCCCCAGCACCAGCTCGCCGCCCCTCCCGCAGCCCTACTGCTCCCGTGGCTGACGCGCGCCGCTGCGACACACGCCACCCCCAGTCCCCAAACCCCATCCAGGAGGCCCTTCTTGGCTGACGTGTACGACCGCTGGCACAAGTCCCACCCCAAGCCCGCCGAGGCCGAGTGCGGCGAACACAAGAGCCGTACGAAGCGGATGGTCCCCACCGCCGACCACGGCATCGGCAAGCGCTGGCAGGTCCGTTACCGCGACCTGGATGGCCATCAGCGCAAGGAGAACTTCCACACGAAGGCCGAGGCGGACAACCGCGCCGCCGAGGTCGACGTCGAGATCCGACGCGGCTCCTACGTCGTCCCGGCCGAGACAAAGCAGACGCTCAGCGCCTACGCGCAGAAGTGGCTCGATGCGAACTCCGTCGGCCCGACGACCGCGCTCCGCTACGAGGCGACGGTCCGCAACCACATCGTCGAGCACCTCGGCCGACGCGAGCTGCGGTCCCTCAACCAGCCCTCGATCATTCAGGGTTGGATTCGCACGCTCCAGGACGCCGAACTGGAGGTGTCGACGATCGAGGGCATCTTCGACATCCTCTCCAGCATCTAGGGCATGGCCGTGGAGGACGGGCTGTTGCCGAAAAACCCCTGCAAGGCGAAGTCGGTCAAGCTACCGACGGCGACCAAGAAGAAGATCATCCCTTGGTCGTTGGAGCGCGTGCGCGCCGTCATTGCTGGTCTCCCGAAGCGCTTCCAGGCAGGCGGCAAGCTTGCCTTCGGCTGCGGCCTGCGCCAGGGCGAGGTGTTCGGCTTCGCAGTCGAGGACATCGACTTCAAGGGCGGCTGGATCCACGTCAACCGGCAGGTGCGGCTTGTCGGCACGAAGCCCGTCTTCGCCCTGCCCAAGGGCAACAGGATCCGGTCAGTGCCCCTGCCGGCTCAGCTCGGAGCCGCCCTCAAGGCCCACATGAAGGAGTTCCCTCCGGTCGCGGTCACCTTGCCCTGGACCAAACCGGACGGTGAGTCGAAGACGTTCCGCCTGCTCTTCGTCGACAAGAAGAAGCGGGCTTACAACCGCAGCGTCTTCAACATGGGCGACTGGAAGCGCGCCTTGGCCGCCGCCGGCGTGATCCCTCCCCGAGAGCGGGGCGCGCGCTACCTCCAGGCGGCCCCCGAGGACGGCATGCACGCCCTCCGGCACGCCTACGCCTCCGTACTCCTGGACGCGGGGGAGAGCATCAAGGCGCTCTCGGAGTACCTCGGGCACTCGGACCCGGGCTTCACGCTGCGGACGTACACGCACCTGCTGCCGTCCAGCGAAACCCGCACCCGCAAGGCGATCGACGACGCCTTCACGGAAACGGAACCGCAAGCCGAGCCGGAGGTGGAAGGCAACGGCGACCTGCCCGCTACCCAGGGCACATCAGCACCCCCAGCAAAACCAATGTGCCCCCAATGTGCCCTGGCCGCCTGACGGCCCCTCTCCGGCACCAAATAGGGCGAGGCCCGAAGACCCCGCCCAACCCGCAAGAAACCCCAGCTCAGGGCCACACCAAGCAATACGGCTGATGCCCCGCCTCATGCAACCGATGGCTGAAGTCCTGCCACTCGTGCAGCAGCTGGTACACGTTGAAGGCGTCCCGTGGGCCGCCGCGGTCGGGGACGGTGGACCAGATGAAGGCGGCCGCGCCGACCGCCTCCTCGCCGATGTCGCGGAGGGGGTCGACGACGGTCATGGGGAGCTTGACGACGGCGTAGTCGGGGTGCAGGACGACCAGCTCGAGGGGCGGAACCTTGTGCAGGGGGACGCCCTCGATGCCGGTCAGGACCATGGCGGCCATCGTCTCCGGCTTGATCTTGGTGAACATGCCGTTCATCCCGAGCTCGTCGCCGCCGAGTTCCTCGGGGCGCATCGAGATGGGGACGCGGGCCGCCGTCGCGCCGTCCGGCGCGCCGAAGTACTTGTATGTCACCCCCACCCGACCACCATTCCTGCTCCCCGACCCAAGGCTCTCGGCCCGGCGGTCGATCCGGTGATCGAATCGCCGGTCTCGCCGCTCGGGCTCATTCGGTACACCGTGTTCCTGATGCGCTTCGGTCGCCTCCTCCGCGGCGCGTCGGTGCCTTCCCCGCCGGGCACGTCGAGGACCCAGGTCATCAGTCCCCTCGCCCAGTCCGCCACCGCGATGCATATCTCCACCCGACTGCTTTTCTAGGGCGCGTGGCCCCCGCCGCGCAACCCGATCATCGTGTCAGTGACCTCCCCCACGGCCGCCCGCCGAAACGTGCGCCGAAACATCTGCCCGCGGGATCTTCGCGGCCCTCGACACGACCCTTTGCCCTGTCCATACGTACGCGGAGTCCAGTTTCTCAGATGGGGGCGGTCAAATCCGCTCCTTCGCCCCGGCGGCCCGCCCGTCCGGCCTGCCCGCCCTGCCTCCGCCCGTCCGTCCGCCGCCCCGGACTCGCCGAGGATCTGCCCGTGGGCCTGCCTCCGCCCGTCTGCCCGACTGTCGCCCGGGCCGGCTGTCCGTCCGGGCGTCCCCGCTCCGCCCCCGGCCCGCCGTGCCCGCTGGCCTACTCTGAACAGGTCACTGCCCACCGGATTCCGTAAAACCCCGAGAAATCGGAGAAGTCGCAGGTCATGAGCGAACTGCCATATCCATACGAAGCCCCCGTCTCGCAGGCGCTGTTCGACCGTGCGGCGGCGGTCACGCCCGGCGGCGTGAACTCGCCGGTGCGTGCCTTCCGCGCCGTGGGCGGTACGCCCCGGTTCATGGTGTCCGGCAGCGGTCCGTACCTGAAGGACGCCGATGGCCGGGAGTACGTCGACCTGGTGTGTTCCTGGGGGCCCATGATCCTCGGGCACTCCCACCCCGAGGTGATCGCCGCCGTGCAGGAGGCGGTCGCGCACGGTACGTCCTTCGGGACGCCCGGTGAGGGCGAGGTCGCGCTCGCCGAGGAGATGGTCGGCCGGGTCGGGCCGCTGGAGCAGGTGCGGCTCGTGTCCAGCGGGACCGAGGCCACCATGTCCGCCATCCGGCTCGCCCGCGGGTTCACGCGGCGGACCAAGGTCGTCAAGTTCGCCGGGTGTTATCACGGTCACGTCGATTCCCTTCTGGCCGCGGCCGGGTCGGGGGTCGCCACCTTCGCGCTGCCCGACACCCCCGGTGTCACCGGCGCCCAGGCCGGCGACACCATCGTGCTGCCGTACAACGACCTCGACGCGGTGCGCGCCGCCTTCGCCGCCCACCCGGGCGAGATCGCCTGCGTGATCACCGAGGCCTCGCCGGGCAACATGGGCGTCGTGCCGCCGCTGCCCGGGTTCAACCAGGGGCTGAAGGACGTGTGCGAGGCGAACGGCGCGCTCTACGTCTCCGACGAGGTCATGACCGGGTTCCGTACCAGCCGTGCCGGATGGTACGGCGTCGACGGGGTCGTACCCGACCTGATGACCTTCGGGAAGGTGATGGGCGGCGGCTTCCCCGCCGCGGCGTTCGGCGGGCGCGCCGAGGTCATGGCGCATCTCGCCCCGGCCGGGCCGGTCTACCAGGCCGGCACCCTGTCGGGGAACCCGGTCGCCACCGCCGCCGGGCTCGCCCAGCTGCGCCTGCTCGACGAGACCGCGTACGCCAAGGTGAACGCCGTGTCGCAGCAGATCCAGGCCATGGTCTCCGAGGCGCTGACCAAGGAGGGCGTCGCGCACACCCTGCAGAACGCCTCCAACATGTTCTCCGTGTTCTTCACGCAGAGGCCGGTGCGCAACTACGACGACGCCAAGGCGCAGGAGTCGTACCGTTTCACCGCCTTCTTCCACGCGATGCTGGCGAACGGCGTTTACCTGCCGCCGTCGTCCTTCGAGTCCTGGTTCGTCTCCACCGCCCACGACGAGCAGGCCCTCCAGCGGATCGCCGACGCCCTTCCGGCGGCGGCCCGGGCGGCGGCGGAGGCGACGGCGGCATGAGCGACGCGTTCGAGAAGAACGGCAACGACGACATCACCGTCGTCCACCTCATGCGGCACGGCGAGGTGGAGAACCCGACCGGGGTCCTCTACGGGCGGCTGCCCGGCTATCACCTCTCCGAGCTCGGGCGGCAGATGGCCGAGCGGGTCGCCGAGCATCTCGCCCCCCGTGACATCACCCATGTCGTGGCCTCGCCGCTGGAGCGGGCGCAGGAGACGGCGACGCCGATCGCCAAGGCGCACGGCCTCGACCTGGCCACCGACCAGCGGCTGATCGAGGCGGAGAACGTCTTCCAGGGCAAGACCTTCGGCGTCGGCGACGGCGCGCTGCGCAGGCCCGCCAACTGGAGGCACGTGGTCAACCCGTTCAAGCCGTCGTGGGGTGAGCCGTACCTCGACCAGGTGGTGCGCATGATGGGCGCGTTGGACGCGGCGAAGGACAGGGCGCGCGGGCACGAGGCGGTGCTCGTCAGCCACCAGTTGCCGATCTGGATCGTGCGTTCCCACGTCGAGCGGCGGCGGTTGTGGCACGACCCGCGCAAGCGGCAGTGCACGCTCGCCTCGCTGACCACGTTCACATACCGGGGCGACCGGATCGTGTCCGTCGGCTACACCGAGCCGGCCCGCGATCTGGTGCCGGCTCATCTCCTCGCGGGCGCCAAGCCGGTGAAGGGTCAGGGCAAGGCGTTCGGTGCGTAGCAGCTCGTTCTGCACACGGACCGTAAAGAGGCAGTAAGACCTCGGGAACTCAGGGACAATTTCGTTACATTTGTTGCGAAGTTCATATCGGGCCGCGGAACCTCCTTGTTCGTCACGGCCTCTGAGTGGGTGACCATCAGAGGACGTGACGGATCGGGGATCTCATGCGCACCTTCTCCCGAAGGGGAATACTCGGGCTCGGCGCGGGCACCGCGGCCGCAGTCGGACTTGCGGGCTGCGGCTCCCTCAAGTCCTCGGACGGCGACGGCCACGGGGGTGGTTCCGGCAAGTCCGGGGACGACGCTTCGCGTGGTACCACGAAGAACCCCGGGCGGCCCATCGGCGACGGTTCGACGGCGTACACCGGCAAGCAGCCGTTCCAGCCCGCCAAGCCGGAGCCGCTGGAGCCGGGCCAGACTCCGCCGCAGTTCGTCATCTTCTCCTGGGACGGTGCCGGTGAGGTCGGCAACGGCCTCTTCCCGCGCTTCCTGGACCTCGCCAAGCAGCACGGCGCGCACATGACCTTCTTCCTCTCCGGGCTGTACCTGCTGCCGGAGTCGAAGAAGCGCATGTACAACCCGCCGAACAACCCGCGGGGTGCCTCCGACATCGGCTACCTCACCGACGAGCACATCAAGGCCACGCTCACGAACGTGCGCCGCGCCTGGCTCGAGGGCCACGAGATCGGCACCCACTTCAACGGCCACTTCTGCGGCGAGAGCCGCGGCTCGGTCAAGTGGTGGACGCCCCAGCAGTGGCAGAGCGAGATCGACCAGGCCAAGGCCTTCGTGAAGCAGTGGAGGACCAACACCGGCTGGCACGACCTGCCCTCGCTGCCCTTCGACTACGACAAGGAGCTCGCCGGCGGCCGCACCCCCTGCCTGCTGGGTCAGGGCAACCTGCTCCCCACCGCCCGCAAGCTCGGCTGGCGCTACGACGCCTCCTCGCCCGGCGGCATCCAGGTGTGGCCGGTGAAGAAGCTGGGGATCTGGGACCTGCCGTTGCAGCAGATACCCTTCCCGGGCCGCAAGTTCGAGGTCCTCTCGATGGACTACAACATGATGGCCAACCAGTCGCTGAACTCCACCAAGGCCCCGGCCTACAACTACCCGGGCTGGCGCCAGCAGTCCGCCCAGGCGTACATCCAGGGCTTTGAGCGGGCATACAAGACAAACCGGGCGCCTCTCTTCATAGGCAACCATTTCGAGCACTGGAACGGCGGCATCTACATGGACTCCGTCGAGGAGGCCTTCAAGCACATCGCGCGGGAGAAGGAGAAGGGCGCGGACGTGCGCCTGGTCTCCTTCCGGCAGTTCGTCGACTGGATGGACGCGCAGAAGCCGGAGGTGCTCGCCAAGCTGCACACCCTGGGGGTGGGGCAGCAGCCGGCCGGCGGCTGGAAGGAGTTCCTGAAGGACACCGGCACCAGCGGCACGGGCTCGCAGAACGGCGCCTGAAATGCGGTTTTCCGACCGCGAGGGGGGTGCGCGAGATCCCCGGAACGGACATGCGAAACTTTTCACATGAGTGCCGTCAGCCGCGCCCCCCAGTGCTCGAACCGGGCGAACCGTACGCCCCGTCCGCACCGCACGCGCACGAGCCGCGTCCGTAGCCGCGCCGCCCTGCTCGCCGCGGGGACCGCCGTCGCGGCACTCACGCTGTCCGCGTGCGGCTCCGGCGGCACCTCCGGAGGCTCGGGCAACACCAACTTCATCACCGGCTCCGACGGCATCGCGACCGTGAAGAAGGGCGAGCGCAAGCCCGCCCCGGACCTGTCCGGCAGGACCGTCGACGGCAAGCAGCTCGACATCGCCGCCTACAAGGGCAAGATCGTCGTGCTCAACGTCTGGGGCTCGTGGTGCTCGCCGTGCCGCGCCGAGGCGCCCAACCTCGTGAAGGTGGCCAAGGACACCGCGGCCAAGGGCGTGCAGTTCGTCGGCATCAACACCCGCGACACCAGCACCCAGCCGGCCCAGGCGTTCGAGAAGCAGTACGGGGTGCCGTACCCGAGCCTGTACGACCCCACCGGCAAGCTCATGCTCCGCTTCAAGAAGGGCACTCTCAACCCGCAGCTCATCCCGACCACGATCATCGTCGACCGGGACGGGAACATCGCGGCGCGCGCCCTGCAGGCGCTCAGCGAGGACAAGCTGCGCAAGATGCTCGACCCGGTCGTCGCGGAGAAGTGAGCCGTCGTGCTACTGGCCGCAGTCACTGATGCCACCCAGGCAGTCACCAGTCCCAACCAGACGGTGTTCAGCGGAGCCCTGCTGCTCGCGCTGCCCATCGCCGTGCTCGGTGGGCTCGTTTCCTTCTTCTCCCCCTGCGTGCTGCCGCTCGTCCCGGGCTATCTGTCCTACGTGACCGGGGTCACCGGCACCGACCTGGCCGAGGCCCGGCGCGGGCGGATGGTCACCGGCGCCTCCCTCTTCGTCCTCGGCTTCACCGCCGTCTTCGTCTCCGGCGGCGCGCTGTTCGGCTCCTTCGGGTACACCCTGCAGGACCACAAGGGCACCCTGTCCAAGGTGCTGGGCGTGTTCATGATCCTCATGGGCCTCTTCTTCATGGGCCTGATGCCCTGGCTCACACAGCGCGAGTTCCGCTTCCACAAGCGGCCGGCCGCAGGTCTGGTGGGCGCGCCGGTCCTCGGAGCCCTGTTCGGGGTGGGCTGGACCCCGTGCATCGGCCCGACCCTCGCCTCCGTGGTGGCCCTCTCCTCCGACCAGGCGAGCGCCGGCCGCGGGGCCCTGCTCATGGTCGCCTACTGCGCCGGCCTCGGCATCCCCTTCGTCATCACCGCCGTCGCCTTCCGCAAGGCGCTCGGCGCCTTCGGCTGGGTCAAGCGTCACTATGTCTGGGTGCTGCGCATCGGCGGCACGATGATGATCGTGACCGGTGTGCTGCTGCTCACCGGCGCCTGGGACCGGCTGGTGCACGAGATGCAGACCTGGTCCAGCGGCTTCACTGTGGGGATCTGATCCATGAGCAAGACGACAACCGGCACGCCCGCCGACGAGACCCCGGCCGCCGCGCCCTCCGGTGACGACGACCTGGGCGCCGCCGGCTCCCAGCTGTCCACCGCCCCCACCGAGACGGCCGTCCCCGGCTCCTTCGGCGGCAACCGCGCCCCCGGCCTGACCGGCTCCCTCGCCTGGACCGCGCGCGAGATCCTCGGCTGGGCCCGCTGGTTCTGGCGGCAGCTGACCTCGATGCGGGTCGCGCTGCTGCTGCTGTTCCTGCTCTCCCTCGGCGCCGTGCCCGGCTCGCTGATCCCGCAGACCAACACCAACGCCATGAAGGTCGACGCCTTCAGGCAGTCGCACCGGACGCTGGCGCCTGTCTACGACAAGCTCGGGCTGTTCCACGTCTACAGCTCGGCGTGGTTCTCCGCGATCTACATCCTGCTGTTCGTCTCCCTCATCGGCTGCATCGTGCCGCGCACCTGGCAGTTCGCCGGCCAGCTGCGCAGCCGTCCGCCGGGCGCCCCCAAGCGGCTGACCCGGCTGCCCGCGTACGCCACCTGGCGCACCGACGCCGGGCCCGAGGAGGTCCGCGAGGCCGCGCTGAAGGTGCTCGGCCAGCGTCGCTACCGCGCTTTCCCCCACAGCCTTGACGGCGTGGGGGGTACCCCCATCGCCGGTGAGGCCGTCGCCGCGGAGAAGGGCTATCTGCGCGAGGCCGGCAACCTCGTGTTCCACATCGCGCTGATCGTGATGCTGGTTGCCTTCGCCTGGGGCCAGCTGTACAAGACCGAGGGCAACAAACTGGTCGTCGAGGGCGACGGGTTCGCCAACACCCTCACCCAGTACGACGACTTCAAGTCCGGCAACCTCTTCAACGACGACGACCTGGTGCCGTTCAGCTTCAACCTGAAGAAGTTCACCGCCACCTACGAGCGCACCGGCCCCAACAAGGGCACTCCGCGCACCTTCCAGGCGGCCATCGACTACAGCGTGGGCGCCGACGGCAAGGACCAGCACACCACGGTCAAGGTCAACGAGCCGCTGGAGATCGGCGACGCCAAGGTCTACCTGGTCAGCCACGGCTACGCCCCAACGGTCACGGTCCGCGACGGCAAGGGCGACGTGGTCCTGCACCAGGCCGTGCCGCTGCTGCCGATCGACCCCAACGAGACCTCGCAGGGCGCCGTCCGGGTCCTCGACGGCTACCGCAACGCCCAGGGGCAGTCCGAACAGCTCGGCTTCTCCGCGTTCTTCGTGCCCACCTTCGCCGGGGCCGGCAAGGGCACGATGTTCTCCCAGTTCCCCGCGCTGGACTTCCCCGTCCTCGCGGTGTCCGGCTTCCACGGCGACCTGGGTGTCAACGCGGGCATCCCGCGCAACGTGTACCAGCTGGACACGACCAACATGAAGCAGTTCAAGGACGCCAAGGGCAACATCGTCAAGGCCCGGCTGCTGCCCGGCGAGACCATGACGCTGCCCGGTGGCGCCGGCTCCATCACCTTCGACAAGGACATCAAGGAGTGGGCCGGCTTCCAGATCGTCCAGCAGCCCGGCACCGGCTGGGCGCTGGGCGGCGCGATCACCGCGATCTTCGGCCTGGCCGGCTCGCTGTTCATCCAGCGCCGCCGCGTCTGGGTGCGCGCCGTCCGGGGCGCCGACGGCACGACGGTCGTCGAGGTGGCGGGGCTGGGCCGCAGCGAGTCCGCGAAGCTCCCCGAGGAGATCGGCGACCTGGCCGCCCTCGTCCACGAAAAGGCACCCGCGCAGCAAGACGCCGACCCCGACCAGGAGCCGGACGCCGACACTCCCGTACCCGCCGAAGGGGCTGAGGACAAGTGACTCTCGCCGCCGCAACAGAGCTCGCCACGGCGACCAACGAGCATCTGGCGAACATCAGCAACACGCTGATCTACTCCGCCATGGCCGTCTACACCCTGGCCTTCTTCGCGTACATCGCCGAATGGCTCTTCGGCAGCCGCAGCAAGGTCGCCCGCACGGCCGCCGCGCTGACCGCCACCGCCGGCGCGGCCGAGGCGCAGGGCCCCGCGGTGACGGTGAAGCAGAAGGCGCGAAGCTCCAGCGGAGCCGACGCTCACGTCGGGGGCACCGCGGTCCTGGAGCGACCGAAGGTCGTCGTACGGTCCGTGGCCGGCGCCCGTGACGTGCCCGACGGGCCCGGCGCGCACGGCGGCGACGAGCAGGGCGACCTGTACGGCCGGATCGCCGTCTCCCTCACCGTGCTCGCCTTCCTCGTCGAGCTGAGCGGAGTGATCGCCCGCGCGGTCTCCGTGGGGCGCGCGCCGTGGGGCAACATGTACGAGTTCAACATCACCTTCTCCACGGTCGCGGTCGGCGTGTACCTCGCGCTGCTCGCGCTGAGGAAGAACGTTCGCTGGCTCGGCCTGTTCCTGACCACCACGGTCCTGCTCGACCTCGGCCTCGCGGTCACCGTCCTGTACACGGCCAGCGACCAGCTGGTCCCCGCCCTGCACTCGTACTGGCTCTACATCCACGTCTCCACCGCGATCATCTGCGGCGCGGTCTTCTACGTCGGTGCGGTCGGCACCCTGCTGTACCTCTTCAAGGACTCCTACGAGAACAAGATCGCCTCCGGCGGAAGGGCCGGCCGCTTCGCGACCTCCGTCCTGGAGCGGCTGCCCTCCTCGGCGTCCCTGGACAAGTTCTCCTACCGCATCAACGCCGCCGTCTTCCCGCTGTGGACGTTCACGATCATCGCGGGCGCCATCTGGGCAGAGTCGGCCTGGGGCCGCTACTGGGGCTGGGACCCCAAGGAGACCTGGGCCTTCATCACCTGGGTCGCCTACGCCTGCTACCTGCACGCCCGCTCCACGGCCGGCTGGAAGGGCCGCAAGGCCGCCTACATCGCGCTGATCGCGTTCGGCTGCTGGCTGTTCAACTACTACGGCGTCAACATCTTCGTGGGCGGCAAGCACTCCTACGCGGGCGTGTGAGACCGCGCGCGACACTGGAGGCATGACCGGTTCCATCGAACAGGGCACCAGCCAGACCCATGGGAACACGCACATGCTCGGCTTTCTCGTGCGGCTTCCCAGACCCATGGAGACGGTCTGGCCGATGCTGTCCACAGCGGAGGGGCTCGCGGGCTGGTGCACCGCCGCCGACGAGCTGGAACCCCGGCTCGGCGGCGCGGTCAGCCTGCGTGACCTCGGCAGCGGGCGGGTCACCGCGTGGGACGTCGACCGGGTGGCCGAGTACACCCTGGAGCGCGGCGGCCGTATCCGCTTCCACCTGGAACGTGACGGCGCCGACGGCTGCGCGCTCCGCTTCACCCACGAGTTCCGCGGTGAAGGCGAGTCGGAGTCGCGCTGGCGGGCTCGCTTCGAACGTTTGATCGAGCTCTTGCGGATGCCGGAGCGGGCGTAACGGCCTACGCGCCGATGTCCTCCTGCCACAGAGCCGGATGGCTCCTGATGAACTCGCGCATCAGGGCGATGCACCCCGGATCCTTGAGGAGCACGATCTCCACGCCGTGCTCCGCCAGCCAGTCGTGGCCCCCGCGGAAGGTGACCGCCTCGCCGACGACGACCCGGGAGATGCCGAACTGCCGGATCAGCCCGCTGCAGTACCAGCAGGGGGAGAGGGTGGTCACCATCGTCGTGCCCCGGTACGAACGCTGACGCCCCGCGGCGCGGAAGGCCGCCGTCTCCGCGTGCATCGACGGGTCGTCGTCCTGGACGCGGCGGTTGTGGCCCCCGCCGAGGAGGGTGCCGTCGGCTCCGTAGAGCGCGGCGCCGATGGGGATGCCGCCCTCGGCCAGCCCGGCACGGGCCTCGGCCACGGCGGTGGCGAGCCACTGCCGTGCCCGCGCTTGCGTCTGTGCCGCCTGTGCCTGCGTCTCGGCCGCCTGGTCCCGGGCCTGTGCCGCCTGGGCCTGCGCTGCCTGTGCCGCCTGTGCCGTCTGCGCCGCTTGGGCCTGTGCCGTCTGCGCCGCCCGGGCCTGTGCCGTCTGCGCTCGTGCCGGATCCATGTCCTCACTGTGCGGGCGCCGAAAGCGCACGGCAACGTGCGCCGGCCGCCCGAGGAAACCCTGCCGCCCGCACTCTGTAACCTGTCCCGATCGCCGCCGTGCGCGCGGCGGTTGAGCCCGGGCGGGTGGGAGGAAATCGTCATGGTTGCTGCTCCGGTCCTTCAGGAGCTGCGGGAGGTCTGCCAGCCGCAGGCGAAGCTGGCGAGCCGCAACGGCGAGCACTGGGCGGGCCGCCTGTACATGCGCAGGATCTCCCTGCGGGCGACCCGGCAGCTGGTGCGCACCCCCGTCACCCCGGACCAGCTGACCTGGACGATGGTGGTGTGCGGGGTCGCCTCCGGGGCGGCGCTGATGATGCCCGGCCCGGCCGGAGCCGTCCTGGCCGTCGTCCTGATGCAGCTCTTCCTCCTCTTCGACTGCGTGGACGGCGAGGTGGCCCGCTGGAAGGGCCAGAACAGCGCGGCCGGCATCTACGTCGACCGGCTCGGCGCCTATCTGGCGGACGCGGCCCTGATGGCGGGCGCCGGCTACCGCGCGGCCGAGTCGGGCCTCGGCGGCTGGCTGTCGGTCGGCATCGCCACCGCGCTCGGCGTGGTCCTGCTGAAGGCCTCGACCGACCTGGTGGACGTGGCACGCGCCCGGAGCGGCCTCGGCGTCGTCGACGACGAGTCGACCCGGCCGCGCTCGCAGGGCGTGGCCACGGTGCGCCGGCTCGCGGCCGCGTTCAAGATCCACCGGGTGACCAACGGCATCGAGGCCTCCCTCGTACTGCTGGCGGCCGCGGCCGGGGACGTGCTCACCGGCGGCGTGGACGCGACCCGCTGGGCGCTGGCCGCCCTCGCGGTCATCACCTGGGTGATGGTCCCGGCCCACCTGCTGTCGATCCTGTCCTCGTCCAGACTGCGCTGAGGAACCGGGCCGGGGGCCGGCCCCCTCAGGTGCGGCCGGTCGGCGAGCCGCCGGGCCCCTCGGGTGCGGCCGGTCGCGAGCCGCCGGGGACCCCCGGGCCGGCCTCAGTCCCCGGTGGTCTCGCCGCGCTCGCGGCGGCGCAGTTCCTCCTCGCGGCGGCGCAGATCGGCCTCCCAGTCCTTGAGCAGGGCCTCGTCCTTGTTGTTCTCGGCCTTCAGCGACTTCAGGAACTCGGGGTCGTCGTCGGGGGCGACCCACGTGGAGCGGTGGTTGCGGTGCCACTGCGAGGGCGTGGAGCCGTTCGCGGGGGTGTGGCGCACCTTGCCCGCCGCCAGCCAGGCGATCGGGCCGACCAGTACCTCGCCGAAGAGCAGGATGACGATCACCCAGCCCACCTTCGGAAGCCCGCGGACCTCCTCCTCGGGGGTGTTGAGGCAGTCGATGAAAGCGTAGATCCACAACGCCAGGACCAGCAGGAACGGCAGATACCGGAACATCGTGGTGCGATCCCCCAGGAGACGGCGACGGGGCACGGACGGCCCCGGTGACCGGGACAGGTTAGCGGGTGGCAGATACTGGGACGCATGGCTTACGACGATCTTCGCTCCCTGCTCAGGGCGCTGGAGCGCGAGGGCGACCTCAAGCGCATCAAGGCCGAGGTCGACCCGTATCTGGAGATCGGTGAGATCGTCGACCGGGTGCAGAAGTCCGGCGGTCCCGCGCTGCTCTTCGAGAACGTGCGCGGCTCCGGCATGCCGCTCGCCATGAACGTCTTCGGCACCGACCGGCGGCTGCTGAAGGCGCTCGGCCTGAAGTCGTACGGCGAGATCTCCGACAGGATCGGCGGGCTGCTGCGGCCCGAGCTGCCGCACGGGTTCGTGGGCGTGCGCGAGGCCTTCGGCAAGCTCGGCGCGATGACACACGTACCGCCGAAGAAGGTGAAGTCCGACAACGCCCCGGTGCAGGAGGTCGTCCTGCACGGCGACGACGTCGACCTCGACCGGCTGCCCGCGGTGTTCACCTGGCCGCAGGACGGCGGTTCCTTCTTCAACCTGGGGCTCACCCACACCAAGGACCCTCAGACGGGCATCCGCAACCTCGGGCTGTACCGCCTGCAGCGCCACGACAAGCGCACCGTCGGCATGCACTGGCAGATCCACAAGGACAGCCGCAACCACTACCAGGTGGCCGCGCGCAGGGGCGAGCGGCTGCCGGTCGCCATCGCCTTCGGGTGCCCGCCAGCCGTGACGTACGCCTCCACCGCCCCGCTGCCCGGCGACATCGACGAGTACCTGTTCGCCGGGTTCATCGCGGGCAAGCGGATCGAGATGGTCGACTGCAAGACCGTGCCGCTCCAGGTCCCGGCGAACGCCGAGGTGGTCCTGGAGGGCTGGCTGGAGCCCGGGAAGATGCTGCCCGAGGGCCCCTTCGGCGACCACACCGGCTTCTACACCCCGCAGGAGCCCTTCCCGGCGCTGACCATCGACTGCGTGACGATGCGCAGGCGGCCGCTGCTCCAGTCGATCGTCGTGGGCCGGCCCCCGACGGAGGACGGGCCGCTGGGCCGCGCGACCGAGCGCTTCTTCCTCCCGTTGCTGAAGATCATCGTGCCGGACATCGTGGACTACCACCTGCCCGAGGCGGGCGGCTTCCACAACTGCGCGATCGTCTCCATCGACAAGAAGTACCCCAAGCACGCCCAGAAGGTGATGCACGCCGTCTGGGGGGCACACATGATGTCGCTGACCAAGCTGATCGTGGTCGTCGACGCCGACTGCGACGTGCACGATCTGCACGAGGTCGCCTGGCGCGCCCTCGGCAACACGGACTACGCCCGTGACCTCACCGTCGTGGAGGGCCCCGTCGACCATCTCGACCACGCCTCCTACCAGCAGTTCTGGGGCGGCAAGGCGGGGATCGACGCGACCAGGAAGCTGCCGGAGGAGGGCTACACCCGCGACGGCGGCTGGCCCGAGATGGTGCTGTCCGACCCGGAGACGGCGGCGAAGGTCGACCGCCGGTGGAAGGAGTACGGCCTGTGAGTTCCGCTTCCGCCGCGATCCCGCAGCCGGGGCGCACCAAGGCGTTCCTCCGTCTGGTGATGATCGAGCACTCGGTCTTCGCGCTGCCCTTCGCCTATATCGCCGCGCTGACCGCGATGTACGAGTGGGACAGCAACATCCACTGGGGACGGCTGCTGCTGGTCACCCTGGCGATGGTGGGTCTGCGCACCTTCGCCATGGCCGTGAACCGGATCATCGACCGAGAGATCGACGCCCGCAATCCGCGCACCGCCCACCGTGAACTGGTGACCGGCGCGATGTCGGTGCGGCACGCCTGGACGGGCGCCCTGGTCGCCCTGGTCGTCTTCCTGGGCGCGGCCGCCCTGCTCAACCCGCTGTGCCTGGCCCTCGCCCCCATCGCCGTGATCCCGATGGTGGTCTACCCCTACGGCAAGCGGTTCACCAACTTCCCGCAGGCCATCCTGGGCCTCGCGCAGGCGATGGGCCCGATCGGCGGCTGGCTGGCGATCAGCGGCGAGTGGTCCTGGAACGCGGTGATCCTGGGCCTGGCCGTCGGCATCTGGATCGGCGGCTTCGACCTGATCTACGCGTGCCAGGACGTCGAGACCGACCGCGAGATCGGCGTCATGTCGGTCCCGGCCCGCTTCGGCATCCCGGCCGCGATCTGGGGAGCGCGCGGCTGCCACCTGGTCACCACGGCCCTGTTCGTCTGGTACGCGGTCGTCACCGGAGCCGGTGCCTTCTTCTGGCTGGGCCTTGTCGTCGTCGCGGGCGCGTTCGTCTACGAGCACACGATTGTCCGCCCGCACGACCTGTCCCGCCTCAACCGCGCCTTCTTCAGCGTCAACGGCTTCATCGGCATCGCCCTGTTCGCGTGCGCCCTGCTGGATCTGCTGGTACGCGGGCTGACCGTCTAGTGCTGTGGCCGGAAAGGTTTGCCGGAGAGCTCGCGGCGTCCGGTGCGGTGCATCGCAGGGCGGAGCATCGCCCGCGTACTGGATGTCCTCGGGTGATGCGACAACGCGGAGAGGTGCCGTGCCGGGCGTCGCGAGCCGGTGAACCTTTCCGGTCGCAGCACCAGGCGCACGGCCGATGGACGCCTGTGACAGCGGGTCTCGGGCCCGGCCCGGACCCTTGGCCGGTGCCCATCCCGCGGCGCCGGATAGGCTCGGTGTTGTGAACCCAGTCAAGCCAGGGAAGACGTCGCGTACGCCTTGGATCGTAGGGGTGTCCGGCGCGTCCGGCACCCCGTATGCGGCCTCCGTGCTGCGCGCGCTGCTGGACGCCGGCGAGAGCGTCGACCTGGTGGTCAGCCGGGCCTCGCGGCTCACCCTGCTGGACGAGACCGGTATCTCCTTCCGGGACGCCCACTGGCAGGACGACCTGCGGGAATGGCTGTCGATGGGCGCCGACGGCAAGCCCGGCACCTTCGACGTGGACGTCACGGGGGTGGCGTACTGGAGCGCCGGCGACCTGGCGGCCGGGCCGTCCTCGGGGTCGTACCCGGCGAAGGGCATGCTCATCGTCCCCGCTTCGACGGCGTGCGTGGCGGGAGTCGCGCTCGGGCTGTCGAAGGACCTGCTGCAGCGGGCCGCGAGCGTCACCCTCAAGGAGGGCCGGCCGCTGGTCGTGGCCGTACGGGAGACCCCGCTGAACGGGCAGACGCTGCGGCATCTGGTGACACTGGACGACGCGGGCGCCACCGTCCTGCCCGCCTCGCCCGCCTTCTACGCCGGCGCGACGCACATCCAGCACCTGGTGGACTTCGTCGCCGGCCGGGCCCTCGACGCGGTGGGCGTACCCCACCGGCTGTACCGCCGCTGGGAGGGCGAACTGGGCGGCTCCCGGCCCGCGTGAGCGGCGTGGGCGCCGGGCCGGACCGGTAGGACCCGGTACCGGTAGACCCGTAGCGGTAGACCCGTAGCGGTAGGACCCGGTACCGGCAGGACCCGGTACCAGCAGTACCAGCACCACTCGACACTTCAGGAACTTCGCAGATCTCTCTTCGGATCTCTACAGCGGAAGGCTTCGATCGCATGGACGCGGTGGACAGGCAGCTCATCCAGGCCCTGAGGGAGAACGGCCGGGCCTCCTACGCGGAGCTGGGGCGCCTCGTCGGCCTGTCGGGACCGAGCGTCACCGACCGCATCAACCGGCTGGAGGCGGCCGGGGTCATCACCGGCTACCGGGCCACCGTGGACGCCCCCTCGCTCGGCCTCGGCGTCACGGCCCTGATCGGCATCTCGCTCTCCGACGCCGCCGACCACGAGGACGTGGCACGCCGGCTCAAGGATCTGCCCGAGATCGAGGACTGCTGGTTCATCGCGGGCGACGACTCCTTCATGCTCAAGGTGCGCGCGACGGACGTCGACGGACTGGAGAGGATCATCCGGCGGCTGTCCGGGACCAAGGGCGTCTCCCGGACCCGTACCACGATCGTGCTCTCCACGAAGTGGGAGAACCGGGTGGGCGAGCTGCCCGAAGAGGTCTAGCGGCCCCGGCGCGGGGCGCCGCCCGGGGGCACTTGCGCCCGGAGGGCGGAGGGTACGGTTTACGGAGTCTTCCGGGAAAGAGGTATGGGCATGGACGTCGGGCTCAAGCGCGAGCTGGAGGAGAAGGTCCGCTCCGGGGAGCGGCTGACCCGCGAGGACGGCATCGCGCTGTACGAGTCGGACGATCTGGCATGGCTCGGCGGCCTCGCCCACGAGGTGCGCACCCGCAAGAACGGCGACGTGGTGCACTTCAACGTCAACCGCCACCTCAACATGACCAACGTGTGCACCGCGTCCTGCGCCTACTGCTCCTTCCAGCGCAAGCCGGGCGAGAAGGACGCGTACACGATGCGCATCGAGGAGGCCGTCAAGCTGGCCAGGGCGATGGAGTCGGAGAACCTCACCGAGCTGCACATCGTCAACGGCCTGCACCCGAACCTGCCGTGGCGCTACTACCCGCGTTCGCTGCGCGAGCTGAAGACCGCCCTCCCCAACGTGTCGCTGAAGGCGTTCACGGCCACCGAGATCCACCACTTCGAGACCATCTCGGGGCTGAGTGCTTCCGAGATCCTCGACGAGCTGATCGACGCGGGCCTGGAGTCGCTGACCGGCGGCGGCGCGGAGATCTTCGACTGGGAGGTCCGTCAGCACATCGTGGACCACCGGACCCACTGGGAGGACTGGTCCCGCATCCACCGGCTGGCGCACGAGAAGGGTCTGAAGACCCCGTGCACCATGCTCTACGGCCACATCGAGGAGCCCCGTCACCGCGTCGACCACGTGCTGCGGCTGCGTGAGCTGCAGGACGAGACCGGCGGTTTCCAGGTCTTCATCCCGCTGCGCTACCAGCACGACTTCGTGGACATGAAGGACGGCAAGGTCCGCAACCGCCTCCAGGCCCGTACCACGATGGCGACGGGCGCCGAGGCCCTGAAGACCTTCGCCGTCTCGCGGCTCCTCTTCGACAACGTCCGGCACGTCAAGGTCTTCTGGGTGATGCACGGCGTGCAGACCGCCCAGCTCGCGCTGCAGCACGGCGCCGACGACATGGACGGCTCGGTCGTCGAGTACAAGATCACGCACGACGCGGACAACTTCGGCACCCCGAACAAGCTGACCCGCGACGACCTGCTGGAGCTGATCCGCGACGCGGGCTTCCGGCCGGTGGAGCGCAACACCCGCTACGAGATCATCCGGGAGTACGACGGCCCGGACGCGGAGCGCCGCGAGTCGCCGCAGCCCATGCGGGTGTGACCGCGCGCGCCCGGTGATGCCGTGGGCCGGGCGGGTACCCGCCCGGCACGGCCACCACGTGGGCGCGACGGCGGGCAAGGCGCTGCTGGGGTCGTCGTTCTGGTGATCCAGGTGCGCGGGACGCTCCTGGAGCGGGAGATCCACGGGCGGCCGGAGCGGCTGGAGGGGGCGTACCGCGGGCTGGTCTCCGACCTGGAGGTGGCGGCGAGGGTACTGTCGTAATGAATCCGACGTAATGGGTACAGTGCCTCTATGCCGCTTACTTTTACGCTGGACCCCTCTGTGGACCGCGCCCTGCGCGACGGCATCCTCGACCTGTGGGCCGACGTGACGGACGCGGGCGGGGCGGTCGGCTTCGTGGCGCCGGCCTCGCGCGAGGCGATACGGGCCGAGCTGGTCAGGCACCTTGTGGCGATGGCCGAGGGCCGTGCCCGGCTGCTGGTCGGCCACGACGAGGAGGGGCGGGTCGCCGCGACCGCCTTCCTGACCCTCAACACCCACCGGCTGATGACCCACTGGCTGTGGCTCTACACGGTGATGGTGCACCCGCGCCACCAGGGCAAGGGGTACGGGCGCGACCTGCTCGCGGCCGCCGCGGACGCGGCCCGCGGTGTCGACGGCATCGAGGCGGTGCGGCTCACGTGCCGGGGCGGGCTCGGCCTGGAGCGGTTCTACGCCTCCTGCGGTTACAAGGAGGTCGGCCGGGTGCCCGGCGCGATCCGGGTCGCGCCGGACGACGACCGGGACGACGTGATCATGCTGCTGCCGCTGACCTGAGTGCTGACCTGAGTGCTGCCCCGAGTGCTGACCTGAGGCGTTGCGCCCCCTTGGTACCCGCTTGCACGATCGGCTCCCGGACGTGCTTCACTGGACGGTGCCCCTTTGAGACCTCCCCCGAGCTCCGGGCGAGCGGGGGACCCCCACGGAACGAAAGAGTGGATTGAGATGCTCCGCTACACGCTGATGCGCCTCGGGATCTTCGTGGGCTGCCTCGTGGTCGTCTGGGGCCTCGTCTACTCCGGCATCGCCCCGCGTGGTCTCGGCAGCTCCAACGGTCTGTGGATCGCGTTGCTGGCCCTGGTGATTTCGGCCCCGATCAGCTTCGTCGTGCTCCGCAAGGAGCGGGACCGCGCGTCGATCCAGGTCGCCGAGCGGGTGGACCGTATGAAGGCGAACTTCGAGGCCAACGCGGGCCAGGAGGACCTGGCCGACGACCGGGCGAGGGCCGAGGGCCAGACGTCGTGATCCGGCCCCTGTGACCGCCGGCGGCCGGACGCGCGGGCTGCGGAGGGTGGGCGAACCGTAGGCTTGCCCCCATGGGTGCCGTGAAGACCAAGCGGATGCCGAGGGCGGTTCGCGAACAGCAGATGCTCGACGCCGCCGTACAGATCTTCGGCCAGCGTGGCTACATGGCCGCGTCGATGGACGAGATCGCCGAACTGGCGGGCGTCTCCAAGCCGTTGGTCTACCTGTATCTGAACTCCAAGGAAGACCTCTTCAGCGCCTGCATCCGCCGTGAGGCCGCCGCGCTGACCGAGGCCGTGCGCGCCGGGGTCCGCCCCGGTCTGCCCGCCGACCGCCAACTCTGGGAGGGGCTGCGGGCGTTCTTCACACACACCGCCCAGCACCCGGACGGCTGGACCGTGCTGCATCTGCAGGCCCGTACCCATGGCGAGCCGTTCGCGGCCGAGGCCGCCGCGCTGCGCACGGAGATCGTCGCTTTCGTCACCCAGCTGATCGCCGTCGCCGCGCGCGACGCCCACCATGATCCCGATCTGCCCGAGCGTGAGGTCGCCGGGCTCGCCGAGGCCCTCGTCGGCGCAGCCGAGTCCCTGGCCGCCTGGGCCAACGCCACCCCCGCCGTCTCCGCCCGCCAGGCGGCGGCCACCCTCATGAACTTCGCCTGGGCGGGCCTGGGCGACCTGATGGAGGGCCGGTCCTGGACCCCGCCCGCCGCCTCGGAACCGGACAGCTGGCTAGATGATTGATTCCAAGGGGTCCTGGGCTGCGCGTTGAGGCGCTGAACAGCAAGAACGCGGTCTCCTGTTGCGGTTGTCGGCAGCAGCAGGGGATGAGCATCACCGGCAGACGGTGTATAGCCGCTTCCGGACCTGGGAGTTGGACGGGACCTGGGAGCGGCTGTCCACCGCGATCTTGGCCGAGGCCGAGGCGGCCGGAGCGATCGAGTGGATCGTGGGTCTGTCGCCTGGGACGCGGGGCTCGGCTGTGGCGTAGCGGAAGCCCGAGCGCGGGCTCGCCTGGGCCGGAGTTCCCCGCCGTACCGGCTGGGAAAACCGCTGTCGGGCAAATGGATCAAGATGATAGAACTACCGCTGTGCACAAGACCCTGGAGTTTCCCGATCTGCTGCGGCTGATCGACGAACGTGCAACCGCCTTCCGCGCCGCGATCGCCGCCGCGCCCAGCCTCGACCTGCCCGTGCCGACCTGCCCCGGGTGGACGCTGTCCGACCTGGTGCAGCACATCGGCGAGGGCCGCCGCCGCTGGGCCGCCACCGTCGCCGCCGGGCCGGACGCCACGTCCAGGACCCCGGCCCAGGGTGACGCGGTCGCGCCGCAGGAGCACGAGGCCGTGCTGGCCTGGCTGGCCGCCTCAACCGAGCTGTTGCTGGCGGCCCTGCGGGAGGCCGGTCCGGACCAGGGCTGCTTCACCGGCTGGGGTTACACGCAGACGCCGCACACCGCCGGTGGCGTCGCCCGGCACCAGGTCCAGGAGATCGCGGTGCACACCTACGACGCCCAGCTCACCGTGGGCGAGCCGGCCTCACTGCCTGTCGAGGTGGCGCTCGACGGTGTCGAGGAGAACCTGTTCATCACCTGCTTCACGACGAGCGCCTGGCCGCACAAGCCCACCGCCTTCGACTTCCACGCCACCGAGGGCCGCTCCTGGCGCCTCACGGTCGACGGCGACGGTGCACGGACCACCCGGCTGCCCGCTACCGGCGAGGACCCGGACGCGGCAGGCCTCTCCATTCGCGGCACGGCCAGTGATCTGGTCCTCTACCTGTACCAACGCATTTCGGTGGACTCCCTGCAACTCGACGGGGACCCGGAACTGCTCGACCTGCTCCACGCCTGGGAACCGGAGGACTGGGCGTGACGACACGCCACCGCGCACAAACCGGCCGCTTGAATCGCGAACGGTCTCGTACCGAACGGTGGCGGTCTCACTCCGGCCAGCCCGTCATGCGGTCGCTGACTGCCTATGACCACTGACGGCTTGGAATCGATCATCTAGTCCAGGGACTTTTTCTGTTACTCCTTCCGGCTTACGCAGAGGGAGTGCGCGGCAAGCCGATCGACAACCGGGCATTTCGAGCGGCTAGCGTAAGTGTGGTCAGCGCCTGAATCGCTTGTACGACAGAAGTCGCCAGTAGTTTTGCTGCCTTCGGCGCCGACCGTGCTCACGTGCCATGCCAAGGGAACTGTCGTGCAGTCCACAACGAATGCACAGGTCGATGAATCGCGCGCTCATGACGTGCGAAGCCGGATCTTACGGCGAAAGCGTGGTTCGCGACTCCCCGGCAGAACCTGCCTGTTGCTCGGGTCTCTCACATTCTCGATTTCACTGGGCCTTTTCCTGCTGCGGTTCCTCTTCCCGGTGCCGGTCGGCAGCGCGAACCAAGGTGACGGGTACCGTGCGACGTGCACAATCGGAATGATCCCCGCTACCCATGGCCATCCCCGTTTTCAGTCGTATGTGCTGCCGGAGCTCCAGCCGGCGGCCGCCACCTGCCACGCCCAGGTCATCCCGTACTGGACCAGTCAGACCCTGCTGCTCGATCTCGCCCGGCCCCTGACCCGGTTGCTGCACCTCAGAGGCGCTGTCAACCTGCTGGCCGTCGGGCTGATCTGCTGTGTGATCGCGAGCGCCGCCATCGCCTGCCTCGTCGTCGCCGTACGTGCCGGTGTGGCGGTCCGCGTCGCCGCGGCGGCGGTGACCTGGCTGATCGTGGCCGACAGCGCGTACTTCGACTATTTCGCCTCACCGCTCGGTGAGGGCACGGGCGTCCTGGGCATTCTGCTCGTCTGTGCGGGAATCCCCCTGCTGGGCCGCGGCCTCCGCACGGGCCTGCCCGGGCTGGTGCTGGTCGGGTCCGGTGGCATGCTGGCCGTGGGCGCCAAGACACAGCTGCTGGTCCTCGCGGCGCCGATCGTGCTGGTGCTGCTGCTGCGGACGGTCGCCCTCGGCCGTACCCGCGGCCGCCTGGTGAAACGTCTTGCGCCACGCTCCCTGGGCGCCGTGGCCGCTGTGTGCGTGATCGCCGTCGCCGGGCTCAGCTACCGGTCGCACAAGACGTACGACACCTATGTGCGGATGAACCCGGTGGACACGATTTTCAGCGGGATCGTCGACGGCAGGCACGACACCCGGGCAGACCTGGCTTTCCTCGGCCTCCCCCCGCAGTGGGCGAAATACGCGGGAACCAATTGGTGGACCAACAACCAGGCGTTCTCCCGCGATCCGTTCTATCGCCGATACGAGTCGAAACTGACCCTGACCAACACCTGCCGGTTCTGGGTCACTCACCCGGGCCGGACGGTGGCCGTCCTCCAGGCTCGCGCCCAGCAGTTGCTGGGCATGCGCCCCACCTATCTCGGCAGCTATATGCCAAGTGCGCATCTCCCGCCCGGCGCACAGGAGCACCGGCTCGAACTCGTCAGTTCGGCGGCCAGGAGCGTCAGGACGGCAGGTCTTTTCCTGCTCGTACCGGCGTGGACGGTCACGGCGTGGTGCGGTGTCCGGTGTCTGCGCCGAGGCCGGCGCCCGGGAGGCAGACACCTGGACCGTTCGCTGGGAACCGTGGTGCTGTTCCTCGAGGTCTGCGCGGTCAGCCAGTTCGTCATGGCGGCGCTGGGAGAGGCCATGGAGAACGAGAAGCACATGGTCTTCGCCGCGTTCTGCACCCTCATGCTGTGTCCGGTGCTGCTCGTGGCGGCAGCCCGGAACTCACGGGCTGCGCAGGCGCCACTTCTGCTGAGGCGAGCCATCGCACGCAGACACACGCACGGCTGAGTACAGCGACCGGAGCTCGAGGCACCGCTCGCCGAAGGCGCGGTTGACCAGGGTGACGGAGCCCGACCGGTCCGCCTGCCGCCTCCACACCTGACTCGTCCTGTCCGCGCAGTCGTCCATACGGCTCGAGCCGACCGGCGTCGCGGTCAGGCACAGACCACTCGCCTTGTTGACGATGGGTGCACCCCCGTCCCGGTCGTCGAACTCCCAGACGGGCCGCTCGGCCGCGCCCTCCGGTGCGGCAAGAGGGACTCCGGCCTCTTCTCCCCGCTGCACGTCGAGCACTCCCCGCTGCGAACCCACGGTGGCGATCACCCGGCCGGGAGCGGTGGTCAGGTAGCACGTCAGGGTGACGGCACAGACGGTGACGGCACCGGCGAGCAGAGGCTTGAGCAGACGCTTCATGCTCACCTCCTACCGCAGGCGGATCGCTGAACGGGCGACGCCCGACCACGGTTCACCCACCCGGGCCCGGCGACCCGGCCCGCCGGACGCCCGCCGGACGCTCACGTCAGGAGCGGCAGCACCTCGCCCACCAGGTGAACCCTCCCGTCGGCGGCGCGCAGCTGGAAACGGCCGATGTCGTCCGCCGCGTACGTCACGGTGCCCGGGAGCAGTACGGGCGCCCGGAACTCCGCGCGGACCAGGGCGGCCCGGGGAGTGCCGTGCGCGGCGAGACAGCGGGCCGCGGTCCACATGCCGTGGGCGATCGCCCGGGGGAAGCCGAACAGGCGGGCGCCGAGCGGGGAGAGGTGGATCGGATTGCGGTCCCCCGAAGCGGCACCGTAGCGCCGCCCCACGTCCCCGGCGAGCCGCCATTCGCCCACGACGGGCAGCGGCTTGCGGTCGTCCCCGCCCGGCCCGGACGGGGAGGTGGGCGTACGGCCGTCGGTGCGGTGACGGGCCAGATAGGTGCTCGTCGACTCCCACACCACCCTCCCGCCGGTCCGCAGGCCGGTCACCACGGTGGCCTCCGTGCCGCGCCGGTGCCGCGCCAGCCCGGCGACGTACACGGTCAGGTCGTAGATCCCCGTGGCGGGCAGGACGGTGTGCCGGGTGATGTCGATCGACGTGTGGACCAGGCCCAGCAGCGGCAGCGGGAAGTCCCGGCCGCTCATCAGGCGCATCGCCAGCGGGAAGCCGAGCACGTGCGGATAGGTGATCGGCAGCGCGTCGTCGCCGGTCGCGAAGCCGCACACCCGCTCGTAGGCGGCCAGCCGCGCGAGGTCGACGCGGACCGAGGGCAGCACGAGCCGGGTGCGGGGGAAGGCCGCGCCCGGGCGAGGCCGTTTGAAGGGTGAGCGCAGGGCGCCGCGGGCGAGCAGCGGGGCGAGGGCGGGGGAGCGGGGGAGGACGGCGTGCACCTCGGCGAGCGCGTCCGTGTCTCGTATGCCGGTCGCGTCGAGCGCGGTGCCGGTGAAGCTCGGAGGGCGGTCGGCCATGTGCCATCTCCCCATGGGTTCCCATTTTCTTACTCTGGAGTAAGGTTACCGGAGGTAAGCCTACGTCACGGGTGAGGAGCAGGTCGAGATGACTACCCTTCAGCCACCTCGCGCCCGCCGGGTGGCGGTCGTCGGCGGCGTGCGCATCCCGTTCGCCCGATCCGACGGCCCGTACGCCACGGCGTCCAGCCAGGAGATGCCCACCGCGGCCCTGAACGGCCTGGCCGAGCGCCACGGGCTCACCGGTCCCGGCGCGGTGGGCGCGCGCACACCGGCGTATGCCGTCCAGCAGGCCCGCGGCCCCGGGCGCGGGCTGATCTCCGTCTGCGCGGCGGGCGGACGGGGCGTGACCGCCGTTCTGGAGCCCGAACGAGGCGCGAATGAGGCGCAAATGAGGCGCGCATGAGGTGCGAATGAGGCGCGGTCGAAAGCGCGAATGAGCCGTGGGGCGGACGCGGTTGAAGATTGCACAGCCCTGGCCCCGGACCACCTCCGGACCCGCCCCGAACCAGCACGAACTCCCCACGAGAGCGCCGTACGATCCCGGTTCCAACCGGCGGTAACACCCCAGCCGCGCACCGCCGTGTGAACGACTCGGTACGCACAGCGCGTACCAGATGCAGCCGAGCAGTGCGTAGCTGCAGGCCTCAGGAGCTGCCATGCCCATCTCGTACTCGTCTTCTTCACGCCCCTCGTCCTCGTCGTCCCCCGTGCCGCAGCCGCAGCCGCAGCCGAAGGCGCAGCCGGTGGCCGGGTTCGACTACGACCCCGACGGCGGCCCGGCGTTCGTGGAGCCGGAGACACGGCGGCTGGACGGGCAGGTGCGCGAGGCGTACGTGCCCCCGCTGGTGGCCCCGGTGACCCACGGCTCGCTGGCCGACCTGCCGTTCGAGAACGCGAGCGCGGACCCGGGACGCCGTGTGCTCAGCCGCCGGGGCCCGGACGGCGGGTGGACGCATGTGACGGCGGCGGAGTTCGCCGGCCAGGTGCTGGCCGTGGCCAAGGGCCTGATCGCGGAGGGCCTGGTGCCGGGCGACCGGATCGCAGTCATGGCGCGCACGACGTACGAGTGGACGCTCCTGGACTTCGCCGCGTGGGCCGCGGGCCTGGTCACCGTCCCCGTCTACCCGACCTCCTCCCTGTTCCAGACCCGCTGGATCCTCCAGGACTCCGGCGCGGTGGCCCTGGTGACGGAGACGGCCGGCCAGGCGGCGGCGCTCGGCCCGGAACGCGAACGCCTGCTGGAACTGCGCCACATGTGGATCATCGACAAGGGCCACGTGGACCGCCTGGCGGAGCTGGGCGCGGCGACGGTCCCGGACCAGGAGGTCTCCGTACGCAGAGGCGTGCTGGGCCCCGACACCCTGGCGACCCTGATCTACACCTCGGGCACCACCGGCCGGCCCAAGGGCTGCGCGCTGACCCACGGCAACTTCCTGGCGGAGGTCGACAACGCGGTCGAGCTCCTCTACCCGGTCTTCAAGGACAAGAGCTCCGACGAGCCCGCGACGTTGCTGTTCCTGCCGCTGTCGCACGTCTTCGGCCGCATGGTGGCGGTCGCCTGCGTCCGCGCGGGGGTACGGCTGGGCCATGCACCGAGCCTGAAGGCGGAGGACCTGCTGGCCGACCTGGCGAGCTTCCGGCCGACGTTCCTGCTGGCCATCCCGTACATGCTGGAGAAGATCTACAACAACGCGCGCGCCACCGCCGAGCGCGGCGGCCGGGCGTCGTCCTTCGACCGCGCGGCGGGGGTGGCCCGCCGCTACGGCGAGGCGGTGGAGGCGCGCCGGCACGGCACCGGCCCCGGTCCGGGGGCCGCCCTGAAGACGGCACGCGCCTTCTACGACCCCCTGGTCTACCGCCGTATCCGCGGCGCCCTGGGCGGCCGGCTCCGCTACGTCATCTGCGGCGGCTCCCCGCTCGGCCGCCGCCTGGCCGCCTTCTACGCGGGAGCGGGCATCGAGATCTACGAGGGCTACGGCCTGACGGAGACCACCGGTGCGGCGACGGTGACACCCCCGCAGAAACCCCGGCTGGGGACGGTGGGCTGGCCGCTGCCGGGCACCCGGGTCCACATCGCGGCGGACGGTGAGGTGCTGCTGTCCGGCGCGCAGGTGTTCCGCGGCTACTGGGACCCGAACGCGGGCGGGGTGGTCCGGGCGACGTACGACGGCTGGTTCCCCACGGGCGACATAGGCCGGCTGGACGACGAGGGCTATCTGACGATCACGGGCCGGAAGAAGGAGATCCTGATCACGGCCGGCGGCAAGAACGTGGCCCCCGCCCCCCTGGAGAACTGGCTCCGCTCACACCCCCTCGTCTCCCAGTGCCTGGTCCTGGGCGACGGCCGCCCCTACGTCTCCGCCCTGATCACCCTGGACCCCGACGGCATCACCCACTGGCGCCAGATGAACGGCAAACACCCGGTCCCGCCGGAACTCCTGGTCGACGACCCGGAGTTGCACGCGGTCCTGCAACGGGCGGTTGACGAGGCCAACAAACTGGTCTCCCGCCCCGAGTCCGTCCGCCGCTTCGCCGTCCTCCCCGTGGACTTCACCGAGGAGGCGGGCCACCTGACCCCGTCGATGAAGCTGCGGCGAGAGATGATCATGCGGGACTTCGCGCACGAGGTGGACGGGCTGTACGCGAGGTGAGGGCCCGGCCGGGTCAGCCGACGGCGCCGATGAGGGCCGCCCAGGCCGCGGGGGAGAGGGTGAGGTGAGGACCGGTGGGGTTCTTGGAGTCGCGGACGTGGACGCGTTGCGGAGCGAGAGCGACTTCCAGGCATTCGCCGCCTTCGCCGCTGCTGTAGCTGGACTTGAACCAGGCAAGTTCGTCGGTGCTCAAAGCTCCTCCAGCTTCCTCTCGATCAACGCCCGGGACTCCATGGGGTTGAGTGCCAGTGCGCGCATGGTCCCATAGCGGTCGGTGATCTTGCGGACCTCTTCTGGGTCGATGATCAGCCTGGGGTGGCCCTGTGCCTCCGTGTATGCCACCTGCCCGTGGCCCTTGGGGGTCAACAGGTTGAACGCGCTGTCCAGGTTGGGATGCTCCTCGCGGTGCGTCGGCATCACCTGGATCGCCACGTTCCGCATGCCTGCCACGCGCAGAAGGTTCAGCAACTGCCCCTTGAAAACGGCCGTTCCGCCGATCGGCCGGTCCAGCATGACCTCTTCGAGTACATAACTCACCGCAGGCGGCGGCCAGCGGTCGAAGACCTGCTGCCGGGAGAGCCTGTCCGTCACTCGCCTCCCGATGGTCTCATCGCTCAGAAACGGGCGTCGCTGCCGGAACACGGCGGTCGCGTACTCTTCGGTCTGCAGCAGCCCAGGTACCGCTTGGTTGGCGTAGAAGTGCAACTCGACCGCCTCCGCCTCCAGCGCCGCATAACTCCGGTACCACTCCGGATGCCGGGTCCGCGCCCGCTTCATCGCCTCCTGCACCTCAGGGACAGCCGACCGCAACAGGCCGCCGGTGTCGAGGAGTTCGTCGGCCTTTTCCAGGAGTTCGGGCCGCGGCACCCGCACGCCCCGCTCCATCGCGGAGACGGCGTCGGGGCCGTACCCCACCATCTGCCCGAACTCCTTCTGGGTCAGGCCCGCCCGCTCGCGCAGCAGCTTGAGCATCTTGCCCAGCGCGGTGAACAGCCCCGTCGTCCCGTCCGCCTCCGCCGGGGTCTCCGCCCGCTGCTCGCGCTGGTCCATCGAGCACTCCACCGCCCTTGGCTCGTAGTGGTCACGGCCGACGACCCGCACACCTTGCCCACCGCATCCGTACGGCTACCGTGCGTCGCGTGATCGCCCCTGGTCAGCGTAGGGCCGACCCGCCACGCTCAGTGATGTGAATTCGCCAATCTCCACCCCCACCGACGAACTGGCCCAGCGCCTGAGCTCCACCCCGAGGGGCGCCCGGCTCGCCCGGCGCATCACCGCGCAGCAGCTGGACACCTGGGGGTTTCCGCACGCCAGCGACCTGAACGACACCGCTCAGCACGTCGTCGCCGAGCTCGCCGCCAACGCGGTCACCCACGGCCGCGTACCGGGCCGGGACTTCGAGCTGCGGCTTGTGATGTTCCAGCCGGATGCCACCCTCCGCATCGAGGTCAGCGACGCACGCGGTGACCGGCATCCGCGGCCGGTGCCGCCGGGCGACGACGGCGGGCGCGGGTTGCTGGTCCTGGCCGCCCTCTGCACGGCGTGGGGCGTCACCGACCGTCCCGTCGGCAAGACGGTCTGGGCCGAACTCCCGTTCAGCGCGCCAGAGGGGGTCCAGCGCCACGACGCTCCACGACCGTCTGCGCGAACGCCCCGTCCGGCGGACTGAGCGCCTGCTTCCCGGGCAGGGCGTCAGCCGCTCCGGCGGGCGATCAGGAAGGCCTGCGGTGTCGACTCACCGGCCGCCGTGTCCGGTTCGCGGACGGTCCGGGAGAGCAGGTCGAACCCGGCCGCCACCAGCAGTTCGGTGATGTGGCCGGGTCGGCGCCGGTGGAAGTCCAGGGACACCGGGTGCCCGAAGGGGCGCTCCAGGCGGAGGGGCTCGTCGCCGACCTGGAAGGCCAGCAGGAGGGGGCCGCCGGGGGACAGGACGCGGGCGAGCTCGGTGAAGAGCGTGGGCAGCCGGTCCTGCGGGGTGTGGATGATCGAGTACCAGGCGACCGCGCCCGCGAGGCCGCCGTCGGGGATGTCCAGCGCCAGCATGGAGCCCGGCTCGAAACGCAGCTCCGGGTGATCGCGGCGGGCGAGTTCCACCATTCGCGCCGAGAGGTCGACGCCGAAGACCGGCAGGCCCAGCGAGGCCAGGTACGCCGTGACCCGCCCGGGCCCGCAGCCGAGGTCGGCCACCGGCCCACCGTCCTTCCCGGCGAGCTCCGCGAATCCGGCCAGCAGGGCACGGTCCAGCGGCCTGGCCGCCAGTGCGTGGCGGAAGCGGTCGGCGTAGTCGTCAACCACGGTGTCGTAGAACTCGCGGGTGGCGGTGAGGAACTCGGCGTCGGTCATGTCGGTGGACCCTATCGACCGCCTCCGACAGCGGACCCGCGGGCGCGGCGCGACATATGCCGCGCGGGGCCGGAGCCCGGCACTGTCCGCGATTCGGACCCGCACATTCCGGGGACGGCGGAGCACATCGTGGGGAATGAGGGGCAGGTGAAAACGGGCCCCCGCAGGGGAGAGCGTGGAGCCGGGGGCGGGACTGCATGCCGTGTCGCGGCGGCGTACCGCACGCGTACGAAGCGCTGGCGCCCGGGACGGCCCACGTGCTGATCATGCAGCACGTCTGAAAGAGCGGGAGAGCTCGCGGAATGACCCCACCAGGAGTTCGCCGAGAATTCACCGCACGGCATGCGAACCGGGTCTTGCGCGGGCAGGCGAAGGCAGGAGCCCCGTCGCCGGACGGCGCGGGGCTCCTTGGGTACTGCAATCAGATCTGGTACTGCGCGAGGTTCGCTCAGACCGGAGTGACGTTCTCCGCCTGCGGGCCCTTCGGGCCCTGCGTCACGTCGAAGCTCACCTGCTGGTTCTCTTCGAGGGAACGGAAGCCGGACGCGTTGATCGCGGAGTAGTGAACGAAGACGTCGGGGCCGCCGCCTTCCTGGGCGATGAAGCCAAAGCCCTTTTCGGCGTTGAACCACTTCACGGTTCCGGTAGCCATAAGCCCTCCTTGGGCCCAAAGGGTCGCCCTGCTCCAGAACCTGCAAGTGTGATAACGAAATCGCCGCACAACTGCATACGTCTGAAAACGACCAGAGCCCGCGGTCACATGCTCCGCAGGCTCTGTACTGCAAGGGAAACCAAACTGCAACTTGCTGGTGAGCCTAGCATGCAGCCGACGGAATGCAATAGAGGTCAAGATCACGTCACCCGGATGTTTGAAGGCTCTGGTCAGAGGTTGACGCAGAGGGGTCAGTGACGTGTCGGCCAATCGGGCTAACGCTCCCACGGGAGCCGGGGGAACCCCGCAGGGGGCAGGGGGGCGGCGCCGGGTGGGCGCGGCGCGAGGTCTAGTCTCGCGATGTGGACAATTCTCGCACCCGGCCGCGTGTCGGCCACATCCAGTTCCTCAACTGCCTGCCCCTGTACTGGGGGCTCGCGAGAACGGGCACGCTCCTCGACTTCGAGCTCACCAAGGACACCCCGGAGAAGCTCAGCGAGCAGCTGGTGCGGGGAGACCTCGACATCGCGCCGATCACGCTCGTCGAGTTCCTCAAGCACGCGGACGAGCTGGTCGCCTTCCCCGACATCGCGGTGGGCTGCGACGGTCCGGTGATGTCCTGCGTGATCGTCTCGCAGGTCCCGCTGGACCTGCTCGACGGCGCCCGGGTCGCCCTCGGATCGACCTCCCGCACGTCCGTCCGCCTCGCCCAGCTGCTCCTCGCCGAGCGGTACGGAGTGACGCCGGACTACTACACCTGCCCGCCCGACCTGAGCCTGATGATGCAGGAGGCGGAGGCCGCGGTGCTCATCGGGGACGCGGCCCTGCGCGCCAACCTGGTCGACGGTCCCCGCTACGGCCTCCAGGTGCACGACCTGGGCGCCCTGTGGAAGGAGTGGACGGGGCTGCCGTTCGTCTTCGCGGTCTGGGCGGCGCGCCGGGACTACCTCGAGCGCGAGCCGGAGATCACGCGCAAGGTGCACGAGGCCTTCCTGTCCTCCCGCAACCTCTCCCTGGAGGAGGTCGGCAAGGTCGCCGAGCAGGCGGCCCGCTGGGAGGCCTTCGACGAGCAGGTCCTGGAGCGGTACTTCACCACGCTCGACTTCAGCTTCGGCCCCCCGCAGCTGGCGGCGGTCGCCGAGTTCGCACGGCGGGTCGGCCCGACGACCGGCTTCCCGGCGGACGTGACGGTGGATCTGCTGCGGCCGTAGGAGGCCGTCGGTGGGCCATGGGGAAGCCGCGGAGGGGCGGCCCTTCGGCACTACCCTGCTGAGGGAGGCGTACGGGGGAGGGATGGTCGCCATGCAGCCGCTCGAAGTCGACGAGCCCACCGCCGTGGGTCCCTACCGGCTGCTCGGCCGGCTGGGCTCGGGCGGCATGGGCCGCGTCTACCTGGGCCGCAGCGCGGGCGGGCGTACGGTCGCGGTGAAGATCGTGCACCCGCACTTCGCGCTCGACGAGGAGTTCCGCGCCCGCTTCCGGCGCGAGGTCGACGCCGCGCGCCGGGTGGGCGGCGCCTGGACCGCGCCGGTGCTGGACGCCGACCCCGAGGCGCGGGTGCCCTGGGTCGCCACCGCCTACGCCGCGGGGCCCTCGCTCGCGGCGGCGGTCGCGGACGGCGGCCCGCTGCCCGCCCATTCCGTACGGGTCCTGGGGGCCGGCCTGGCCGAGGCGCTGGCCGCGGTGCACGAACTGGGCCTGGTGCACCGGGACGTGAAGCCGTCCAACGTGCTGCTGACCCTCGACGGCCCGCTGCTGATCGACTTCGGCATCGCCCGCGCCACGGACGGTACGGCGTCCCTGACCTCGACCGGTGTGTCCATCGGCTCGCCCGGCTACATGTCGCCCGAGCAGATCCTCGGCAAGGGAGTCACGGGAGCGGCGGACGTCTTCTCCCTGGGCGCTGTCCTGGCGTACGGCGCGAGTGGCGAGCCCCCGTTCCAGGGCGACTCCTCGGCGGCCCTGCTCTACAAGGTCGTCCACGAGGAGCCCGAACTCGGCTCTCTGGACGGGGACGTGCGGGAGCTGGTGGCCCGGTGCCTGGCCAAGGATCCCGGCGCCCGTCCCGCCCCGGCCGAGATCGCCCACCGCCTCGCCCCCCGGGGCACGGACCGCCTGGTCGCCGGCGGCTGGCTCCCGGGCCGCCTCGTCGAGCAGGTCAGCCGCAGTGCCGTACAGCTGCTGAACCTGGAGGCGACCGGCGGGGCGGCCGGCGGCGCGACGGGGGCGCGGCCCGGGCCGGAGCCCGCGTCCGGGCCGGTGGACTTCAGCCGGGTTTCCCTCGCCTCCCCGGGAGCCGCGGGCCGGACCCATGAGCCGCGAGAGTGCGAAGAAGCGGTCGCCCCGGGGCAGTTCGGGCCTGCGCCGGTCATGCCCGCGGCACCTCCGACACCCCCGCCGGCCACCCCGCCCCTTCCCTTCCCCGAGCCGCGGGGCTCCCTGCCCGAGCCGCGGGGTTCCTTCCCGGAGCCGCGCGACGCGCCGCCGCAGGGGACCGCCGCCCCGGCTCGGCGGTCCGGGCCCGGCAGGCTCTCCGTCACCGTGGCGGCGGGCTCGGCATCGGGCGACGGCGGGCGGGGCCGCCGGATGAGCTGCAGTGTGGTGCTCGCGGTGGCGGGGGCGCTCGCGGTGGTGACGACCGTGGGCGGGGTGCTGCTGTCCCAGCTCCACGGCACGAACGACGCGGGTGGTTCGAGCGCCGGTTCGACCCCCGGGGACGCCGGGGGCCGGCCGTCGGCGTCGGATTCGGCACCGGATTCGGCGTCCGCCGGTGCGGTGCCCAAGGCGTACATCGGGACCTGGCGCGGCGAGGGCACGGTGACGGCACTCGGGCAGGACCTGCCCGGCGGCACGTACGACATCGTCATCCGCCAGGGCGGGAAAGGCGGGACGGTCGGCTCGGTCACCCAGACCGACGCCCTCGGCGGCGCCTGCGTCGACGTCCTCACCCTCAAGTCGGCCACGGACGAGGAACTCGTGGCCATCGGGCGCGGCCGGAAGGACAACCCCTCGCACTGCGTCCCCGACGCCCACGAGGTGCGGCTGCGGCCCGACGGCGACGCCCTGCGGTTCACCTCGGTCGACCCGAAGGCGGGCAACCCGAAGGCCCGCGTGGAGCGCGTGGACTGAGCGCGGACTGAGCGCGGGCTGAGCGCGGGCTGAGGTCGGCCCCGTAAAGGGGCTGGCGTAGGCTGGTCCGGTCCGTCCACAACCAATACGAACCCTGCGAAAGGGGCGCCGGTGACCGAGAAGGCCGACCTCACGTCTGTTGATGTCACAGCCGTCCTCGACCGTGCCGCCGCGGGCGGACGGATCACCCCCGAGGAGGCGCTCGACCTCTACCGTCACGCGCCGCTGCACGCGCTGGGCGCCGCCGCCGACGCCGTACGCCGCCGGATGTACGCGGGCACCGAGCACATCGCGACGTACATCATCGAGCGCAACATCAACTACACCAACGTGTGCGTCACGGCCTGCAAGTTCTGCGCCTTCTACGCGGCCCCCAAGGACACCGCGAAGGGCTGGACCCGCGACCTGGACGACATCCTGCGGCGTTGCGCGGAGACCGTCGAGCTCGGCGGCACGCAGATCATGTTCCAGGGCGGTCACCACCCGGACTACGGCGTGGAGTACTACGAGAAGCACTTCCGCGCCATCAAGGAGGCGTTCCCCCAGCTGGTCATCCACAGCCTGGGAGCGTCCGAGGTCGAGCACATGGCCCGGATCTCCGGTGTGAGCGTCGAGGAGGCCATCAGCCGCATCCACGAGGCGGGCCTCGACTCCTTCGCCGGCGCCGGTGCCGAGCTGCTGCCGGAGCGTCCGCGCAGGGCGATCGCCCCGCTGAAGGAGTCCGGCGAGCGCTGGCTGGAGATCATGGAGAGCGCGCACCGGCTGGGCGTGGAGTCCACCTCCACCATGCTGATGGGCACCGGCGAGACCAACGCCGAGCGCATCGAGCACCTGCGGATGATCCGGGACGTACAGGACCGTACGGGCGGCTTCCGCGCGTTCATCCCGTACACCTACCAGCCGGAGAACAACCATCTGAAGGGCCGCACCCAGGCCACCCTCTTCGAGTACCTGCGGATGATCGCGATCGCCCGCCTCTTCCTCGACAACGTGCGGCACATCCAGGGCTCCTGGCTGACCACCGGCAAGGAGGTCGGCCAGCTGACCCTGCACTACGGCGCCGACGACCTCGGCTCGATCATGCTGGAGGAGAACGTCGTCTCCTCCGCCGGCGCCAAGCACCGCTCCAACCGGATGGAGATCATCGAGCTGATCCGGAAGGCGGACCGCGTCCCGGCGCAGCGGGCCACGACGTACGAGCACCTCGTCGTCCACGACGACCCGGCGAACGACCCGGTCGACGACCGCGTGATGTCCCACATCTCCTCGACGGCGATCGCGGGCGGCACGGCACACCCCGAGCTGAAGCTGCTCGCCTCCAACTGAGGCCGCCTTGCTGACGATTCACGCGGCCGGCGAGGTCCGCCGCACCTGGGACGACCCGGAGCCGGTCAAGGACGGCGCCGTGGTCGTGACCGGGACGAGCATCGAGGCCGTCGGGCCGCTCGCCGCGCTCGTCGAGCGGTTCCCCGGCGCCCGTGTCCGGCGATGGCCCGGGATCCTCGGGCCCGCGCACGTCCACGAGGGACCGCTGCCGGAGGCCCCGACGCCGCGCGAGCGCGTCCACGCGGTGCTGAAGCTGGGCGCGGTGGCGGTCCTGGAGCAGTACGCCGACTCGCCCGGACTCCGGGCGGCGGCGGCGCGGAACGACGTCGTCGTCCTCCCGCACACCCGCCCCGCGGCCCTCGTCGAGAACGGTCGCGCCGACCTCGCCGTCCTCGACGACACCGGTGCCTGCCTCGCGACCGTGTGCGCGGGACGCCTCGTGCACCGCCGCCGCTGACCGCCGGCCGGCTCACCCCGCGAAGGCCCGCGCGAACGCCCCCGGCTCCTGCCGCACCCCGCTGCAGTCCGCCGCCGCCTCGTCCCGGGCGGACTCGCCCCGCTCGCACTGCCGGTCGCGGAAGGTGGACCACATCGACACCCAGGCGATCTTCCTCTGCTCGGCGAACGTGCGCACCCGGGTCGCGTCCGAGAGCGTGAGGGTCTCGCCGTCGACGTCGTTGAGGCCGATCATCGAGGTGAGCGCCATCCCCTGCCAGGCGGCCGCGTCCGGCAGCCCGAAGACCTTCTTCAGCTGGGTGTGGGCGGCCTCGGCGGCGGTGACGGCATAGTCGCCCATGTCGCCGGTGTACGACTCGCCGTAGTTCATGGTCATGAGGTTGACGGTGGAGACCCGGACGTCGTACCTGTTCGCGGACCCCAGCAGCGCCAGGCTGCCGGAGTCGAGGCCCGAGGGCATGACGGGGACGGTGAAGGAGACCTTCAGGCCGGGGCGTTCCCTCTGCAGCAGCTCGATCGCCCGCGAGCGCCGGGCCACGGAGGTGGAGCCGGCCGCTTCGCCGCCCTCGATGTCGAAGTCGGCCTGGGCGGAGCCCGCCGCGTCCAGCGCCTCGCCGTACGCCTCGGCCAGCGCGGACGCGCTGGGGCAGGTCGCCGCCAGCTCCTTGCCGGAGGCCCCGCCGAAGGAGACGCGCACGGTGGCGCCCGACGTCTTCAGCTGCGAAATCCGGGATTTCACGGCCGCGTCGCCGATGGCGTCGGCGCCGTCCCACTTCGGTGTGCAGCCACTGCCGTCGGAGATGACGAACGCGAGGTTGTACGTCGTCGGGGAGCCCGCCGAGTCGTGCCCGGACGCCGTCGTGGCGCTCACGTACGGGGCGTACGAGGTACTGGAGGCAGCCGCCGCCCGGACCGGCGCGGTGCCGCTCTGTGCGGGCTCCTCGGGGGCCGAGGGTGTCGAGGGGTCCGAGGGTGTCGAGGGGTCCGAGGGTGTCGAAGGGGCCGCGTCGGCGGCGGTGGTGCCGGAACCCGCGGAGCACCCCGTGACGGCCAGGACGAACAGACAGGTGAGCCCGGCCGCCGGCTTCAGGGAACTCCTCATTGCGTGTGCACCAGCTCTCGTGATCTCTGTCTCGGGCTCGAAACAAAGCGGGATTCCGGACTAGAAATGTTTCACACCGGGCTGGGTTCGGAAGGGGCAGGAACGGCACGGCGAACGCATGGACAAGAGGGTGCAAACAGGTCGAACCGCCGCTACGAAAGGGTCATCGAGGACTTTCCGCCCCGCCTCCGCCGTGCAGGATTTCCTGGATTCTCTTGGCGGAGTGACAGGTTTTGACTCATCTCACTGGGGTCTCGTCGGAATTTGAAAGAAAGTGACATGCAAAGCCTCCCTGATATTCCGGCAATGCATTCCGGGACCGCCGTCGAAAGCCGCACCGCCGAGGCGGGCGCGGGCGCCGCCGCACGCGCACGTGGACCGAGGCATCCGGCGTCCTGCTGTGCGGGTGGGGGAGGACATGGTGTGCGGGTGGGGGCATGGGGTGCGGGTGCGGGGGAGGAGGACATGCCGGGAAGAAGCCGAGGCTGCTTCCGTGACGCCGTACCCCCGCCTGCCACAATGGGCCCGTGACCCGCGCATCCCTGGAGAAGCAGCCGCACGAAGTCGCCTCGATGTTCGACGGCGTGGCGGAACGGTACGACCTGACCAACGACGTGCTGTCCCTGGGACAGGACCGGCGGTGGCGCAAGGAGGTCGCCAGAGCGGTCGACGCCCGCCCCGCGCAGAAGATCCTCGACCTCGCCGCCGGTACGGCCACCTCGTCGCTGCCCTTCACCCGCGCCGGCGCCTACGTCGTCCCCTGCGACTTCTCCCTCGGGATGCTCCGGGTCGGCAAACAGCGGCACTCCTGGCTGCCGTTCACGGCCGGCGACGCGACGCGGCTGCCGTTCAGGGACGACACCTTCGACGCCGTGACCATCTCCTTCGGGCTGCGCAACGTGCACGACACGGACGCGGCCCTGCGGGAGATGTACCGGGTGACCCGGCCCGGCGGCCGGGTGGTGATCTGCGAGTTCTCCCACCCGACGTGGGCACCGTTCCGCACCGTCTACAGCGAGTACCTGATGCGCGCCCTGCCGCCCGTGGCGCGCGCGGTGTCGTCGAACCCCGACGCCTACGTCTACCTCGCCGAGTCCATCCGTGCCTGGCCCGACCAGCCCGGACTGGCCGCGCGGCTGCGCACGGCGGGCTGGTCGAAGGTGGCCTGGCGCAACCTCAGCGGCGGGATCGTGGCCCTGCACCGGGGCTTCAAGGCCTGACCGCTGCGCGCGGGCCGGCTGTCACGCGGGTTGGCTGTCACGCGTGCCGGCTGTCACGCGTGCCGGCTGTCACGCGTGCCGGCTGTTACGCGGGTCGGCTGTGGCGCGGGGCCGGTCGTCGCGCGGCCGGTCGCGGAGGGCTCGGCTGCTAGGCCGGGCTGACCGCGTACGGGTCGCCCGGCTCGTCCAGCTCGCGCTGCAGGCCACCCGCCGGTGGTCGCGGTATGCGCGGCTCGCGGACGCCTCCGCCGCCCTCGCCCATGCCGAAGTCGAACCACACGTACACCATCGAGTCCCGGGGGACCTCGGCCCCCGGCTGCGGGTACTGACGTACGACGTAGTCGACCACGGTGAGGTGGAAGTCGGGGCGGTCCGGAGCGTTGATGAACAGGCCCTGCGCCCGGGCGGTCTCGCGCGCGTCCACGGCCATCAGTCCGACCAGGCGCGGCACGCGCACTTCGGGTGTCTTGGGTGTTATGTACACAGACGTCACCCCCAGCGGTACTGGAAGGGTAACCGGCCGGGGGTGCCACCCGGAAGCGCCAGGTGTCTTTCTGTGACAGTCGATCACCTTGAGTAATCGGCGGCGGTCGCGGTCACAGATCCAGCCGGTAGCAGTGCCCCTGCCGCTGGGACGTCGGCGTCACAAAGGTCTCCGTCAGACGCATCCCGAGGCGCTCGGTGACCGCGATGGACCGCGCGTTGCGGGCGTCGACCATGGCCACCACGCTCGTCAGCCCGGCCGCGCGCAGCCGTTCCAGGGTCATGTGGGCCGCCGCCGTGACGTATCCCCGGCCCCAGTACTCCCGGCCGAGCCGCCAGCCGATCTCGATCTCGCCCGTGGGGCCCCAGTCCCGCTCCCACGGCTGGGCGCCGGTGAAGCCTATGACGCGGCCGGAATCGTCGAGCATCGTCCAGAGGCAGAATCCGCGTTCGGCGTCGTGGCGGCGCTGGCGGGCGGTGAGCTCCTCGTAGACGGACAGTTCGGCGGGCTTGCCGCCCTGGAACTCCATGACGTCCGGGTCGTCGAAGATCCGGTGCCAGGCGACGGCGTCCTCGTCGGTGGGGACGCGCAGCCGTACGACGGGGAGAGCTCGGTTCACGGGAGGCAGCCCTTCAGCCGGGTGATCAATTCTGCTGCATAGACTGCCCATGTCCAGTGCCGGTCGGCACGCAGATTCCGAACTTGGGGAGATCCCGCCGTGACCGTCGTGACTGAGCCCCTCTCCGAGAACACCGCCGATGTGATCGTCGTGGGCGCAGGGCCGGCCGGGTCCACCACCGCGTACCACCTCGCCCGGGCCGGACTCGACGTACTCCTGCTGGAGAAGACCGAGTTCCCGCGCGAGAAGGTCTGCGGCGACGGTCTCACCCCACGCGCAGTCAAGCAGCTCGTCGCCATGGGCGTCGACATCTCGGAGGAGGCCGGCTGGCTGCGCAACAAGGGCCTGAGGATCGTCGGCGGGGGCGTCCGGCTCCAGCTGGACTGGCCCGACCTCGCCTCCTTCCCCGACTACGGACTCGTCCGCAAGCGCGACGACTTCGACGAGCAGCTCGCCCGGCAGGCCCAGAAGGCGGGGGCGCGGCTCTTCGAGCGCTGCAACGTCTCCGGCCCGATCGTGGACGACCGCACCGGCCGCATCACCGGCGTCACCGCCAAGCTGGGTGAGGAGAAGCGCGAGGTCACCTTCCACGCCCCGCTCGTGGTCGCCGCCGACGGCAACTCCACCCGGCTGTCCCTGGCGATGGGCCTGCACCGCCGCGAGGACCGCCCGATGGGCGTCGCGGTGCGCACGTACTTCACCAGCCCGCGGCACGAGGACGACTACCTGGAGTCCTGGCTGGAGCTGTGGGACCGCCGCGGCCCGCAGGACCGGCTGCTGCCCGGCTACGGCTGGATCTTCGGCATGGGCGACGGCACGTCCAACGTCGGCCTGGGAGTCCTGAACACCTCCGACTCCTTCAAGGAGCTGGACTGGCGCGAGGTGCTGAAGGCCTGGTGCGCCTCCATGCCGGAGGACTGGGGCTACACCCCGGAGAACATGACCGGCCCGATCCGGGGCGCGGCCCTGCCCATGGCCTTCAACCGCCAGCCGCACTACACGCGCGGGCTGCTGCTCGTCGGCGACGCGGGCGGCCTGGTGAACCCCTTCAACGGCGAGGGCATCGCCTACGCCATGGAGTCCGGGCAGCTCGCCGCCGACATCATCGTCCAGGCCCACGGGCGCGCCACGCCCGCCCAGCGCGAACTCGCCCTCCAGCGCTACCCGCGCGTCCTGAAGGACACCTACGGCGGCTACTACACGCTGGGCCGCGCCTTCGTGAAGCTCATCGGCAACCCCAAGGTCATGCAGATCGCCACCCAGCGCGGCCTGACCCACCCGCTGCTGATGAAGTTCACCCTCAAGCTGCTCGCCAACCTCACCGACCCCACGGGCGGCGACGCGATGGACCGCATCATCAACGGTCTGAGCAAGGTGGCGCCGAAGGCGTGAGCGCGCGCAGGACGTGACGAGGCGAGGCCGGCTCGGGAACGGGCCGGCCTCAGTCGTGTCAGCGTGTCAGCGGTCGTGTCAGCGTGTCAGCGGTCGTGTCAGCGTGTCATCAGTCGTGGCACCAGTCGTGGCACCAGTCGTGGCACCAGTCGTGTCATCGGCCGCGTCATCGGCCGTGTCATCAGTCGTGCCATCAGTCGTGCCATCAGTCGTGCCATCCGGGGTGAATCGGGCGAACCGGGAATGCCGGAAGGGCCGCAGCCCCCGAGCGGCTGCGGCCCTTCACCCCGTACGGCTGTGCGTGGGTGCCTCAGAGCACCCGGACCGCGCCGGTCGGCGGGTCGTACGACAGGGGGCGCTCCACGATGCCGGTGGAGGGGTTCTGCGCGCCGACGAACATGCCGTCGCCGACGTACACCGCCACGTGGTACGCGCTGCCCGCGCTGCCCCAGTACAGGATGTCGCCGGGCTGCAGGTTGGACAGCGACACCTGGGTGCCGGCCGTCGACTGGTCCTGCGAGACGCGGGGCAGGCTGATGCCGACCTGCTTGAAGGCGGTCTGCACCAGGCCGGAGCAGTCGTATGCGGACGGGCCGGTGGCGCCGGAGACGTACGCCTTGCCGATCTGCGCCTTGACGAACGAGATGACCGCCGCGGCCGAACCCGTCGCGGAGGAGGTGCTCGTGGAGGTGCTGGAGGAGGTCGCCGGGGCGGCGAGGGTGGTCCGCTCGGTGCTGCGCGAGGCGCGCTCGGCGGCGGCCTTGCGGGCGGCGGCTTCGGCGGCCTTCTTCTCGGCCGCGGCCTTCTGCTTCGCCTCGGCCAGGTCCGCCTTGGCCTGCTTTGCGGCCTTCGCGGCGGCCGCGTCACGCTCGGCCTGCAGCTGGTAGTTCGCGGCGGCCTGCTGGGTGGCATCCGCGGACTGGGCGACCTGGGCGGCCAGGTCGGCCGTCAGGGTGGGCAGTTCGAGGGTCTGCGTCACCGGCTCGGCCGCGTTCGCCGAGGAGGCCGACGCGCCGGCCACTGCCAGGGTGCCGAGGACGCCACCGGCAACTCCGGCCCGCATCGCGATTTTCGACGCGCTACGGCGGGGCTTCCGGTGGCTGCGTATGTGAGCGGTGTGGGACATGGGAATAACCGGTACCAGGGGCTCCTTCATATCTTCAAGAAACGTGTGCTGCGCCACATTTACTCAATCGGGGGCCCGAACACCGGGCGTGCCGCCCTTTATTGACGCCATAAGGGACAATAGGGACGCAGGTGATCATGCCTGTGATCATGCTCTTTCGCTGTTACGTCCGAATTGCCCCACGCTTACCACTGGTTGGGACCGTTGGCCAAGCCCGGTTCTCAGGACCCTCTCGTGAATGTGGCGGAGGTCACGGAACGGTCACCATGGCGTCCGCGTCCTTCGACGGATCCGCTAGACGCCGCGCCACCGAAGAAGGGCGGTCAAAATCCGCTCCAGGAGCGCGGCATGAGGGTGTGTCTGGGTGGAGTGGGCCGATATGACGCGTGCGCCCGGTTTGGGCATGCCCGTGTGTGCCCCCTCGTGTGCTCGCCGGTCACTCTTCTGCCGGCCGCTGGTCCGCCGGCTCGGTCGTGGTGCGGCGTCGGCGCCCATCGGTGACGGCGCCCATGGCGTCGACACGCATCGGCATCGGCATTGGCATCGACGCGGCAGCGGGTATTGGCGTGGCGTCGGCATCGACGCGCATCGGCATGGGCGTCGACGCGGCAGCGGTATCGGCGCGGCACCGGCACTGGCATCGATGCGCATCGGCATCGGCATCGGCGCAGCACTGGCACTGGCACTGGCATCGGCGTCGGCGTCGGCGTCGGTGGACGCGTGTCCCGGATCGGTGTGCTTGACCCTGTCCACCCGGAATCGGGTGATCCGACAGGCGGCCGACGTGGTCTGACTGTTCGTGATTGATTGGATACGCAGTGTGGTTCACGATTCGCCCGGCGGTTCGGGCCTCATCGCGCACCCCCGTCTTCGCTGTCCGTCCGTCCCGGGCCTGGGGGCGGGTGCTTGTTCGTGAAGGCGCGAGCACGTCCACTCCGGGGTTCGCTCGTCCCTCTGATGTGTGAAAAGCAGCCCTATACCAAGGGGTTGACGCCTCACGCCACTTTGCACCGGACGCTTGGCATCTGATATTGCGCACCCCCTCCCACCAGCAAAGACGTGGTCAAATGTCACCGCTCGTGATCGCTTCGGTGCTTCGCGTGCGAAGATCACTGCTCATCCGACTTCATGATCGTTCGTCAGGTGGTGGAGATCACAAAGCTTCTGGAATACCCCGTGTCGCAGATCACAGAGCGTCGGGCATAAGATGCGAGGCAGTTGGGCTTGTGACCTGCTTCACATGTTCCCGATCTTCGCGAGATGAGTGGGGGTCGTGGGGCCGGTGAGACGGCTGTGAGCCCAGCGCAACCGCCAGCAGTCAGTGCCGACTGAGAGGAGCGAGGAGCGGTGAACGCGTATGCGCCCATCCTCGTACTGGGAGCCCTCGGGGCAGGCTTTGCGATCTTCTCCGTGGTCATGGCCACGCTGATCGGACCGAAGCGGTACAACCGCGCCAAGCTCGAGGCATACGAGTGCGGTATCGAGCCGACCCCCACGCCGGCCGGCGGCGGGCGCTTCCCCATCAAGTACTACCTGACGGCGATGCTCTTCATCGTCTTCGACATCGAGATCGTCTTCCTCTACCCCTGGGCCGTCACCTTCGACGCCCTGGGTGTTTTCGGGCTCGTGGAGATGCTGCTCTTCGTGCTCACCGTCTTCGTCGCCTACGCGTACGTGTGGCGGCGCGGCGGCCTGGAATGGGACTGAGGGGCCTTAAGGACATGGGACTCGAAGAAAAGCTGCCGAGCGGCTTCCTGCTGACCACCGTCGAGCAGGCCGCGGGCTGGGTGCGCAAGGCGTCCGTCTTCCCGGCCACCTTCGGCCTCGCCTGCTGCGCGATCGAGATGATGACCACCGGCGCCGGCCGCTACGACCTGGCGCGCTTCGGCATGGAGGTCTTCCGCGGTTCGCCCCGTCAGGCGGACCTGATGATCGTGGCCGGCCGGGTCAGCCAGAAGATGGCGCCGGTCCTGAGGCAGGTCTACGACCAGATGCCCAACCCCAAGTGGGTGATCTCCATGGGTGTCTGCGCCTCCTCCGGCGGCATGTTCAACAACTACGCGATCGTCCAGGGCGTCGACCACATCGTCCCCGTCGACATCTACCTTCCCGGCTGCCCGCCGCGGCCCGAGATGCTGCTGGACGCGATCCTCAAGCTCCACCAGAAGATCCAGTCCACCAAGCTCGGCGTGAACGCCGAGGAGGCGGCCCGCGAGGCGGAGGAGGCGGCGCTCAAGGCACTGCCCACGATCGAGATGAAGGGGCTGCTGCGGTGAGCGACGCGAACGGCAACAGCGCGAAGGGCGCGAACGGCGTGAACGGGTCCGCGAACGGGGTCAACCCCGAGAAGGACATCGCCGCCGACAACCTTCCCGGTCAGCGTGGCCAGGGCGGCGAGGAGATCCGCGTCCAGCGCGGCATGTTCGGCGCCAACAACGGCGGCGACACCTCCGGCTACGGCGGCCTGGTCCGTTCGGTCCGGCTCCCGGGACCGGCGAGCCGGCCCTACGGCGGCTGGTTCGACGAGGTCGCCGACGAACTCGAGGGCGCGCTGGAGGAACAGGGACTCCTTCCCGGCAACGCGATCGAGAAGACGGTCGTCGACCGCGGCGAGCTCACCTTCCACATCGAGCGTGAGCACCTGGTCCGCGTCGCCCGCACCCTGCGCGACGACCCCGCCCTGCGCTTCGAACTGTGCACCGGCGTCAGCGGCGTCCACTACCCGCACGACAAGGGCCGCGAGCTGCACGCCGTGTACCACCTGCGCTCGATCACCCACAACCGGCTGATCCGCCTCGAAGTCAGCGCCCCGGACAGCGACCGGCGCGTCCCGTCGCTGGTCTCCGTCTATCCCACGAACGACTGGCACGAACGCGAGACCTACGACTTCTTCGGGATCGTCTTCGACGGTCACCCGGCCCTGACCCGGATCATGATGCCGGACGACTGGCAGGGCCATCCGCAGCGCAAGGACTATCCCCTCGGCGGCATCCCCGTCGAGTACAAGGGCGCCCAGATCCCGGCTCCGGACCAGCGGAGGTCGTACTCGTGAACACGCAGTCAGCATCCGCCGAATCCGCCGCGTCGGCCGCCTCGGCACGCGAGACCACCGAGGGCACCGTATATACGGTCACCGGTGGCGACTGGGACGAGGTCGTCCAGTCCGCGGCCCGCGCCGACGACGAGCGCATCGTCGTCAACATGGGTCCCCAGCACCCGTCCACCCACGGCGTGCTCCGCCTGATCCTGGAGATCGACGGCGAGACCGTCACCGAGGCCCGCTGCGGCATCGGCTATCTGCACACCGGCATCGAGAAGAACATCGAGTTCCGCACGTGGACGCAGGGCACCACGTTCGTGACGCGCATGGACTACCTGACGTCCTTCTTCAACGAGACCGCCTACTGTCTCGCCGTCGAGAAACTCCTCGGCATCGAGGACCAGATCACCGAGCGCGCGAAGATCATCCGGGTGCTCCTGATGGAGCTGAACCGGCTCTCGTCCCACCTGGTGTGCATCGCCACCGGCGGTATGGAGCTCGGCGCCACCACGATCATGATCTACGGATTCCGTGATCGTGAAATGATTCTCGACATCTACGAGCTCATCACGGGCCTTCGGATGAACCACGCGTACATCCGGCCCGGCGGACTCGCCCAGGACCTGCCGCCCGGCGCGGTGGACCAGATCCGCGAGTTCGTGAAGAAGATGAAGAAGAACCTCCCGGAGTACGACAAGCTCGCCACCGGGAACCCCATCTTCAAGGCCCGTATGCAGGGCATCGGCTACCTGGACCTGGCCGGCTGCATGGCCCTCGGGGCCACCGGTCCCATCCTGCGCTCCACCGGCCTGCCGCACGACCTGCGCAAGGCGCAGCCGTACTGCGACTACGAGACGTACGACTTCGACATCCCGACCGCCGACACCTGCGACTCCTACGGCCGCTTCCTGATCCGCCTGGAGGAGATGCGCCAGTCGCTCAGGATCGTCGAGCAGTGTCTGGACCGGCTGCAGCCCGGCCCGGTCATGGTCGCCGACAAGAAGATCGCCTGGCCCGCCCAGCTCGCCCTGGGCCCGGACGGGCTCGGCAACTCCCTCGACCACATCAAGAAGATCATGGGCACCTCCATGGAAGCCCTGATCCACCACTTCAAGCTGGTCACCGAGGGCTTCCGCGTCCCGCCGGGACAGGCGTACGCGGCGGTCGAGTCGCCCAAGGGCGAACTCGGCGTGCACGCGGTGTCCGACGGCGGCACCCGCCCCTTCCGGGTCCACTTCCGCGACCCGTCCTTCACCAACCTGCAGGCCATGGCGGCGATGTGCGAGGGCGGCCAGGTCGCCGACGTCATCGTCGCCGTCGCGTCCATCGACCCCGTGATGGGAGGCGTCGACCGGTGACCACCTCTTCTTCGGACCGGGGCGTCGGCCTGGGCATGCCCGAACTGCCCGCGCCCGACTACCCGGACGACGTCCGCACCCGGCTCGAGACCGACGCACGCGAGATCATCGCCCGCTACCCGGACTCCCGGTCCGCCCTGCTGCCACTGCTGCACCTGGTGCAGTCGGAGGAGGGGCATGTCACGCGCACCGGGATGCGGTTCTGCGCGGACGTGCTCGGCCTGACCACGGCCGAGGTCACCGCGGTCGCCACCTTCTACACCATGTACCGGCGCAGGCCGAGCGGTGACTACCAGGTGGGCGTCTGCACCAACACCCTGTGTGCGGTGATGGGCGGCGACGCGATCTTCGAGTCCCTCCAGGAGCACCTGGGCGTCGGCAACGGCGGGACCACCGACGACGGCAAGGTCACCCTGGAGCACATCGAGTGCAACGCGGCCTGCGACTTCGCGCCGGTCGTGATGGTCAACTGGGAGTTCTTCGACAACCAGACGCCGGCGAGCGTCAGGCGCCTGGTCGACGACCTCCGCGCGGGACACCCGGTGACGCCGACCCGTGGTGCGCCCCTGTGCACGTTCAAGGAGACCGCCCGGATCCTGGCGGGCTTCCCGGACGAGCGCGAGGGGGCCACGGAGGCCGGTGGCAGCGCGGGACCCGCCTCGCTGGTGGGCCTCCGCCTGGCCAAGGGAGAGACCGCACCCGCGCGCGTGGTCCATCCGCGGGAGGGCGGACCGCACGACGAGGCGCGCGACGCCGCCGTGCACGAGCCGTCCCCCACGGAGCACCTGAGCTCCCACGACGCCCCCCAGGACACATCGGCCTCCGACCGGTCCCATCCGGCGGGACCCGTCGCGAAGGAGGGGGAGGAGTGATGACCTTGGCACCCGAGATCGACGAGAGCAGCCCCGAGAAGCTGCTCGCACCCGTGCTGTCGGCCTTCTGGGACGAGGACGGGTCCTGGACGCTGGACGTCTACCGAAGGCACGAAGGGTACGAGGGACTCCGCAAGGCACTCGCCATGTCGCCGGACGACGTGATCGCGTACGTCAAGGACTCCGGTCTGCGCGGGCGCGGCGGCGCGGGATTCCCGACGGGAATGAAATGGCAGTTCATTCCCCAGGGTGATGGAAAACCGCACTATCTAGTTGTCAACGCCGACGAGTCGGAGCCGGGAACCTGCAAGGACATCCCGCTCCTGTTCGCGAACCCGCATAGCCTCATCGAGGGCATTGTCATCGCCTGTTATGCCATCAGGTCGTCTCATGCCTTCATCTATCTGCGTGGTGAAGTCGTCCCCGTGCTGCGGCGGTTGCACTCGGCCGTGCGCGAGGCCTACGCGGCGGGCTACCTCGGCAAGAACATCCTGGGCAGCGGACTCGACCTCGAAGTCACCGTGCACGCGGGCGCGGGCGCGTACATCTGCGGTGAGGAGACCGCGCTGCTGGACTCGCTCGAAGGCCGCCGTGGTCAACCGCGGCTCCGTCCCCCCTTCCCTGCTGTCGCGGGCCTCTACGCGTGCCCGACTGTGGTGAATAACGTCGAGTCGATCGCGTCAGTTCCCGCAATCCTGAAAAACGGCAAGGAATGGTTCAGGTCGATGGGCAGCGAGAAGTCGCCGGGCTTCACGCTCTACTCGCTCAGTGGCCACGTCGCGAGCCCCGGCCAGTACGAGGGCCCGCTCGGCATCACACTGCGCCAACTGCTCGACATGAGCGGCGGCATGCGGCCCGGGCACCGGCTGAAGTTCTGGACGCCCGGCGGCTCCTCGACGCCGATGTTCACCGACGAGCACCTCGACGTCCCGCTCGACTACGAAGGGGTGGCCGCCGCTGGTTCCATGCTCGGCACCAAGGCCCTGCAGTGCTTCGACGAGACGACCTGCGTGGTGCGGGCCGTGACCCGGTGGACCGAGTTCTACGCCCACGAGTCCTGCGGCAAGTGCACGCCGTGCCGCGAAGGGACTTACTGGATGGTGCAGTTGCTGCGGGACATCGAGGCCGGCAAGGGCGTCATGTCCGACCTCGACAAGCTGAACGACATCGCCGACAACGTCAACGGCAAGTCCTTCTGCGCCCTCGGCGACGGCTCCGCCTCCCCGATCTTCTCCTCCCTGAAGTACTTCCGCGAGGAGTACGAGCAGCACATCACGGGCCGGGGCTGCCCCTTCGACCCGGCCAAGTCCACGGCCTGGGCCGACCGCACGGAGGTGAACGCATGACCGTGACGACCAACGCTCCCTCCGGCGGGGGAGAGGCGGCGGTCCCGCCGGAAGATCTCGTGAGCCTGACGATCGACGGCGTCGAGATCAGCGTGCCCAAGGGCACCCTGGTCATCCGGGCCGCCGAACAGCTCGGCATTGAGATCCCGCGGTTCTGCGACCACCCGCTGCTCGACCCGGCCGGCGCCTGCCGCCAGTGCATCGTCGAGGTCGAGGGCCAGCGCAAGCCCATGGCGTCCTGCACGATCACGTGCACCGACGGAATGGTGGTGAAGACCCAGCTGACCTCGCCGGTCGCCGAGAAGGCCCAGCACGGCGTGATGGAGCTGCTGCTCATCAACCACCCGCTGGACTGCCCGGTCTGCGACAAGGGCGGCGAGTGCCCGCTGCAGAACCAGGCCATGTCGCACGGCAACGCCGAGTCCCGCTTCGACGGCAAGAAGCGGACGTACGAGAAGCCGGTCCCGATCTCCACACAGGTGCTGCTGGACCGCGAGCGGTGCGTGCTGTGCGCCCGCTGCACCCGGTTCTCCAACCAGATCGCGGGCGACCCGATGATCGAGCTGCTGGAGCGGGGCGCGCTGCAGCAGGTCGGCACCGGCGAGGGCGACCCCTTCGAGTCGTACTTCTCCGGCAACACCATCCAGATCTGCCCGGTCGGCGCGCTCACCTCGGCGGCGTACCGCTTCCGCTCCCGTCCCTTCGACCTCGTGTCGTCGCCGTCGGTCTGCGAGCACTGCTCGGGCGGCTGCGCCACCCGCACCGACCACCGCCGCGGCAAGGTCATGCGGCGGCTCGCCGCCAACGACCCCGAGGTCAACGAGGAGTGGATCTGCGACAAGGGGCGGTTCGCGTTCCGGTACGCCCAGCTGAAGGACCGGCTGACCACGCCGCTGGTGCGCAACCCCGAGGGCGAGCTCGTAGCGGCGTCCTGGCCGGAGGCGCTGGAGATCGCCGCCCAGGGGCTGCTCGCCTCGCGCGGCCGGACCGGTGTCCTCACCGGCGGCCGGCTCACCGTCGAGGACGCCTACGCCTACAGCAAGTTCGCGCGCGTGGCGCTCGACACCAACGACATCGACTTCCGCGCGCGCGTGCACAGCGGTGAGGAGGCCGACTTCCTGGCCGCCCGCATCGCCGGGCACGGACGGGACGTCGACGGTACGGGCGTCACGTACACGGCGCTGGAGAAGGCGCCCGCCGTCCTGCTCGTCGGATTCGAGTCCGAGGAGGAGGCGCCCGGGGTCTTCCTGCGGCTGCGCAAGGCCTGGCGGGGACACGGACAGCAGGTGTTCTCGCTGGCCACGTACGCCACGCGGGGCCTTGAGAAGGCGGGCGGCACGCTGCTGCCGGCCGCGCCCGGCACCGAGACCGAGTGGCTGGACGCGCTCGCGGGCGGCGTGGGCCTGGAGGAGAACGGCGCGAAGGCCGCCGAGGCGCTGCGCGGCGAGGGTGCGGTGATCGTCGTCGGCGAGCGGCTGGCCTCGGTGGCCGGCGGTCTCACCGCCGCCGCGCGGGCCGCGACCGCGACCGGCGCCCAACTGGTGTGGATCCCGCGCCGGGCGGGCGAGCGCGGCGCGATCGAGGCGGGCGCGCTGCCGTCGCTGCTGCCGGGCGGACGTCCGGCGACCGACCCGCGCGCGCGGGAGGAGGTCGCCGCCGTCTGGGGTGTCGCCGAACTCCCGCACCGCTACGGCCGGGACACCGGCCAGATCGTCGAGGCCGCGGCGAGAGGCGAGCTGCAGGCGCTGGTCGTCGCCGGTGTGGAGGTCGCCGACCTGCCCGATCCGGCACGCGCGCGTGCGGCACTGTCCGAGGTCGGCTTCGTGGTGTCGCTCGAACTGCGGCCCAGCGAGGTCACCGGGCACGCCGACGTGGTGCTCCCGGTGGCGGCTGTCGCCGAGAAGGCGGGCGCCTTCCTCAACTGGGAGGGCCGGGTGCGGTTCTTCGAAGCCGCGCTCAAACCCGAGCAGATGACCCGCCGGCTGGCGCCCACCGACGGGCGCGTGCTGCAGATGCTGGCCGATGCCATGGACGTACACCTTGGCCTGCCGGATCTGCGCACCGTGCACGCCGAGCTGGACCGGCTGGGCACCTGGACCGGGCCGCGCGCCACCGATCCGGTGGGGAGCTCGGGCGTGCTGCCCCGGCCCGCCGCCGGCGAGGCCGTGCTCGCCGGGCACCGGCTGCTGCTCGACCACGGTCTTCTCCAGGAGGGCGACGAGGCGCTGGCCGGGACCCGGCACGCCGCACGCGCGCGTGTGTCGGCCGCCACGGCCGCCGAGGCCGGCGTCGAGGACGGCGGCATGATCGCCGTGACCGGCCCGGCCGGGGCCGTCGAACTACCTCTGGAGATCACCGAGATGCCCGACCGGGTGGTGTGGCTCCCGCTGAACTCCGTCGGCGGGGGCGTCACCCCCGGCACCGGGGCACTGCCCGGCTCCCTCGTCCGTATCGGCCCGGCGGCGCTTTTGGCCGAGGCCCCCAAGGAGGTGGAGGCATGAGCCCGTACCTCGCCGCTGACAACCTGTCGATGTTCGGCACCGACCCCTGGTGGCTGGTCGTCGTCAAGGCGGTGTTCTGCTTCGCCTTCCTGATGGTGACCGTGCTGTTCTCCATCGTCTGGGAGCGCAAGGTCGTCGCCTGGATGCAGCTGCGCATCGGCCCCAACCGGCACGGCCCCTGGGGCATGCTCCAGTCGCTGGCCGACGGCGTGAAGCTGATGCTCAAGGAGGACGTCGTCGTCAAGCGCGCGGACAAGGTGGTCTACGTCCTCGCGCCGATCGTCGCCGCCATCCCGGCCTTCATGGCGATCGCGGTGATCCCCTTCGGCCCGGCGGACGACGAGATCTCGATCTTCGGCCACCGCACCGCGATGCAGCTGACCGACCTTCCGATCGCGATGCTCTACATCCTCGCGATCGCCTCCGTCGGCATCTACGGGATCGTGCTGGCGGGCTGGAGCTCCGGCTCCACCTACCCGCTGCTCGGCGGTCTGCGCTCCTGCGCGCAGATGATCTCGTACGAGATCGCCATGGGCGCCGCGTTCGCCTCCGTGTTCCTGTACTCGGGGTCGATGTCGACGTCGACGATCGTCCAGCAGCAGCACGACCGCTGGTACATCCTGCTGCTGCCGGTCTCCTTCATCATCTACGTCGTCACCATGGTCGGCGAGACCAACCGCGCCCCCTTCGACATGCCGGAGTCCGAGGGCGACCTGGTCGGCGGCTTCAACACCGAGTACTCGTCGATCAAGTTCGCGATGTTCATGCTCGCCGAGTACGTGAACATGGTGACGGTCTCGGCCGTGTCGACCACGCTCTTCCTGGGCGGCTGGCGGGCCCCCTGGCCGATCAGCACCTTCTGGGAGGGCGCGAACCACGGCTGGTGGCCGCTGCTCTGGTTCGTGATCAAGGTCCAGCTGCTGCTCTTCTTCTTCATCTGGCTGCGCGGCACACTCCCGCGGGTCCGCTACGACCAGCTGATGAAGCTCGGCTGGAAGGTCCTCATCCCGGTCTCCGTGGTCTGGCTGATGCTGGTCGCGACCGTGCGGACCCTGCGCAACGAGAACTACGACTTCGCCGACATCGCCCTCTACGTCGGCGGCGGAGTCCTGGCCCTGCTGCTCCTGTCCTTCGTGGCCGACATGTTCCGCGACAGGGCGAAGCCGGCCGGGCGGTCCGCCGAGCAGCCGGCCGGCTTCGATCCGATGGCCGGCGGATTCCCCGTACCGCCGCTGCCGGGGCAGGAGCTGCCACCGGTGCCGCGACGCCGCTCGCGCCACGAGCGGGAGTTGATTGTCAGTGGTGGGTCGGATACTGCCAGTGACGGATCTCTGGATGGAAAGGAGGCGTCCGATGGCTGAGGAGCCCAAGGAGACCAAGCCCGGTTTCCTGAACCCCGTGGCCGGCTTCGGCGTGACCTTCAAGGCCATGTTCAAGAAGCGGCTGACCGAGCAGTACCCGGAGCAGAAGAAGACCACGGCTCCGCGCTTCCACGGACGGCACCAGCTCAATCGCCATCCGGACGGCCTGGAGAAGTGCGTCGGCTGCGAGCTGTGCGCCTGGGCCTGCCCCGCCGACGCCATCTATGTGGAGGGCGCCGACAACACCGACGAGGAGCGCTACTCGCCGGGCGAGCGGTACGGGCGGGTCTACCAGATCAACTACGCCCGATGCATCCTGTGCGGTCTGTGCATCGAGGCGTGCCCCACGCGCGCGCTGACCATGACCAACGAGTTCGAACTGGCCGACTCCAGCCGCGCGAACCTCATCTACACCAAGGAACAGCTGCTGGCCGGCCTCGACGAGGGCATGGTCGACACCCCCCACGCCATCTACCCGGGGACGGACGAGCAGGACTACTACCGGGGTCTGGTGACGGAGGCCGCGCCCGGCACGGAGCGCCAGGTGGCCGTCTCCAAGGGCGAGAAGCCCGAGGACGAGGAGGTGGACGCATGAGCCTCCAGCTCGCCGCCTACTCCACCTCCACCGGAGAGGCCTTCCAGTTCTGGGTCCTCGGTACGGTCGCGGTGCTCGGCGCCCTGTGCACCGTCTTCATGAAGCGGGCCGTGCACAGCGCGCTCTGCCTCGCCGGCACCATGATCGTCCTGGCTGTGTTCTACCTCGCCAACGGCGCCTACTTCCTGGGCGTCGTGCAGATCGTCGTCTACACCGGCGCGATCATGATGCTGTTCCTGTTCGTGGTGATGCTCGTCGGCGTGACCGCCGCCGACTCCCTGAAGGAAACCATCAAGGGCCAGCGCTGGCTGGCCCTTCTGTGCGGGGTCGGCTTCGGCGTCCTGCTGACCGCCGGCATCGCCAACGCCTCCCTCAAGGACTTCAACGGCATCGGCAAGGCGAACGCCCAGGGCAATGTGCAGGGCCTGGCAGCCCTCATCTTCACCAAGTACGTCTTCGCCTTCGAACTCACCGGCGCGCTGCTGATCACGGCCGCCGTGGGCGCGATGGTGCTCACCCACCGCGAGCGCACCGAGCGCGCCAGGACCCAGCGCGAGATGGCCGAACAGCGCGTGCGCGAGGGCACGTACGTACCGCCGCTGCCGGCGCCCGGTGTCTACGCCCGGCACAACGCCGTGGACATCGCCGGCCTGCTGCCCGACGGCACCCCGTCCGAGCTCACGGTCAGCAAGACGCTGCGCGAGCGCGGCCAGATCCGTGACGTCTCGGCCGAGGCGCTCAACGACCTCAAGGCCCTGGAGCAGCGCTCCGAGGAGCGGCTGGAGCGCACCGCGATCGAGGCGGCGACCTTCAAGCGGCCCGAGGAGGCGTCGAAGTGAATCCCGTCAACTACCTCTACCTCGCCGCGTTGTTGTTCACGATCGGCGCCACCGGCGTACTGATCCGGCGCAACGCCATCGTGGTCTTCATGTGCATCGAGCTGATGCTCAACGCCTGCAACCTCGCGTTCGTCGTCTTCTCCCGGATGCACGGCAACCTCGACGGCCAGATCATCGCCTTCTTCACGATGGTGGTCGCCGCAGCGGAGGTCGTGGTCGGGCTCGCGATCATCGTGTCGCTGTTCCGTTCCCGCCACTCGGCCTCGGTCGACGACGCCAGCCTGATGAAGCTGTAAGGGGTCGGAAGAATCGTGGAGAACCTGATTGCGCTGCTGATCGCGGCGCCCCTGCTCGGAGCGGCCGTCCTCCTGGTCGGCGGCCGGCGGCTCGACGCCGTCGGCCACTGGCTGGGCACCCTGCTCGCCGCCGTCTCCTTCGGGATCGGCCTGGTCCTCTTCGCCGACCTGCTCGGCAGGAGCGCCGACGACCGCACCCTGATCCAGCACCTGTTCACCTGGATCCCGGTGCAGAGCTTCCAGGCGGACGTCACCTTCCGCCTCGACCAGCTGTCGATGACGTTCGTGCTGCTGATCACCGGCGTAGGGTCGCTGATCCACCTGTACTCGGTCGGGTACATGGAGCACGACGAGCGGCGCCGCCGCTTCTTCGGCTATCTGAACCTGTTCCTCGCGGCGATGCTGCTGCTCGTCCTCGCCGACAACTACCTGCTGCTGTACGTCGGCTGGGAGGGCGTCGGTCTCGCCTCCTACCTGCTGATCGGGTTCTGGCAGCACAAGCCCAGCGCGGCGACGGCGGCGAAGAAGGCCTTCCTGGTCAACCGGGTCGGCGACATGGGCCTGTCGATCGCGATCATGCTGATGTTCACGACCTTCGGCACCTTCGCCTTCGGGCCGGTGTTCGGCCACGCCGGTGACACCTCCGAGGGCCGGCTCACCGTCATCGCCCTGATGCTGCTGCTGGCCGCCTGCGGCAAGTCCGCCCAGGTGCCGCTGCAGTCCTGGCTCGGGGACGCGATGGAGGGCCCGACCCCGGTCTCCGCCCTCATCCACGCCGCGACGATGGTGACCGCGGGCGTGTATCTGATCGTCCGCTCCGCGGCGGTCTTCAACGCCGCACCCGACGCGCAGCTCGTCGTCACCGTGGTCGGTGCGGTCACGCTCCTGTTCGGTGCGATCGTCGGTTGCGCGAAGGACGACATCAAGAAGGCGCTGGCCGGCTCGACCATGTCGCAGATCGGCTACATGGTGCTGGCCGCGGGCCTGGGCCCCATCGGCTACGTCTTCGCGATCATGCACCTGGTGACGCACGGCTTCTTCAAGGCCGGGCTCTTCCTCGGCGCCGGCTCGGTCATGCACGGCATGAACGACGAGGTCGACATGCGCCGCTACGGCGGCCTGCGCAAGTACATGCCGATCACGTTCGTCACCTTCGGCCTCGGCTACCTGGCCATCATCGGCTTCCCGGGCCTGTCCGGCTTCTTCTCCAAGGACAAGATCATCGAGGCGGCCTTCGCCAAGGGCGGCACCGAGGGCTGGATCCTCGGCGGCACGGCCCTGCTGGGCGCGGCCATCACGGCGTACTACATGACGCGCGTGATGCTGATGACGTTCTTCGGCGAGGAGCGCTGGCGCAACCGGCCGACCCCGTCCCCGGCCGAGCCCGGTGTGGAGCCGGCGGCCGAGGTGGGCGGCGCGCACGCCGAGCCGCACCCGCACGAGTCGCCCAAGGTCATGACGATCCCCATGATCGTGCTGGCCGTCGGATCGGTCTTCGGCGGCGCGTTCTTCAGCATCGGCGACCGTTTCCTGCACTGGCTGGAGCCGGTCACCGGGCACAGCGAGGGCAACTCCCCGGTCAGTGCCCTGACCGTCACCGGCGCGACCATGGTCTGCCTGGTCGTCGGCGTCGCCATCGCCTGGGCCCAGTACGGCCGCAAGCCGGTCCCGGCCGTGGCCCCGCGCGGGTCGCTGCTCACCCGGGCCGCCCGGCGCGACCTGCTCCAGGACGACTTCAACCACGTCGTCCTGGTCCGCGGCGGCGAGCACCTGACGCGCTCCCTGGTGTACGTCGACCACACCCTGGTCGACGGTGTCGTCAACGGCACGGCGGCCTCGGTCGGAGGCCTCTCCGGGCGGTTGCGCCGGCTGCAGAACGGCTTCGTGCGCTCCTACGCGGTCTCGATGTTCGGCGGCGCGGCACTCCTCGTCGCCGCGACCCTGCTGATGAGGGCGGTCTGATACCGATGTCCTTTCCACTGCTGACAGCCACGGCGGTGCTCCCGGCCATCGGGGCCATCGCCACGGCCGCCGTGCCTGCCGCGCGGCGCACCGCCGCCAAGTGGCTCGCGCTGTTCGTCTCGCTCGCCACGCTCGCGCTGGCCGTCACCGTCCTGGTCCGCTTCGACCCCGGCGGCGCCCGTTACCAGCTCACCGAGTCCCACTCCTGGATCGCGGCCTTCGGGGTCCGCTACGAACTGGGCGTGGACGGCATCGCGGTGGCCCTGATCGCGCTGACCGCCCTGCTGATCCCGTTCATCGTCCTCGCGGGCTGGCACGACGCCGACCCGCTGGAGACCGGAAGCCGCCGCTGGCGGCCGACGCAGGGCTTCTTCGCCCTGATCCTGGCCGTCGAGGCGATGGTGATCATCTCCTTCGAGGCCACCGACGTCTTCCTCTTCTACATCTTCTTCGAAGCCATGCTGATCCCGATGTACTTCCTCATCGGCGGCTTCGGGGACCGTGCCCACGAGCACGGAGAGGAGGCGGCCTCCACACAGCGGTCGTACGCGGCGGTGAAGTTCCTGCTCTACAACCTGGTCGGCGGTCTGATCATGCTGGCCGCGGTGATCGGGCTGTACGTGGTCGCCGGGAACTTCTCGCTCACCGAGATCGCGCAGGCCCGTGCGAACGGCTCCCTGCACATGGCGACCAGCACCGAACGCTGGCTGTTCCTCGGCTTCTTCTTCGCCTTCGCGGTGAAGGCGCCGCTGTGGCCGCTGCACACCTGGCTGCCCAACGCCATGCAGGAGTCGACCGCGCCGGTCGCCGTCCTCATCACGGCGGTCGTCGACAAGGTGGGCACCTTCGCGATGCTCCGCTTCTGCCTCCAGCTGTTCCCGGAGGCCAGCAAGTGGGCCACACCGGTGATCCTGGTCCTCGCTCTGATCAGCATCATCTACGGGGCGTTGCTGGCGGTGGGCCAGCGGGACATCAAGCGCCTGGTGGCCTACGCGTCGATCTCGCACTTCGGCTTCATCGTCATGGGCATCTTCGCGATGACCAGCCAGGGCCAGTCCGGCGCGACGCTCTACATGGTCAACCACGGCATCTCGACGGCCGCGCTGATGCTGGTCGCCGGGTTCCTCATCTCCCGGCGCGGCTCGCGGCTCATCGCCGACTACGGCGGTGTGCAGAAGGTCGCTCCGGTGCTCGCCGGCACTTTCCTGATCGGCGGCCTGGCAACCCTGTCCCTGCCGGGACTCGCGCCCTTCGTGAGCGAGTTCCTGGTCCTGGTCGGCACGTTCACGCGCCACCCGGCGATCGGCATCATCGCCACCTTCGGCATCGTGCTCGCCGCGCTGTACACCCTTGTCCTGTACCAGCGGACGATGACCGGCCCGGTGAAGCCGGAGGTCTCCGCCATGCCGGACCTGCGGGTGCGCGAGCTGGTGGTGGTGGCCCCGCTGATCGTGCTGTTGATCTTCCTGGGCGTCTATCCGAAGCCCGTCACGGACATCGTCAATCCGGCGGTCAAGCAGACCATGTCCGACGTACACCAGACCGACCCCAAGCCCGAGGTGGAGGCGGCCAAGTGAGCGCAGCAGCCGTCCACAGCCTGTGGACAACCGCGGCCGACCCGATCTCGAAGATCGACGCGCCGAAGATCGAATACGGGCAGTTGTCGCCCACCCTGATCGTCGTGGGCGCGGCGCTCGTCGGGGTGCTCGTCGAGGCGTTCGTCCCGCGCAGGTCCCGTTACTACGCGCAGGTGTTCGTCTCCGTCGTCGCGCTCGCCGCCGCCTTCGCCGCGGTCGTCGGGCTCGCGGCGGACGGGTACGGCACCACCAAGGCGCACATCGCGGCCATGGGCGCCATTGCCGTCGACGGCCCGTCACTGTTCCTGCAGGGCACGATCCTGCTGGCCGGACTGGTCGGCCTGTTCACCTTCGCCGAGCGGCGTCTGGACCCGGAGGCGCACGGCAACCGGGTCGACTCCTTCGCCGCGCAGGCGGCGTCCGTGCCGGGCAGCGACAGCGAGAAGGCCGCGGTCAAGGCCGGCTTCACCACCACCGAGGTCTTCCCGCTGCTGCTGTTCGCGGTCGCCGGCATGCTGGTGTTCCCCTCGGCCAACGACCTGCTGACGCTGTTCGTGGCGCTGGAGGTCTTCTCGCTGCCGCTGTACCTGCTGTGCGCCGTGGCCCGCCGCAAGCGGCTGATGTCGCAGGAGGCCGCGGTCAAGTACTTCCTGCTGGGCGCCTTCGCCTCCGCGTTCACCCTGTTCGGCATCGCGCTGCTGTACGGCTACGCGGGCTCGGTGTCGTACGCGACGATCGCACAGGTCGTCGACGGCAACGTGGCGAACGTGGACCCGGCCCTCGCGAACACCATGGGCAACGACGCACTGCTGCTCATCGGGGTCGCGATGGTCGTGATGGGTCTGCTGTTCAAGGTGGGCGCGGTGCCTTTCCACATGTGGACGCCGGACGTCTACCAGGGCGCGCCGACCCCGGTCACCGGGTTCATGGCGGCGGCGACCAAGGTGGCGGCCTTCGGCGCGCTGCTGCGGCTGCTGTACGTGGTGCTGCCGGGGATGCGCTGGGACTGGCGGCCGGTGATGTGGGCGGTCGCGATCGTCACCATGCTGGGCGGCGCGATCGTCGCGATCACCCAGACCGACATCAAGCGCCTGCTGGCCTACTCGTCGATCGCGCACGCGGGATTCATCCTCGCGGGTGTCATCGCGACCTCGAAGGACGGTGTGTCGTCCGTTCTCTTCTACCTGGCCGCGTACTCCTTCGTGACGATCGGCGCGTTCGCCGTGGTGACGCTGGTGCGCGACGCGGGCGGCGAGGCGACGCACCTGTCCAAGTGGGCCGGCCTCGGCAGGCGTTCGCCGCTGGTGGCGGCCGTGTTCGCGGTGTTCCTGCTGGCCTTCGCGGGCATCCCGCTGACCTCGGGCTTCGCCGGGAAGTTCGCCGTGTTCAAGGCGGCGGCGGAGGGCGGCGCGGCCCCGCTGGTCGTGATCGGTGTGATCTCGTCGGCGATCGCGGCGTTCTTCTACATCCGGGTGATCGTGCTGATGTTCTTCAGCGAGCCTCGTCCGGAGGGCCCGACGGTCGCGGTGCCGTCGCCGCTGACGATGACGGCGATCGGTGTGGGCGTGGTGGTCACGGTGGTGCTGGGCGTGGCCCCGCAGTACTTCCTGGACCTCGCCGGCCAGGCCGGGGTGTTCGTGCGCTGAGGCGCCTGTGTCCCGTACGACTGCCCGGCAGCTCCGTCAGCGGGGGGCCGGGCAGTCGTATGTACGGATCGTCGGCCCGGCGGCCTGTGGACAACTCCCAAAGATGTCGGCGCCGCCCCCTATCGTGGAGGCAGTGGTCGAGGGACGACGTACGGGGGACGAGACGATGGGTGGGACGGGCGGTATCACCGACATGCCAGTGACGCAGAGCGAGGCGCTCGTCACGCTGCACCGGGTCTTCGGATACGAGGCCTTCCGGGGCGAGCAGGAAGCGGTCATCGAGCACGTGGTGGCGGGCGGCGACGCGGTCGTCCTCATGCCCACCGGCGGCGGCAAGTCGCTGTGCTACCAGATCCCGTCCCTGGTCAGACCTGGTACGGGCGTCGTGGTCTCTCCGCTGATCGCGCTCATGCAGGACCAGGTGGACGCGCTGCGGGCGCTGGGCGTGCGCGCAGGCTTCATCAACTCCACTCAGGACTTCGACGAGCGGCGTGTGGTCGAGGCGGAGTTCCTGGCGGGCGAGCTGGACCTGCTCTATCTGGCGCCGGAGCGCCTGCGCCTGGACGCCACGCTCGATCTGTTCTCCCGCGGCAAGATCTCCGTCTTCGCCATCGACGAGGCGCACTGCGTGTCCCAGTGGGGCCACGACTTCCGCCCCGACTACCTGGCGCTGTCGCTGCTGGGCGAGCGCTGGCCCGACGTGCCGCGGATCGCCCTCACGGCGACGGCCACACACGCCACGCACCAGGAGATCACCCAGCGGCTGAACATGCCGCAGGCCCGGCACTTCGTGGCGAGCTTCGACCGGCCCAACATCCAGTACCGGATCGTGCCGAAGCTCGACCCCAAGAAGCAACTGCTGACCTTCCTGCGCGAGGAGCACCCGGGCGACGCGGGCATCGTGTACTGCCTGTCGCGCAACTCGGTGGAGAAGACGGCGGAGTTCCTCTCCCGCAACGGCATCGAGGCGGTGCCCTACCACGCGGGCCTGGACGCGGGCACCCGCGCGGCGCACCAGTCCCGCTTCCTGCGTGAGGACGGCCTCGTCGTGGTCGCCACGATCGCCTTCGGCATGGGCATCGACAAGCCGGATGTACGGTTCGTCGCCCACCTGGACCTGCCCAAGTCGGTCGAGGGCTACTACCAGGAGACCGGGCGTGCCGGGCGTGACGGACTGCCCTCCACGGCCTGGATGGCCTACGGCCTCAACGACGTCGTACAGCAGCGCAAGCTGATCCAGTCCGGCGAGGGCGACGAGGCGTTCCGGCGCCGGTCCGCCTCCCACCTGGACGCGATGCTCGCCCTGTGCGAGACCGTGCAGTGCCGCCGCGGTCAGCTCCTCGCCTACTTCGGCCAGGATCCGGACGCGGCCGGCTGCGGCAACTGCGACACCTGCCTGATCCCGCCGGAGACCTGGGACGGCACGGTCGCCGCCCAGAAGGTGCTGTCGACGGTGGTACGGCTGCAGCGGGAGCGGCGGCAGAAGTTCGGCGCGGGCCAGATCATCGACATCCTGCTCGGCAAGCGCACCGGCAGGGTGATCCAGTTCGACCACGACCAGCTCTCCGTCTTCGGCATCGGCGATGAGCTGGCCGAGGGTGAATGGCGCGGCGTCGTACGGCAGTTGCTGGCCCAGGGCCTGCTCGCCGTCGAGGGCGAGTACGGCACGCTGGTGCTGACCGACACGAGCGGTTCGGTGCTGCGGCGCGAGCGGGAGGTGCGGCTGCGCAAGGAGCCGAAGAGGCCGGCGGCCTCACGTGGGGGCTCGTCTTCTTCGTCGTCCCCGTCGTCATCCTCGGGCCGGGGCAAGAGCAAGGCCGCGGCGGCCGAACTGCCCGAGGCGCTGCTCCCCGCCTTCGAGGCCCTGCGTGCCTGGCGTGCCGAGCAGGCCCGGGAGCAGGGCGTCCCGGCGTACGTCATCTTCCACGACGCAACGCTCCGGGAGATCGTCACCGTCTGGCCGGCGTCGGTGGCACAGCTGGGCACGATCGGCGGCGTCGGCGAGAAGAAGCTGGCGACGTACGGGGAAGGCGTGCTCGGGGTGCTCGAGTCGCTGGGCGGACCGGCCGGCGCGGAGACGGCCGGCCAGGGTGAACCGGAGACGGAGGCGGCAGGGGACTGGCCCGAGCCGGACGCGGAGCCGGAGCCGGACGACTGGATATGACGTTCGCCGACGACCGCGCGCGGCTCGCCCCTGGGCGGGGCGGCCGGGCGGCCGGTGCGCTCGGGGCGGTCGCCACGGACCCCGTCACGCGTACGCCCTGACGGAATCGGAGTCCGCCTTCGGGTCGGAGTCCCCCTTCGGGTCGGGGCGCGCGTTCGGGTCCGGGTCGGGCAGGAAGCCGTGTCGCCGGTGATGTGAGGAAGATCCGGCAGCTTCGCCTCCGGCCCGCGGCGGGCGGGCGCAGCCATGCGGTCAGCTCAGCGCGCTCAGCCCAGCGCGGTCAGCGCAGGAGCGAAGGCGATCAGGAGCGGCAGCAGGGGCACCAGGGCCGCCACCGTCGTCGTCAGCGCCCGGCGCCTGCGGTCCAAGCGCGGCGGGGGCTGCAGAAGCCGCTCCACTCGTTCGCCGAGCAGGCGGTGGCTGGAGGCGCAGGAGAGGACTCCGCGGTGCTGGTTGAGCTCGATGAGGGCCAGGGCCGTGGTGAGGTGGCCATGGCGGCGCGAGGCCATGTCGTCGGCGGCCAGTTCTACGAGCCGGTGGGTCTGGTCGCAGAAGTGCGCGAACAGCGGTACGCGCGGGAAGCCGGTCGCCAGCGCGGTCGACAGGTGCAGCAGCCAGTCGTGGTGGGCGCGGGCGTGACCGCGCTCGTGGGTGAGGACGGCGTCGAGCTGGTGGCCCGTGAGGCGGTGCAGCGCGCCGGTGGTGACGATGAGCTGGGGCGGGTGACCCGGCATCCACCAGGCGTCGGGATACTCGTCCTCCAGCACGAGCAGGGGCCCGCGGGCCGCCGGAAGGCCTGCGGGCAGGTCGGGGGCGCGTTCGCGCAGATGCGCCCTGGCCTGGCCGCGCCGCCGGCGGGCCTCGGCGAGCTCGCGGCCGAGCATCGCGGTGGTCCAGGCGGCGCCGCAGGCCAGCAGCAGGGTGAGGGCCATGGCCCAGACCGGCGCCACCGTGAGGCCGTACGCGGCGGTCACGGCGGGCGGCGCCGGCGCGAAGACCCGGTCCCGAACGGTGTGGAAGACGGCCGCGGTGCCCAGCACGAGGGCGGCCAGGCAGCACAGCAGGACGGTGGCGACCAGGCACTGCCACACCCACAGCCCGACGACGGGTTCCCGTTCGGGCCACACCGCCCGGGTCAGCGCACGGGGAACCGGCACGGCGGCCGTCAGCGCGACGGCGCTCAGCAGGAGCAGGCAGACGGTCATGCCACGGACTCCCGATCCTGATCGGAGGTGGGCGGGTGTCGGGTCGTGCGTGGGGTGGTGCGGTGAGGGGTGTGCCGGGGGCGGCCGGCGCGGTGGCCCGCGCGCGGCCTGCCGCCAGTATGACGGCGACGGGCGCCGGGGGTCAGGGTTCGGCGGCAACCAATCCCCACTCCGTCCCAGACGCCGGCCGAGCCGTTCCCACGCCGACCCGTGGTGCGGGTGTGGCGTGGGGATCGCCCCTCCGTCAGCCCGCCACGATCCGGCCCGTCACCTCTCCGAGGCCCACCCGGACCCCGCCCGCCCCCGGCGCCCACGCGGACATGGTGACCACGTCCCCGTCCTCCAGGAACGTCCGCTTGCCGTCCGGGAGTTCCAGCGGGTCGCGCCCGTTCCAGGTCAGCTCCAGCAGCGAACCGCGCTGCTCAGGCTCCGGTCCGCTCACCGTCCCCGACCCGTACAGGTCGCCCGTGCGCAGCGAGGCGCCGTTGACCGTCATGTGGGCCAGCTGCTGCGCGGCCGTCCAGTACATGGTGGAGAAGGGCGGCTCGGACACCACGTGCCCGTTGATCGCGACGGAGATCCGCACGTCGTAGCCGCCGGGCTCCTCCTCGGCGTCGTCCAGGTACGGCAGCAGCGGGTGCGTCCGCTCCGGTGGAGCCACCCGTGCGTCCTCCAGCGCGTCCAGCGGGGTGATCCAGGCCGACACCGACGTGGCGAAGGACTTGCCGAGGAAGGGGCCCAGCGGGACGTACTCCCAGGCCTGGACGTCGCGCGCCGACCAGTCGTTCAGCAGGCACAGGCCGAAGACGTGCTCCCGGAAGTTCTCCAGCGCGACCGGCCGGCCCAGCCCGGACGGCACGCCCACCACGAAGCCGACCTCCGCCTCGATGTCCAGCCGGACCGACGGGCCGAACACCGGCGCCGGGTCCGTGGGCGCCTTCCGCTGACCCGAGGGGCGTACGACATCGGTCCCGGACACCACCACCGTTCCCGAGCGGCCGTGGTACCCGATCGGCAGGTGCTTCCAGTTGGGGGTCAGCGAGTCGGCGGCGTCCGGGCGGAAGATCTGCCCCACGTTCCGCGCGTGGTTCTCGGAGGCGTAGAAGTCGACGTAGTCCGCGACCTCGAAGGGCAGGTGCAGGGTCACCGAGGACAGGGGGTGCAGGAACGGTTCGACGGTCTCCTGGTGGGACGGCACCGTCACCCACGCCGTCAGCGCGCGCCGCACATCCGACCACGCGGTGCGGCCGGCGGCCAGCAGCGGGTTCAGGGTCGGCTGCGCGAGCAGGGCGGCGTACGGCGAACCGAGCGCCCGCGCCGCCGCGCCCGCGTCGAGGACGTGGTCGCCGAGCCGGACGCCGACCGTCCGTTCCGGTGAACCGGCGCGGGAGAAGACGCCGTAGGGAAGATTGTGCGGACCGAAGGGGTCGCCCTCGGGGACCTCGAAGGGGGGCATGGGGGTGGCTGCCTCTCTTTCTGACTTTCCTGCACGGTCTGGGCACCGGGGGCGTGCCGTGCGTTCCATGTGGTCGCGCCACACGTTACGGGTGCGTTGCCTGTCTTGGGCAGTGCCTAAAGAGTTTGCAATGTCCGAATTGGCCTTGTCGGAGCGGTCAATTCCGGCTTAGCGTCCTTTGGGGGACGCGGACGGGGTGGGTCCGCTCCGTAGGGGGGACACGTGGGGGGACCCGTGGCCAGGAATGCCGTCAGTGTGCCTTTCGAGGCCGACCACGACGTGCCGGGCCTGATCGTGAAATTCGGCGACTACCCGCTGCACCACGGCGGGGTGGGCGCCATCCGCAGCCTGGGCCGCCTGGGCGTCCCCATGTACGCGATCACCGAGGACCCCTACACGCCTGCGGCCTCCTCCCGTTACCTCAAACGTGCGTTCGTCTGGCCTACGAGGGGCACGGAGGAGGCCGGCCACATGGTCGAGGGCCTGCTGCGGATCGGCCGCCGCATCGGACGGCCCACCGTCCTGGTGCCCACGGATGAGGAGGCCGCCGTCCTGATCGCCGAGCACCAGGACGAACTGGGGGGCCACTTCCTCTTCCCACGCGTCGCCCCCGGCCTCCCGCGCCGCCTGGCCAGCAAGCAGGGCCTGCACGAACTGTGCGTGGAACACGGCATCCCGAGCCCCACGGCCGCCTTCCCGCAGTCGTACGACGACATCGTCGCGTTCGCCGAGAAGGCCCGCTTTCCGGTGGTGGCCAAGAACCGCGAGGCCTTCGTCCGGCGCAGCCGGCCGGCCGTGAGCGGCACCACCAGGATCACCACCCGCGAGGGCCTGCTCACCCTCGCCCGCGACTGGGGCGAGCGGCCCGGGGTGATCCTCCAGGAGTACCTGCCGCGGGAGCAGGCCGAGGACTGGATCGTGCACGCCTACTTCGACCAGGACTCGACCCCGCTGGCCATGTTCACCGGCGTCAAGGTCCGCTCCTGGCCGCCCCACGCCGGCATGACGGCGAGCGCGTACGTCGTCGACAACCCGGAACTCGCCGACCTCGCCGCGCGTTTCATCAAACAGATCGGCTTCACCGGAATCATCGACCTCGACCTGCGCTTCGACCGGCGCGACGGACAGTACAAGCTCCTCGACTTCAATCCGCGCATGGGCGCCCAGTTCCGGCTCTTCGAGAACGAGTCGGGGGTGGACGTCGTGCGTGCCATGCACCTCGATCTGACCGGGCGTCCCGTTCCGGAGGGGGAACAGCGGGCCGGTCACCGGTTCGTCGTGGAGAACATCGACCTGCCCGCCCTGCTCGCCTACCGCCGCAGCGGCTATACGACGCCGCACGCGCCGATGAAGGCGAGCGGGACCGAGCTGGCCTGGCTCGCGGGTGACGACCCGCTGCCGTTCCTCACGATGCTCGCGCGCTTCGTCCGGCCGGGCGCGAAGCACCTCTACCAGCTGTGGCGGACCAACCGCCGTGGCGGCAGCACCGGTCCGGGCAGCTGACACCGCACGTCCCGGCCGGCGGCACGACCGGTTCGGACGGCCCGCTCGCCTTCCCGACCGGCGGCACGACCGTCCGGGCGGCCCGTCCCGCCGTCCGAGCCCGCCCACGAAGTGACGCATCCGCACGTCAGCACGTTCAGCAGCACGTCCTGGGGAGGGACTTCGTGAACCAACCGGTAGCAGTCATCGGTGCCGGGCCGTTCGGCCTGTCCACCGCCGCCCATCTGCGAGCGCGCGGCGCCCCCGTGCGCGCCTTCGGCGAGCCCATGGTCAGCTGGCGCGACCACATGCCCGCCGGAATGCTGCTGAAGTCGACCCCGGTCGCCTCCAGCATCGGCTGCCCGCAGCGCGGCCACACCCTCGTCGACTACTGCGACGCGGCCGGCATCAAGCGATTGGTGACCGACGAGGACATCATCCCGGTCGAGACCTTCATCGGCTACGGCGAGTGGTTCCAGCAGAAGCTGGTGCCCGAGCTGGAGCGGGTGCGGGTGGTGTCGGTGGACCGGCGGCCGGGCGGCGGCTTCGAGCTGAAGCTGGACTCCGGGGAGCAGTTCACCGCCCGTGCGGTCGTGGTCGCGACGGGCCTTTCGGGCCTCGCCCATCTGCCGCCGGAGCTGGCCGCGGCCGCACCGGACGGCCCCGCACCCACCGGGCCGGTCTCGCACAGTTCTCAGCACCACGACCTGAGTGCCTTCGCCGGCAAGGAGCTGATCGTCGTCGGCGCCGGCCAGTCCGCACTGGAGACGGCGGTCCTCGCGGCGGAGGCCGGTGCGCGGGTGCGGGTGGTGTCACGGAGCCGCGGCAAGGTGGCCTTCGGCGCCCCGCCCTGGGCCCAGCCGAAGCTGCGCCCCGGGTCGCCCTTCGGCCGCGCCTGGTCGCTGTGGGCGCTGAGCCACTACCCGCACCCCTACCGCTACCTCCCGGCCCGCACCCGCCACTACCTGGTCCGCCGCGTGCTCGGCCCGCTCGGCGCCTGGTGGCTGCGCGACCGCTTCGAGGGCACCGTGCCGGTCCACGAGGTGAGCCGCATCGTCAGCGCCGGGACCACCGACGGCCGCCCGGCGCTGACCGTGCGCACCCTGGGCGGCAGCACCCGGGAACTGACCGGGGACCATGTCATCGCGGCGACCGGCTACCGCGTCGACATGGCCGCGATGGGCTTCCTCGGCCACGAGTTGCGCACCGGGCTCGCGGTCAGCCGCGGGGCCCCGAAACTCCGCGCGGGCTACGTCTCCTCCATCCCCGGCCTCTACTTCACCGGCCTGTCCGCGGCGGCCTCGTACGGCCCGGTGATGCGCTTCGTGTGCGGCACGGAGTTCGCCTCCCCGCGGCTGGCCGGGCACCTGGTGGCGGCGCACGGGTGAGCGCGGCGCCGCCCTCGCTGCCGAAGCACCGCTGGTGGCAAGGCAGTTGGGAGAAGCCGACCCGGGAGACGGTGGGCGCCGCCGTCGTCCGGATCTCGTTGGGCAGGTGGGGTGACGGGTCCGTATTCTCTGATCATGGCCGCCTCCCTCGCATATGCCCTCATCGCCACTGACCTGGACGGAACGCTGCTGCGCGGCGACGACACCCTGTCCGAACGGTCACTCGCCGCGCTCGCGCGGGTGGCGGCGGCCGGTGCCCGGCACCTCGTGGTGACGGGACGGCCGGCGCCGAGGGTGCGGGCGCTGCTCGACGCCCTGGGCACCACCGGGCTCGCGGTGTGCGGCCAGGGCGCGCAGCTCTACGACGCCGGAGCGGGCCGCCTGCTGTGGTCGGTCACCCTGGACCGCGAGCTCGCCGAGACCGCGCTCGGCAAGATCGAGGCCGAGGTGGGGGACGTGTACGCCGCGGTCGACCAGGACGGGGCCGACGGGCTGACGCTCATCGAGCCGGGGTACCTCATGCCGCACCCGACCCTGCCCGCGGTACGGGTCGACCGGCGCGACGACCTGTGGCGCGCGCCGATCAGCAAGGTGCTGCTGCGCCATCCCGCGCTGTCCGACGACGAGTTGGCGTCGGCCGCCCGGAGCGTGGTGGGCTCCCTCGCCACGGTCACCATGTCGGGCCCGGGAACCGTCGAACTCCAGCCGTGCGGCATCACCAAGGCGACCGGGCTGGCGCTGGCCGCCGAGCACTTGGGGCTGGGCAGGGAGAGTGCCCTCGCCTTCGGTGACATGCCCAACGACATCCCCATGTTCCAGTGGGCCGCCCGGGGCGTCGCCATGGCCAACGCCCATCCGGAACTCAAGGCGGTGGCCGACGAGGTCACCTTGTCGAACGAGGACGACGGAATCGCCGTCGTCCTCGAGCGGTTGTTTCCCTAGTGCTGCGACCGGGCGGGCGGTCGAGCGGGCTGTCGGTACGCGCCCGTCGGTACGCGCCCGTCGGTGTGCGCCCAGTACACGCCCGTCCTTACGCGCCTGTCAGTACGCGCCGAAGACGTTGTCGATCGAGCCGTAGCGGGCGGCCGCGTAGTTGCAGGCGGCCGCGATGTTCGCGACCGGGTCGTAGATGTCGAACGACGTGCCGGCCACGTGGTAGGCCCTGAAGGTCGGGTCGATGACCTGGAGCAGGCCCTTGGACGGGATGCCCCGGGCGGCGTTGGAGTCCCAGAGGTTGATGGCCCGCGGGTTGCCGGACGACTCGCGCATCACGTTGCGGTAGATGCCGTTGTAGGTGCCCGGGATGCCCTTCTGCCTCATGATCCCGAGCGACGCCCGGATCCAGCCGTCGAGGTTGTTCGGGTAGGCGACCGTGCCGGCCGCCGGGGCGGAGGTCGTGGGGGCCGCGGAGGCGCTGGTCGCACCGAGGAGCGGAAGCGCGAGGACGGCGGCACCCGTGCCGCTGACGGCCAGGGCGCGGACGAGACGAGCTATACGGGAACGGCGCTGACCGTTTGCAGGCATGGGGAATTCCTCTCCACCGCCTGCGAGGTGAGCTGTCGGGTTCGGGCGGGGAGGTGCCCGGCCGCGCTCCGAAGAGCACGGCTTCACCCCAAGCCGTTCCGGCACGGCGTACGAGTGTGACGTACGACGTCCGGCCCGGCGGCTTACCTGGGTCCCCCGCTCCTGCCGTGAGTGGTTCGGTCGATGGGTTCCCGGGCGGCGGCAGGATTAGGCGTCCGCCCGACGGCCGGGAACGTATGCGAGAGCACATATCCAGAACAAGTGCCTGATTCACACCTCGCCCCAATTGACCTTGATCTGAGGCGTATGAGGTACTTGATCCTTTGCGTCTGCCAAGGGTCAACTGGCGTGCGGCGGAAGGGGAAGCGGGGTGGGTGGGTGAGAGTGGCACTGAAGGGCGGGAGTGACCCAACTCACGGTTTGAACGACCCAAGGGCATTTGCGGCCAAGGGGACTTGGAATCTCAATAGGGGTAAATCGGACCGACCGGTGTCGACGGTGTGGGGCCGAAGTCCGACGGGGCGCGGCGGGGCGCGACGGGGTGCGGGCCGGGAGTGGGCCGAGGCGGGTCGGGGCCGCCGGGAGCAGCCGGGGGTGACCGGGGTGGAGGCGGCGCCGGGGTGGGTCGGGGTGCGCAAGGGTGGCGAGTGGCGGGTGGGTGGAGTCGGCGTGGCGGGCGTCGTGGCGGGCGTCGTGTCGAGTGACGTCGCGGCTCGCTCGTACGCGTGTACCGGCAGGCGTGCGTGCACACGAAGCGAGAGGGTGGGTAGAGAGGGGTAAGTCGATAAATATCTACTCATACGTGGTGATCAAAAACATATCGGGCGTGATCCGATACCGCCCGGCCTGTATCGGTGGGCGCTATCGGTGATCGAAACATGACCGGATACGCTGACTCGAGTGATGGCAGCGACCTATCGACAAACCGTGTAATCGCCAGCAGACACCAGCAGACAGGAGACCCCTCGTGACCGTCGTCGGGCCGTTCGGGCTGAGCGTGCGGGACCAGGCTCTCGAAGCCGATGTCCAGGCCGGATTGGCGGCTGTCGAGGAAGGGTTGCTCGAAGCCACCAAGAGCGAGGTTCCCTTCATCACGGAGGCCGCGCAGCACCTCGTCAAGGCGGGCGGGAAGCGGTTCCGCCCCCTGCTCGTGATGCTCGCGGCGCAGTTCGGGGACCCGTACGCGCCGGGCATCGTGCCGTCGGCCGTGGTCGTGGAGCTGACCCACCTCGCGACCCTCTACCACGACGACGTCATGGACGAGGCCGCCGTGCGGCGCGGGGTGGCCAGCGCGAACACCCGCTGGGGGAACTCGGTGGCGGTCCTGACCGGCGACTTCCTGTTCGCCCGGGCCTCGCAGATTCTCGCCGACCTCGGTCCCGAGGCGGTGCGGGTGCAGGCCGTGGCCTTCGAGCGGCTGGTCACCGGGCAGATCCTGGAGACGGCGGGCCCGCAGGACGGCCGGGACCCCGTCGACCACTACCTGGACGTGCTGGGCGGCAAGACGGGGTCGCTGGTGGCCGTGTCGTGCCGGTTCGGGGCGATGATGTCCGGGGCCGACGAGACGGTCGTGGACGTGCTGACGCAGTACGGCGAGCGGCTGGGCGTCGCCTTCCAGCTGGCGGACGACGTGCTGGACATCGCCTCCGACTCGCACGAGTCCGGGAAGACCCCGGGGACGGATCTGCGCGAGGGCATCGCGACACTTCCGGTGCTGCGGCTGCGTGAGCGCGCGGCGAGGCTGGGGCTGGCCGAGGACCTCGCGCTGTGCGAGCTGCTGGACTCCGACCTGAGCGACGACGCGCGGCACGCCGAGGCCCTGGCGGCGCTGCGGGTCCACCCGGCGCTGGAGCAGGCCCGGCGGGACACCGTGCGCTACGCCGAGGAGGCACGCGCCGCGCTGGCCCCCCTGCGCGAGTGCGACGCCAAGGTGGCGCTGATGGAGCTGTGCGACGCGGTGGTCCACCGGGCGGGGTGACCCTGCCGGCCCACGCCGGGCCCGCACCGCCATCCCGCACCCTGCACCCTGCACCGCCATCCCGCACCCCATAGCGCCACGCGCATCCCGCGTCCCGGCGCATCCCGCGTCCCGGCGCATCCCGCGTCCCGGCGCATCCGGCGCATCCGGCGCGTCCGGCACCGCCACGCGCGCCCCGCGTCGCCCCGCGCACCCCGCGTCGCCCCGCGCACCCCGAGCCGCGACTCCGCATGGCCTCCCAGCACCCTGTCCCGGTTCTCCTGCCCGGTGCCCCGACCATCCTTCGCACCCACCACTCCGTCCTCCGTGCTCCGCCTCCGGTCTTCCGCCTTGTGTCCCCTACGGGGCGGGGGAGGCGCGGCGCCGTCGCGTCATACCCCAGACGTACACGGAGTTGGCTCCGCGGTCTGACGCTTTCGCGCGGACGATTTGGTCAGATGGAAACCACGGACAACACCACTCCTCACCGATTTGGGTGAGAATGGCGGCTCGGGGTGGACCCGGTACAGATGGAAAGCCGCCGCCGACGACGGAGGTAGGGCACACATGGCACCGTACGAATCCGACGACAGCGCCGGCGCCGAGGAGGTCGACGACCTGCGCTCGGGGCGGCGCAAGGCCGCGCGCTACGTCGTCCCGGTCGCGGTGGTGGGGGTGGCGGCGGCGACCATCGGTCTCGTCCCGGCGCTCGCCGACTCCGGCGACCCCAACCTGCCGAAGATCACCGCGCAGCAACTCATCGAGAAAATCGCCAAGTCGGACGTCCAGCAGCTGTCCGGCACGGTCAAGGTCAGCACCGACCTCGGGCTGCCGAACCTCGGCGGTCTGGAGAGCGGCCTGCTCTCCGGCGCCACCAAGGGCGGTGACGGATCGTCGGCCGACCCGACGTCCAAGCTGACCGAGCTCGCCGCCGGCACGCACACCCTGCGCGTCGCGGCCGACGGCCAGGACCGGCAGAAGGTCTCGCTGATCGAGAGCGCGGCCGAGTACAGCCTCATCCACAACGGCAAGAACGTCTGGGGCTACGACAGCAAGTCGAACGAGGTCTACCACGGCACCGCGGCCGAGGGCGAGAAGAAGCAGAGCAAGCACCGCGACGAGGTCCCGGCCACGCCCAAGGACTTCGCCGACGAGGCCCTGAAGTCGGTTGACGACACCACTTCGGTGACCGTCGACGGCACCGCCCAGGTCGCCGGCCGCGACGCCTACAAGCTGGTCGTCAAGCCGAAGCACGCCTCCGGCACCACGGTCGGCGTGATCAGCATCGCGGTGGACGCCAAGACCGGGCTGCCGCTGAAGTTCACGCTGACCCCGGCGAGCGGCGGCGCCGCCGTGGTGGACGCGGGCTTCACCCAGATCAGCTTTGCCAAGCCGGCCGCCTCCACCTTCGACTTCACCCCGCCCAAGGGCGCGAAGGTGACCGAGGAGAAGGACAAGGGCGCCGGGGCGACCGCGCACTCCAATGAGTCCGCCCCCTCGCGGAAGGACCTCGCCAAGAGCGGCCCGAAGGTCCTCGGCAAGGGCTGGAACTCCATCGCCGTCTTCGACTCCGGCAGCAAGGGCGGCATCCCGTCGTCCTCCGGCAAGGGGGACCTGAGCCGCTTCCTCGGCTCGCTCGGCGACCACGTGTCCGGCAAGTTCGGCAAGGGCACGGTCTTCTCCACCCGCCTGGTCAACGCCCTCATCACGGACAACGGCAAGGTCTACGTCGGCGCGGTCACCAAGGACGCGCTGGTGAAGGCGGCGAACGCCGGGCAGTGAGCGGGACACGGGCACGACGAATCGAGGGAGCCGATGGACGGGGCGTCCGCCACGGAGTCGCAGCCGGCTGCGCGGGACATGGGTGACAGCGTCATCCTCACCCGCGCGCTCACCAAGCGCTACCGCGGCGGGCAGCTCGCCGTCGACGGTCTCGACCTGACCGTCCCGGCGGGCAGCGTCTTCGGCTTCCTCGGTCCGAACGGCTCGGGCAAGACCACCACGATCCGCATGCTGATGGGGCTGATCGAGCCCACGTCCGGCACGGCGCGGGTGCTGGGGCGCCCCATGCCCCGGTCCTCGCGCGCCGTACTGCCGCAGGTCGGGGCGCTCATCGAGGGTCCCGCCCTGTACGGCTTCCTCTCCGGCCGCGACAACCTCCTGCGCTACGACGCGGCCGACCCGACCGCGGACCCCCGCACCCGGCGCACCCGTGTCGCGGCCGCACTGGACCGGGTGGGCCTGACGGCGGCCGCGGGCAAGAAGGCCAAGGCGTACTCCCTGGGCATGAAGCAGCGCCTCGGCCTCGCCGCCGCGCTGCTCCAGCCGCGCAGGCTGCTTGTCCTGGACGAGCCGACCAACGGCCTCGACCCGCAGGGCATGCGGGAGATCCGTTCCCTGGTGAGGGAGTTGGCCTCCGACGGCACGACCGTCTTCCTCTCCTCCCATCTGCTCGACGAGATCGAGCAGGTGTGCACCCACGCGGCGGTCATGGCCCAGGGCAGGCTGGTCACCCAGGGGGCGGTGACCGAGCTGGCCGCCGGGGCGCGCGGCCGGCTGGTGGTCACCACGCCCGACACCGGGGAGGCTGCCCGGGTGCTGAAGGAGCAGGGGGTGGGTGACCTCGTCGTCGCCGACGACCGGGTGACCGGCGAACCACCGGAGCGCGACCTCGCCGAGGTGAATGCAGCGCTGGTGACGGCGGGCGTCCGCGTCCGTGGCTTCGGGGTCGAACGGGCCTCGCTGGAGGACGCGTTCGTGGCGCTGACGGGGGAGGGCTTCGATGTCGCGGGCTGAGGCGGGGCAGCAGGCGGGTCAGGGGGCGGTTCCGGCCGTGGCCGTCCTGCGCGCCCCGAGTCCTCTGTGGAACTTCGGGCTGCTGCGCAGTGAGCTGGCCGTCACCTTCCGCCGCTGGCGCACTCTCGCGCTGCTGGGGGTGCTGGCCGCCGTTCCGGTCCTGGTCGGGGTGGCGGTCAGGCTCGAGACGAGGGACGGCTCGCCGGCCGGCCGCGGGGGCGGCGGCGAGGGGCCGGCTTTCATCGCGCAGATCACCAACAACGGACTGTTCCTGGTCTTCACCGCGCTGGCGGCCACGCTGCCGTTCTTCCTGCCGATGGCCGTCGGCGTGATCGCGGGCGACGCGGTCGCCGGCGAGGCCAACGCGGGCACCCTGCGCTATCTGCTGGTCGCCCCCGCCGGCCGCACCCGTCTGCTGCTCACCAAGTACGCGACGACGATGGCCTTCTGCCTGGTCGCCACCTTCGTCGTCGCCGTCTCGGCCCTGGCCGTGGGGGCGCTGCTCTTCCCGCTCGGCGACCTGACGACCATCTCCGGTACGCAGATCGGCTTCACCGAGGGCCTGGGCCGGGCGCTGCTGATCGCCCTCGTCGTCGCCGCGTCCCTGACCGGCCTCGCGGCCCTGGGCCTGTTCGTCTCGACGCTGACCAACAGCGGTATCGCGGCCATGGCCACCACCGTGGGTCTGCTGATCACTGTCCAGATCCTCGACCAGATACCCCAGCTCCAGGCGATACAGCCGTACCTGTTCTCCCACTACTGGCTGTCCTTCGCCGACCTGATGCGCGAGCCGGTCTACTGGGACGGCCTGCTGAAGAACCTGGAGCTGCAGGCGCTGTACGTGGCGGTGTTCGGCTCGGCGGCCTGGGCGCGCTTCACGGCGAAGGACATCAACACCTGAGCTCTAGTGCTGCGACCGGAGAGGTTCACCGGCTCGCGACGCCCGGCAGGGCACCTCGCCGCGGTGTCGCAGCACCCGAGTACGTCCAGTACGCGGGCGATGCTCCGCCTTGCGATGCACCGCACCGGACGCCGCGAGCTTTCCGGCAAACCTTTCCGGCAAACCTTTCCGGCCACAGCACTAGCCGGCACTGACCCGCTGGTGCGGGAAACGCCCGAGCGGCGGCTCCTGCGCGAAGAACGTCTTGGCGCGCGCGAGGGCCTGCGTGTCCCTCAGTACGTCGCCGGGCGCGCTGCCGTTGCCGAGCAGCACCCCGCCGAAGCGCATCCGCAGGTACGCGGCCGAGTTGTTGAGGGTCCCGGCCAGCGGGTCGGCGACCGAGGGCTCGTCGTCGGCGAGTGCGGTGACGCCCCACAGGGTGCGCCCTGCCAGGGTCTCCCTGAAGTCCGCGCCGGGGGTGCGCAGCCAGGCGGACCAGTGGTCGAGGTAGCGCTTGGTGTGGCTCGACACCGAGTACCAGTACAGCGGCGAGGCGATCACGATGTCGGTCGCCGCCAGGGTGGCGTCCAGCAGCAGTGCCGCGTTGCCCTCGGTGGGGCGTACGTGGTCGCTGTCGTGCCGCAGGTCGGTGAAGTCGGGCAGCGGATGGTCGACGAGCCGCACCCACTGCTGTTCGACGTCGGCGGGCAGCTGATCGGCGGCCCGCCGGGCGAGGAGCTCGGTGTTGCCCTCACGGCGGGCACTGCCCAGCACGAACAGGAAGCGGCGGTTCATGGGTCCCCCAGGGGCGCACGACGGGCAAGTTCTTGCACCTGCATTATATGCACACGCAAGAATAATGGATGGAGGTCGACCGCGCGGTCAGCGCGGTCTTGCCGCCGTCCCCGTCAGACGGGCCAGCGGCTCGGTCTCGCGCGGCGGCCGCCCGCTCAGGTCGCCGGTCCGCCAGGCCGGCACCCAGGGGACGCGGTAGACGTCGATGACGGACTCGATCGGCTTCACCCGCTGGGCGAGCTGCCGGGGCAGCCGGCCCGGCGCGTCCGCGACGAGCACCACGGCGTCCAGGTCGAGCCCGGTCGGCGCCTCGCCCCTGCGGAACACCTCCAGGGCCCGGGTGACGGCGTCCAGTCCGGCCGCGTGCGTCCGGGCGACCAGCAGTACCGAGCGCGGGGCCTCGGGCCCCGGCCAGTCCCGCCCGCAGTCGTGGCCGCCGTAGACCGCCGCGAGCGTGGTCGTGCCCGCGCCGCCGTGCGTGGCCACCCACGAGAAGCGCCGGGGTGTGACGGGCATGCCCGCGGGCCTGACGGGCATACGTCCAGATGCGTCGGCGACGGCGTCGGCGCCGGTGTCCTCGGCGGCCACCGGCCCGCGGATCCAGATCTCCGGTCCTTGCTGCACGCCTGTGCGCATGCCCGTTCCCTCCCACGTCATCCCCGAAGATCTTCGCGCTCGGGGCGTTACCCGTGTCACAGGGCGACGGTTCCTGGTGCGAGTCTGTGACGTCGTGGTGACGCGGGGAGCGCGGGCGAGCGGAGAGACTCGACAGTACGCGTACGACCGGATGGCACGCATCCGAGTGAGGGAGCCGATGTCTCGACTGAGCCGCGAGAAGAAGCGGGAACTGAAGCACGCCGGGCACTCGGTGGCATCCGTGGCGACGCCGATCACCGTCCATGTCCCCGTGGACGGCGCCGGTGCCTCGGTCGGCGGCGTACCGGTGCACTCGGCTCCGGGAGAGGAGATCCAGCACGCGGTCCTGAACCACCTCCGCCGCCTCGCCCTCGCCAGCGGCCATCCCGTCCTCGCCACGGTCACCGACGAGCGCATCGGCTACGTCGTCCCCCTCCAGGTCCGCGGCGACGGCTCCAGCGCCTTCACGGCGGAGCCCCTGCGCACGGCCCCGCCGCAGCAGGCCCCGACCCGACCGGCCCCGCCGCAGCCGGCCGCACCCCGGCCGGCCGAGCCGCCGCGGGACAGGGCGACGCACGTCCTTCGGCAGGTGCAGGAGCCGACGCGGGAGTCCGCTCCCACGTTCCCGCTCCGTGCCCTCTCCGAACCCCAGCTCCAGCCGCGTCCCCTGCCCGTGCCCCAGCCCCAGCCCCAGCCCCAGCCGCAGCCACCCGCCGGGACGGCCCACACCGAGACCGCGCCCACGTTCCCGCTGCGCGCCCTGCCCGAATCCGCCGACGCCGCCACGGCGGCGCCTCCCGGTACGGCAACGGCTCCCATCGGGGAGTTCGGCCCGCCGCCCGTGATGGACGCACGGCCGCCCGCGACCGACGGGACACCCGCCGCGGAAGCCTCGGCGGAACCCGCCGCAGCAGCAACTGCAGGACCCGCCGCAGAGGCCTCCGCGGTAGCCGCAGGTACGGCAGCCGCCCGCCGGTACCCCGACCCCGCCCTCGGTACGGAGCCCGAACCCGACCCCAAGCCCACCCCCGCCCGCGGTTTCGACGCCGTGGCCGAGGCCGTGCTCGGGGACGACCCGAGGACGATGGCAGGTGAAGGCGGCGCCGTCCTGTTCGCCGAGCCCCTGGCGCGTGTCAACGAGGCCGTGAAGGCGGGGCGGATCGAGGAGGCGTCGGCCCTGGCGGAGCGCACGGTCACGGAGGCGTCCGGCACGCTCGGCCCGGAGCACCCCGAGGTGCTGCGCCTGCGCGAACTCACCGCGTACATCGCCTATCTGGCGGGCGAACCGCTGCGCGCCTTCGGCCTCTCCCTCGACCTCGCCCGCATCCGCCGCCGTGCCCGGGACGCGGAGGGCGCTTACGGCAACGTCCAGAGCGCGACCGCCGCCTGGCGCGCGGTGCGTGACCCCGAGCAGGGCCTGCGGCTGGGCCGCGACCTGATCGACCTGTGGACCGAGCTCACCGCCGAGGACGGCCCCGCCGCCGACGACATCGAACAACTGGAGTCCGCCCGCGCCCGCATGGGCCGCCTCGCCGAACGGGCCCGCAGGTCGGCACCCCGGTCCGGCCTCTGACCAAACCCCGCGACCAGCCCAAAGCCCCAAGCCCCAAACCCAAAGCCCCAAGCCCCAAACCCCAAGCCCCAAGCCCCAAGTCTCAAATCCCAAGACCAGCCTCGCGGTCCTGACCTGCCCCAGCCGCACCGGCCCGCGCAGTCCTGCGACACGCAGCCCTACGAGATGCAGAATTCGTTCCCCTCGGGGTCCGCCATCACCACCCACTCCCCGGCGGGCTCCCTCACGTGCCGCAGCACGCTCGCCCCGAGCGCCTTGAGCCGCTCCGCCTCCTCCGCGCGCCGGCCCTCGCCGGGGTGCAGGTCGAGGTGGAGCCGGTTCTTGACGGTCTTGGCCTCCGGGACTTGCCGGGAAGACGTAACCAGGCGCACGCTGGGGTTATGACTCGTTGTGTTGCTTTGTACTGCCGACTGTCCCCCCGCCCCGATGGAAGCTATGAAGGTGTCGACCTTCAAGAGGGGTGGGGCCGCTCGTACGCCGCGAGCATGTGGCCGGGCCTGCCCGTGGTCGTGTTCGCCGACGCCGGTATCTCCGCTGCCAACGGCGACCACAGACCCCGGTACGAGGCTTTCCGCGCGGCCCTGGCAGGCGGGGAAGTCGCCCACGTGTGGGCCGTCGAACAGTCCCGGTTGGAACGGCGCGAGGTTGAGTGGTTCACTCTCGCCGCAGAACTGGACGCAGCCGGAATCCGTGAGCTGCACACGAACAGGGATGGCGTTGTACGCGTACAGGACGAGGTTGCCGGAATCCGCGCGGTACTCAATGCCGGGGAGGTGCGCAAGATGAAAAAGCGCGTCAACGATCGTCTTGCCGAGAATGCCGCCCAGGGGCGCGCGGCAGGGTCCAAGCCGTTCGGGTACGCCCACGGCGTGGACGAGTCCGGGAACAAGACGTACGTCATCATTCCGGAGCAGGCAGAGGCTATCCGGTGGGCCGCTGAAAAGGTGCTCGATGGATGGTCGCTTGCCAATATCGCTGCCGAGTTGCGCGAGCGGGGATTGGTCGGCGCACACAAGGTCAAGGTCAAAGACGCAAGCGGCGAAATCGTCACCGATGCGACGGGCAAGCCTGTCACGCGTCCGTCGACGCTCACGGCAAGCTCTGTTAAGTCCATGGTGACCAAGCCGACCATTGCAGGGTTCCGGGTGCATCAGGGCGTGATTGCGGGCCGTGGCAACTGGGCGCCCATTCTGGATGAGGCAACGTGGCAGGCGTGCAGGGCAAAGCTGTCTGCCCCGCGCACCGTACGCAAGTCGGACGGATTCACCTACCCGATTACCGACGCGCACAAGGGGAATCCTGCGGGCCGCAAATACACCCTTACCGGTGGCCTGGCCGTGTGCGGAGTGTGCGAGGCGCCCATGGTCGGCTCGGTGAAGAAACTCAAGAACGGCAAGCGGACGCCTTACCTGTTGTGCCACCCGAACCGGGGCGGTAAGGGCTGCACGGGAATCATGCTGGAAGCCACCGAAAAGTACGTTGCGGATGAACTGTTCAACTTGCTGGACAGGCCGGAATTCCTTGATGCGCTCACGTCTGACGACCATGCCGCGCGCCGGGATGAACTGACCGCGCAACTCACGGCAGTTGAGGAAGAGCGCAACGAAATCGCGGCCGAACGGGGACGTGGTGAACTGATGCTCGCTGAGTGGAAGAGCGTGCGGGCCGGTCTGAACGAGCGGGAGGAGCGTCTACGGGGCGAACTTGCCGCCGTACCTGTTCCCGTCGCGGCAATGGACTACAGGGCCGCACGCGGGGCCTGGGGCGCCATGACACTGGACGAGAAGCGCGCGTTCCTGCGCTCGTTCATCGACCGCGTGACGATCAAGCGTGCCAAGCCGGGCACCAAGGGGTTTGATCAAAACCGCGTCATGATCGAATTGCGGCAGATGAACTGAACCCCCCACCGGCGCAAGGAAAGCGGCTCTCCCCAGGGGGCCGCTTTTTCTTTGCCCAAATCATCGCCAATGTGAGGCCGGTCACAAACCCCCTACCGGTGGCAAGCAATGTGTGCTTGCCTGGCTGGCAACCGGGCCGCGACAGCGAGCGGCCCCGTGCCCATGACAGGGCATATCCGGGACGCCTCATGCCCATCTCTCCCGAGGCCGCGCGAATCCGCGCACGCATTGCCGCGCAGAAACGGCATCACCCCGACGCGGACACCTCCGCCCTTGAACGTGAGCTGAAAGACGCCACTCAGGCAGCGCATGTACGGCTTGCAATCGACGATCCCGTACAACTCGCCAAAGCCGCACGCATCGTGCGCGCAGCCCTCGACCGCAAGCGCATCGCTCTGGCGGACCTGACGCCCCTTCCCGCCCCGGACGGGGATTCCCTCGATGCCGCATAGGCAGATATCGCGCCTGTGCACTCTGTGCCCTTGGCGCTAATCCCCACTGCCCACAAGTCCACACCCGCCCAACTGCGAGGGGAACGAACCCTAGGCGCAGCGGCTGAATCCCGAGCGGGGCAGACATCCCGCCATGACCGGTCAGCCATGGGGCGTCATGAATAACCGTCATGCTGATTCGCCAACCAGCCGGAGAGGTGCACCACCATGCCCAAGAAAAAGAAGAAGAGGAAGCCTAGGCCGGCGCCGATAGGACCACCTAAAACGGTCCTCACGTTCGCCCAGAACTATAAATGCAGCCACTGTCACTCGCGCGTTGCTGACATCGTTCAAGACTCATCTGGGGTCTATCACGTCCGGGTTGGTCACGATGAAAGCTGCCCGGTATTGCGGGGTGTCCTGCCGGACGCACCCGATGCAATGCGGGCAGCCATGGCCACCGGTCACGTTTCAAGGGTCATAGATGACCCAAACAGCGGGGGTACCGGTTGAGTGAAGCACACGAAAGCCTATGCACTCACTTTCAAATCAAAGGAATGTGCAACTTCCCAGGGTGCCCGGACGGCACTAGGCCGAATCAGGACCCAAACCCGCAAGCGCCCAAAGAAAGATCCAAAGCAGAAATAACAGCTCGACAGGCTATCGGATACTGGGCATCCCTCGATAATACGGCGTATGACTCGTTCGATGAGGAAGTACAGCGGCTAATCTCACGCATTGGCGCTCTTCTGCCGGATGACATGAAGGGCTTTGACCCTAAAATCAGCGCACTTATGAAGGTGCGAGCGCAAGAGGCCGCCATTGAAGAGAAGGCAGACGAACTTGCCCTCTATTACTTGGCGCAGGATCGAGCCCGTAAGAAGCATGCCGCCAAAAAGTCAGCGGAAATCGTGGCAACTCTTAGAGGCAGCCTTTTCGATGCTGGCGACATAAATGACGTAAAGGTTGAGTACCTCGTTCACTCTCTATTGGCGAAAGACTCGCTTGCATGGATGTATGGCGATCCCGGCTGTTACAAGTCATTTGTTGCACTCGACATAGCGGCATCCGTTGCCCTGGGCGCAGGCGTTGAATGGGCAGGGGCACCAACGAAACAAGGCCCTGTCCTTTATATTGCCGCTGAAGGGTCAGCGGGTATGGCAAAGCGTAAACGCGCCTGGGAGGCAATGACGGGCAAGTCCCTCGACGGCAAATTGAAATTCCTCACTATGGCGATACGTATAACGGAGGAAGGGTTTCTAGAGGAACTTATAGCCATCTGCCAAGAGATCCGTCCAGCTCTGATTGTGATTGACACACAGTCCCGAGTAACGCCGGGCCTAGAAGAGAACGGGTCAGTCATGAGCACATACGTTGACGCAGTTACGGCGCTGCGCATGGCGACAGGGGCATGTGTGCTCACCCTGCACCACACCACTAAGGGAACGGAGGTCCTTCGCGGGCATGGCTCACTGTTTGGAGCTGCCGACACAGTCATATACGTGAGCAAGTCCGCAGGTGCCGAAACCGAGCGCTTTGCAAAAGTCTCAATCAAGAAACAGAAGGACGACAGGGATGATCTTTTCTGGAACGTCCGGATGAGTGTGCAGCACTTTTGCGAGCCGCCTGCCGACCAGGAACACGACGCAACGCAGTGTAGTTCGCTGGTCGTCCGTTCCGCTAACTGGTCGGAAGTGATCAACGCCCAGGCAAACGCCTTTGAACGCGTTCTGCTAGTGATCCGCCAGCTTGAACCGCTGCAATCGATCACTACTGCGCAAGCGGCAGAGCTTACGGGGTTGCCGGTATCCACGACCAGGAACGCACTCAGCACCCTTTGCGATCAGGGAGAACTAGAGAAATCAGGAAGCGGCAAGAACACTGCCTACCTCCGCCCAGCAGCAAAGATCACGGATGATTCCGCTGTTACCGCTAGCTTCCGCCAGCCTGGCTAGCGGTACCGGCATTGCTTCCGCTAGCCGCTAGGCCCCCTTAAAGGGGCCTAGCTAGCGGAACGCTTGGCAGGGCAATGCGCATCACAAAGTCAGGCCCTGAATCCCTGGACGAAAGCCAGCAAAGCAAGCGAAGATGAATGCACGTCTCGCGCGCCCTCCCCGGGGGACAGGAAGGCTCCGTACCTCACTGGTCGGAGCCTTTCCTTATGCCCTGCCCCAGGAACGCGCCATGCGCCCGCCTGGGCGCCTCTGAGACGCCTGCCGGTACCCGGCACCACTGAACCCAGCAACGGCCGTCATGCGCCCGCTGGGCAGCTGACCCGCGCACATCGCGGCGGGGAGGAAACACGCCATGTCCAATAACGAAATGCAGTCCGCTCGCTGCCACATCTCAAGCCTCCGTGATCGCACGGACAAACTCCTATCTGACGTCCTCGACCGTATCGACGCTGACGGCGCCGTAACCGAGGACGGAGAACCGCATCCCTTGCTTGCCGCCGCAGCAATGCTCACCGACACGGGGACAAATCTTCGGGCCCTCGCGCTCGCGCGTCGACTCGGAATCGGAACCCTTGAAACGCGCCCCGCGCGTGGAGAAATGAAATGACCAAGGAACAGCTAATCGAGGATCTGCGCGTCCGTCGCGCTGAAATCCGGAAGAACTTTGACCTTGTCGTCAGTCGCGCAAAGGATGAAGGCCGAGGGATTAACGAGGCCGAAAGCCGGAAGCTCGACACGCTAGAGGAATACGCGAAGCAGATTGACGACCGCTTGGACGAACTTGGGGTGCAGGTCGCTATGGATGCCGTTGCCGCTCCCATGCAGCGAAAGTACGCGCCGCCCGTCGCGCGCAGAAATGGGAGTACGCCAGTGCCCACACAGTCATTCAGCGTGCCTGTTACCGACCCCGGTGAATACCGCCCCAAGCTGCCCGGCTACGCCTACCGCAAGCACTTTACGGTCACGCGTGAGCCGGAGATCTACCGCGAGCACGATCACGAAGTCTCATGGTTCAAGGACCTGTACCTTGCGCGCAGCGCTGGAGACGTAGCGGCAGCCGAACGGCTCGCCCGAAACAACCACATGGCAGCCGACCGCGCGCGTGGTGCCGGCGAAGTGGGAGCAGAAAAACGAGCCATCTCAACGAGCACCGGAGCAGGCGGCGAGTTTGTTCCGCCACTGTGGCTCGAAGCCGAATTTGTGAGGTACGCGCGGCCTGGTCGCGTAACGGCTGACAGGTTCGTTACCGCGCCCCTGCCGCCCTCCACCGACGTCATTTATATCCCCAAGGTGTCAGGAGGCGCGACGGTAGCCGCGCAGGCAACGCAGAACACGGCTATTTCTCAGACGGACATTACGACGACTTCCGTAAGCTCACCCGTAGTGACTATCGCAGGCGGGCAGACTGTCTCTCTCCAATTGCTCGAACAGTCGCCGCTCAACATCGATAACGTGATCCTTGAAGACCTGGCCGCCGACTACGCAATGAAACTTGACACGCAGCTCATTAACGGCAGCGGTACGGGCGGGACGCTCACCGGCCTGCTCACGGTTTCGGGCACGGGCAGTCAGGTATGGACGAATGCCAGTCCAACACTGAGCGGTGCTAATGGGCTCCTTGGGCAGATTGCATCGGCCATTTCCACCGTGCACACGAACCGCTATGCGCCCCCGGACACGATCGTCATGCACCCGCGTCGCTGGGCTTGGGTAGTAGCACAGGTGGATTCGCAAAACCGACCGCTGGTCGTTCCCTCGGCGGCAGGCCCGGTCAACGCTGTAGGCGTCGTCAGTCAGATAATGGAAGAGGGCTACGTAGGCCAGATTCTCGGACTGCCTGTATTCCTCGACAGCAATATTCCCACCAACCTGGGCGCAGGCACTAACCAAGATCGAATTTTTGTGCTGCGCGCCTCGGACCTCCGACTCTGGGAGGGACACGTCCGGGCCGAGGCATTTGCCCAAACGTACGCCAACCAGATGAGCGTATTCGTTCGCCTCTACAACTATGCGGCGGCCATCCCTAACCGCTACACAGCTTCCATCTGTGTCATTTCTGGGACCGGTCTAGTTACGCCTAGCTTCTAGTGCACGCCTTTAACGGTCACATTCCGTGAGGGCGACCGGGGGGGAGTCAATCTCTAGCGCGTGCGCCTCGGCGACCCGGCCCCCATGAAGCGAGACATTTTCGCGAAATTTCGAGCCTGGGAGTCACCTCCCCCTATATTACGGTCTGTGAGCAGAGCACGGAAAACGCCCCTCTGGGTTTCGCTACAGCGAGCCTGGAGGGGCGATTTTTGTGTTTCTAGGCTCTGGAAGGCCTTTAGAGGGTGATTCCTGCCCTCTGAGCGATCCGGGTAAGCCGTTCATTGCTTCGCTTGTGCTTGGACACCAAGACTCGCGTGAGCTCCAATGATGTGGGGTGGACTGCCGCCATTTCTGGTGACGTCGCCCAAGCCTTTTCAAGGCTTTCTAGGGTTCCGTCCTGGTCGCCTAGGGCTAGCTGAGAGCGTCCGAGGTTCATGAATACCGGAGCCACTCGGTTAGCAGGCAGCGTCATACCCGCTCGAATCAGGTTTTCTCCCGTTTCTACTGCCCTTCGGTGCTGCTCCATATCAGAGGCTGTAGAGATGACGTGCGTAGCCGTCTGCTCGGGGCCAAATTGCATCCCATGCTCGGCCATCTCTACCGGGATTTCCTCAGCCATCCGCCAAGCTGCTTCAATGTGCCTTTGGGTGGTCTGCTTGTCCTTCAACCGTCCGGCGAGGGTCAATCCGCGCAGGTGCAAAACCCCAAGCCCGAACGCTCGATCTCGTCCAGTCAGCGTGGATTCCGCCTGGACGATTGCGCGGTCAATGATGGCCAGTCCACCTGAAAAGTCGCCGGAATTAAGGAAGGTGCCAGCATCGTCCCGAGCCGCGACGATAGCCGCGATAGGGTCTGCCCTTTCGGCTGCCAGCCGTTGTTTCATTGTCGCCAATTCGGCGAGATGCATCCACCGATGGCGAGCTGCGAGCCAATAGATGACCCCGTATACGTCCGCGACCAACCCCCATGCCTCCGGTTCGCCTGTGAGGTGCGCATGGTTGGTGACCCTGGTGAGCACTCCGGGAAGCCTCTGGAGAACTTTGGACAGCTCCGTATTCCACCGAAGCTGGTTTAGTTCATCCACTTCCGTTGGGAGTCGTTCAGGATGCTCCGGAGGTGCTCCAGGGATATCAAATCGCCGGATAGCCCAGTTGAGGTCATTGAGGTTTGCTTCCGGGGCGCTGCCCAGTAGTTCGTCAAGAGTGAAATTCATTGCGCGGGCAAGGGCAGCGCCTACGCCCTGCGTGAGCGCGCGGTCCCCAATCTCAATCTTGCTGAGAAGGGATACCGACACCCCCGCCCTACGGGCTAGGGCTACCTGACTCAGCCCGAGTTCCTTCCGGCGCGCAGCGACGTTGGCGCCTGGTCCGGGTACCTGCGTAGCGCTCATACCTTGCGTCTTCCCCGCTCGGTGACGTCCTCACGTCCCATGGTCCCCCAGGCCCGTGCATCCCGCCCCGCATCTGTGCAAGAAGTGTGCAAGTCGGTGGGCCAGATGGGGCGTTGACTCAAGACGACAGAGACCCCCGCGACCGTGCGACCGGCCCGGGGGCATGGCCAACGCTTTCAAGGAGCGCTGACATGAGCGACCTTATCCGAACGGCCCTCGTACGGGTGATCAGTGTCCTGTTAGGGCGACGCGCCCCAGGCAGGCACAGCAACGCCTACACACCCCCCGCAGCGCCCCCAGCGCCCCGCAGGCGCGCCACACCGGACGTCCGGGGCGCCCGCCTGGTCGTCGCCCGCAGGCACCGCCAGGAGCGGCACGCAGGCGCCCCGTACCCGCCCCCGTACGCCGAGCGCGCCGAGTGGTTCCCGCCCCGCGACTGGGAGGCAGAGGAAGCCTGGGACGGCACGGCCACCATGGTCCGGCCCTACGTCGCGCACCTGGACGTCATGCAGCGAACTGCCCGCGTCGGGACGGAAGTTGACCCGTGGGGAGCCGTCCAGTGACCATGACCATCGCTGTGTACCGGATCAATCCGGAAACCGGTGCCCGCACGGTGGTGCGCGAAAAGCGCACGGTGAAACCCCTCGAAGTGCCCGCCGCGACTTCGGCACTTCCGCCGTGTTCCTGCCCGCGCTGCGTCGGCAGCAGCATCCTGCTGCGCACGCGGCTGGCCGAGGTGAACAAGCGCAGCCGGGGGGAATGGTGACCGGCTCGACCCCGGCGGACACGTCGACCATGTCCGCAGAATGCGGAGTCGCCCAGCGGCCTGAATTTAGGGGCATGCACCGTGACTGCCGCCAGACCAGGGACATTCCCCTACCGGGCGCGCCAGGCATTGTGCTTGTGCGTCGCTGCACCTGTACGTGCCACCACTACAACCGGGCGAAAGCCTGAACCGAGCACCACACCGGATGGCTGCCGCTTCCTGGGCGCTGCGAGGCGCAAGGGCAGCACACATGACCCCCGCCCCTGCGGGTCGAGCACCTACAGGGGCGGGATGCAGTACGGCGCGGGGACCGTTTCCCCGCAGCAGCACAACGAAGGGATCAGCACCATGAACGCAGTCCCCGAGTTCGAGTTCCGCACGTCTACCGCGTGCACCTACAACAACAGCGACCCTCGATGTGTGGAAGTCGCGACCAACGTTCCTGGCAAGGTGGCGGTCCGGAATTCCGCGACCGGTGAAACCGTCGAGTTCACGGCAGTGGAGTGGACCGACTTCCTGAGCGGTGCCAGGCTGGGCGAATTCGACGTCACGGCGTAGGGAGTCGTCATGGGGCAGTGTCCGCAGTGCGGCGGCAGCGCACAGAGCGACCCGGAGCACCTCAGCGTGTTGCGGTGCCTGGCGTGCTGGCACGCCTGGACGCTGCCCCATGAGCGCCCTTGCCCCGGCTACCGGCCCACCCTGGGCGCGGCCCTGCGGAAGCTGGAAGACGACAGGGGCCTACGCCGCTAGACCCCCGCGCCGGAACCCCCGACCGTGCGGGCAGCGCCCCCGACTGCATGAGCAAGGGCCGCAGTCGGGGGCGCGTCTGTGGTTACGTCTTCGCTACGACTTGCCTCCGGTACCCGCTGGAACAGCAGCCGCCGCCCCAGCCCCGTGCCCTTCTCCTTGTCGTACGGGTCGTCGGGATGCCGTACGGCGATCAGGTCCCGGAAGGCGGGGCGGCCGTGGAACTCGACGGTGGCCGCGCCCGGCAGTGCCCCGAGCTCCAGCAGCCGCTCGATGAGGGCGCTGTTGTCCTCGAGTTCGTAGTGCAGCGCGGCGGCCCAGAAGTCGGCCTGCGCGTGCGGGTCGGCGGCGTCGATGACGAGCTTCCAGTGCAGCGGTGTGGCCGCGGGGGCCGCAGGCGTCTGTGTCATGTAACCATTTATAGTGGTTACATGAACGCACGGGCAACGGAAACGCCGGAACCGTCACCGGGCCTGGCACTGGTCTCGTACGAGGGCAAGCCCTACCGCTTCGACCCGGGGGCGCTGTGCCTCGAGCTGCTGACGACCGGCGGCCCCGGCCCGTTCGCCCGTCACGAGGTGCTGCGCACCCCCGCCGACCTGGTCGCCTGGGCCGACCGCAGCCGGCTTGCGGGAGGGCTGGAGCTCACCGTCGGCGAGGACGAGGTGGAGCGCGCCCGCGCCTTCCGCGACGCCCTGTTCCTGCTCACCGCCGACCGCGCCCACGGCCGCCCGCCCGCGCCCGCTCACCTGGACCTCGTCAACGAGACGGCGGCCCACCCGCCCCTGGTCTCCCGGCTCACCCCGGCCGGCACCCGCGCCTGGGCGTCCGGCGCAACCGGCAGCCAATTGCTGTCCACCGTCGCCCGTGACGCGATCGACCTGTTCACCGGCCCGTACGCCGACCGTGTCCGCGAGTGTGGAGCCCACGACTGTCACCTGCTCTTCGCCGACACCTCCCGCCCGGGGCGGCGACGCTGGTGCGCGATGGAGCACTGCGGAAACCGGGAGAAGGTCCGGGCCCACCGCGCCCGCGCGAGTACACCCGGCGCATCCGGCTAGTGCTGTGGCCGGAAAGGTTTGCCGGATAGCTCGCGGCGTCCGGTGCGGTGCATCGCAAGAGGGAGCATCCTCGGGCACCGTCGTTGCCCGGAGGCCGGTGCCCAGTGCTGTGGCCGGAAAGGTTCACCGGCTCGCGACGCCCGGCACGGCACCTCGCCGCGTTGTCGCAGCACCCGAGTACATCCAGTACGGTGCCCGAGCAACGAGGGTGCCCGGACCCCCGCCACGTGTCAGGCCTCGACCGGCTCCGAGCTCTGCTGGGCGTCCAGCGGACCGGGGCCCGCCACGGCGGTGCGGGGCGCGGCGAGGCGGGCCCTGAGCTGCGCCGCCCGCCGCGCCGAGCGCAGCCCGTTCCAGGTCAGCAGGGTCAGGGCCAGCCACACCAGGGCGAACCCGGCCCATCGCTCGGCCGGCATGGACTCGTGGAAGTACACCACCCCGAGCAGGAACTGGAAGACCGGCGCGAGGTACTGCAGCAGACCCAGCGTGGACAGCGGCACGCGGATCGCGGCCGCGCCGAAGCAGACCAGCGGCAGCGCGGTGACGATGCCGGTGGAGGCGAGCAGGGCGGCGTGCCCGGCGCCCTCGGCGGCGAAGGTGGCGCGGCCCTGCGCGCCCAGCCACAGCAGATAGCCGAGCGCGGGCAGGAACTGGACCGCGGTCTCGGCGGCGAGCGACTCGACGCCGCCGAGGTTGACCTTCTTCTTCACCAGGCCGTAGGTGGCGAACGAGAAGGCGAGGCACAGGGAGATCCACGGCGGGCGGCCGTAGCCGATGGTGAGGACGAGGACCGCGGCGGCGCCGGTGCCGACCGCCGCCCACTGCACGGGCAGCAGCCGTTCCTTCAGGATCAGCACGCCCATGGCGATGGTGACCAGCGGGTTGATGAAGTAGCCGAGGGAGGCCTCCACGACGTGCCCGCTGTTCACGGCCCAGATGTAGACGCCCCAGTTGACGCTGATGACCGCGGCGGCGACCACGACGAGCCCGAGCCTGCGCGGCTGCCGCAGCAGTTCTCCGGCCCAGGCCCAGCGGCGTACCACGAGCAGCGCGGCGACGACGAACGCCAGCGACCAGACCATCCGGTGGGCGAGGATCTCGATCGCACCGGCGGGCTTGAGCAGGGGCCAGAAGAGGGGCACGAGGCCCCACATCCCATAGGCCGCGAAGCCGTTCAGCAGTCCTGTGCGCTGCTCGCCCCCGGCCTTCTCGCTCACGGGCCCCTCCTTCGTGCCTGGCTGCGTGTCGTGCAGCAAGCACGAAGGTAGCGCCGAGCACCCCCGCCTGTCATGCCCGTATCGGCATACGGTCATGACAGGCGGGGAAGGGGACGGCCGGGCCGGGCGGGTCAGCCCTTCAGCGCGGCGCCGATCGCCTCGGCGAGCGGGGTGGCCGGGCGGCCCGTCAGACGGGACAGGTCGCCGGTGTCGACCACCAGTTCGCCGTTCTCGATCGAGGCTTCCACGCCCGCCAGGACCGCCGCGAGCGGCCCGGGCAGCCCGGCGCCGGCCAGGATGCCCTGGTACTCCTCGACGGAGACCGGGCGGTACACGATCTCCCTGCCGGACTGCCGGCCCACCTCGGCGGCGAACTCGGCGAAGCTCCACGCCTCGTCCCCACCCAGCTCGTACGTCCTGTTCTCGTGCCCTTCGCCGGTCAGCACCGCGACGGCGGCGGCCGCGTAGTCGGCGCGCGAAGCGGAGGAGACGCGGCCCTCGCCGGCGGCGTGCACGACGGCGCCGTGCTCCAGCACGGGGGCGAGGTTCTCGGTGTAGTTCTCGTGGTACCAGCCGTTGCGCAGCAGCGTGTACGGCACTTTGGAGGCCAGCAGCGCCTCCTCGGTGCCGCGGTGGTCGTCGGCGAGGGCGGCCTTCAGGGTGCCGGGGGCGCTGGTGTAGGCGAGCAGGGCGACCCCGGCGGCCTCGGCGGCGTCGATGACGACCCGGTGCTGCTGCACCCGGCCCTTGTCGAACTCGTTGCCGGAGACCAGCAGTACCTTGTCGCCGGCCGCGAACAGGCCGTCGAAGGTCTCGGGTGCGTTGTAGTCGGCGACCGCGATCCGCACGCCGCGCGCGGCGAAGTCGGCGGCCCTCTCCGGCGTGCGGACGACGGCGGTGATCCGGTCGGCGGGAACCTTCTCCAGCAGCTGTTCCACGACGTGACGGCCGAGGTGTCCGGTGGCGCCGGTGACGACGATGCTCATGACGGAAATCTCCTTGTGGGTGCGTCTGGCGCTAACCCTAGGATGTGCGCTTACTTCTGGAAAGTACCCACTTTGAAGTAAGGTACTGTCATGGCAGTAAGTACCGAGGGAGCCGTGAAGGCCGCGCAGGACGACACCGGTGCGGCGGTGTGCCCGTACCGGCTGGTCCTGGAGCACGTCACCAGCCGTTGGGGCGTCCTCGTCCTGATCGAGCTGCTGGAGCGGTCCTACCGCTTCAGCGAGCTGCGCCGTGCCGTCGGCCGGGTCGGCGGGAAGGGCGTCAGCGAGAAGATGCTGACGCAGACGCTGCAGACCCTGGAGCGCGACGGCCTGGTCCACCGCGACGCCAGGCCGGTGATCCCGCCGCGCGTCGACTACTCCCTCACCGGGCTCGGTCGTGAGGCCGCCGAGCAGGTACGGGCGCTCGCGCGGTGGACGGAGGACCGCATGGCGGACGTGGAGCAGGCCCGGCAGGCGTACGACGAGGCCCGGGCGGCGCTCACCACCCGGGCCTCGTGACGGACTGGCCGGCTCAGCCGACGACCGTCCAGGTGTCCCCGCCGGCCAGCAGGGCGGCCAGGTCGCCCTTGCCGCGCTGTTCGACGGCGGACTCGAGCTGGTCGGCCATCGCGGTGTCGTACACCGGGCGGTCGACGGAGCGGAACACGCCGATCGGGGTGTGGTGCAGGGTGTCCGGGTCGGCCAGCCGGGACAGCGCGAAGGCCGTGGTCGGCGAGTCCGCACGGGCGTCGTGGACCAGGATCTCGGCCTCGTTGTCCGCGGTGACGTCGACGACCCTCAGATCGCCGGTCTGCCGGTCGCGCACGACACCGCGAGCGCCGTCCGTGCCGAACCGGATCGGCTGTCCGTGCTCCAGCCGGATCAGGGCCTCCTGGGCCTGCTGGCGGTCCTTGAGGGCGTCGAAGGCACCGTCGTTGAAGATGTTGCAGTTCTGGTAGATCTCGATCAGCGCGGTGCCGGGGTGGGCGGCCGCCGCGCGCAGCACCTCGGTGAGGTGCTTGCGGTCGGAGTCGATGGTGCGGGCCACGAAGGACGCCTCCGCGCCGATCGCCAGCGACACCGGGTTGAAGGGCGCGTCCAGCGAGCCCATCGGCGTGGACTTGGTGATCTTCCCGACCTCCGAGGTCGGGCTGTACTGCCCCTTCGTCAGGCCGTAGATCCGGTTGTTGAACAGCAGGATCTTGAGGTTGACGTTGCGGCGCAGCGCGTGAATGAGGTGGTTGCCGCCGATGGACAGCGCGTCGCCGTCACCGGTGACCACCCACACGCTCAGGTCGCGCCGCGAGGCCGCGAGGCCGGTGGCGATGGCGGGGGCGCGGCCGTGGATGGAGTGCATCCCGTAGGTGTTCATGTAGTACGGGAAGCGCGAGGAGCAGCCGATGCCCGAGACGAAGACGATGTTCTCCCTGGCCAGGCCCAGCTCCGGCATGAAACCCTGGACGGCCGCGAGGATCGCGTAGTCGCCGCAGCCGGGGCACCAGCGCACTTCCTGGTCGGACTTGAAGTCCTTCATGGACTGCCGGGCCTCGGCCTTCGGCACGAGGGAGAGCGCCTCGACCGTGCCCGTGCCCTCCGTGGACGTCTCAGCCATCGATGGCCTCCTTGAGAGCCGTGGCGAGCTGTTCGGCCTTGAACGGCATGCCGTTGACCTGGTTGTAGGAGTGCGCGTCCACCAGGTACTTCGCTCGCACCAGGGTGGCGAGCTGCCCGAGGTTCATCTCGGGGATCACCACCTTGTCGTAGCGCTTCAGGACCGCGCCGAGGTTCTTCGGGAAGGGGTTGAGGTGGCGCAGGTGCGCCTGCGCGATGGACTCCCCGGCCGCGCGCAGCCGGCGTACGGCCGCCGTGATGGGCCCGTACGTCGAACCCCAGCCCAGGACGAGGGTGAGCGCGCCGTTGGGGCCTCCCCTGCTCGAACGCAGTTGAGAGCCTGGGGAAGGGTCGTCGACCTCCACGTCCGGGACCTCGATGCCGTCGATCTTGGCCTGCCGGGTGCGGACCATGAAGTCGTGGTTGGCGGGGTCGTAGGAGATGTTGCCCGTGCCGTCCTGCTTCTCGATGCCGCCGATGCGGTGCTCCAGGCCCGGCGTGCCCGGGATCGCCCAGGGGCGGGCCAGCGTCCTGGCGTCCCGCTTGTAGGGCCAGAACACCTCGGTGCCGTCGGCGAGCGTGTGGTTGGGGCCCTGCGCGAACTGCACCCGCAGGTCCGGCAGCTCGTCCAGTTCGGGGATGCGCCAGGGCTCGGAGCCGTTGGCCAGGTAGCCGTCGGAGAGCAGGAAGACGGGCGTGCGGTACGTCAGCGCGATCCGGGCCGCCTCCAGGGCGGCGTCGAAGCAGTCCGCCGGGGTGCGCGGGGCGACCACCGGGACCGGGGCCTCGCCGTTGCGCCCGTACATCGCCTGCAGCAGGTCCGCCTGCTCGGTCTTGGTCGGCAGACCGGTGGACGGGCCGCCGCGCTGGATGTCGACCACCAGCAGGGGCAGCTCCAGCGACACCGCGAGGCCGATGGTCTCCGACTTCAGTGCCACACCGGGGCCGGACGTCGTGGTCACGGCGAGCGAACCGCCGAACGCGGCACCCAGCGCGGCGCCGATGCCCGCGATCTCGTCCTCGGCCTGGAAGGTGCGCACGCCGAAGTTCTTGTGCCGGCTCAGCTCGTGCAGGATGTCCGAGGCCGGGGTGATCGGGTACGAACCCAGGAACAGCGGCAGGTCCGCCTGGCGGGAGGCGGCGACCAGGCCGTAGGCCAGGGCCAGGTTCCCGGAGATGTTGCGGTACGTGCCGACCGGGAAGGCCTTGGCGGCCGGGGCGACCTCGTAGGAGACCGCGAAGTCCTCGGTCGTCTCCCCGAAGTTCCAGCCCGCGCGGAAGGCGGCGATGTTGGCGGCCGCGATGTCCGGCTTCTTGGCGAACTTCGACTTCAGGAACTTCTCGGTGCCCTCGGTCGGCCGGTGGTACATCCAGCTCAGCAGGCCCAGCGCGAACATGTTCTTGCTGCGCTCGGCCTCCTTGCGGGAGAGCTCGAACTCCTTGAGCGCCTCCACCGTCAGGGTGGTCAGCGGCACCGGGTGCAGGTTGTAGCCGTCCAGCGAGCCGTCCTCCAGCGGGGAGGCGTCGTAGCCGACCTTCTGCAGGGCGCGCCTGGTGAACTCGTCGGTGTTGACGATGATCTCCGCGCCGCGCGGCAGGTCGCCGATGTTCGCGCGCAGCGCGGCCGGGTTCATGGCGACCAGGACGTTCGGCGCGTCGCCCGGGGTGAGGATGTCGTGGTCGGCGAAGTGCAGCTGGAAGGAGGACACGCCCGGCAGGGTGCCTGCGGGCGCCCGGATCTCGGCCGGGAAGTTCGGCAGCGTCGACAGGTCGTTGCCGAAGGACGCCGTCTCGGATGTGAAACGGTCGCCGGTGAGCTGCATACCGTCACCCGAGTCACCCGCGAACCGGATGATCACCCGGTCCAGACGGCGTACGTCCTTGGCTCCGGCCGCCCTGCGCTGCTCTCCTACGACGGCTCCGTCGGCCTGCTCCGCTGGACTGCTGACCTGGCTGGTCACTGAACTGGACCTCCTTCGAGGCGGCTGTGTGGGAGCGGCCTTCCCGAAGACCTTCCCAGGTTCAACCCTACGACCGTGAAGGTCGCCTTCCCTGTGCCGTTCGTATGCTGGACGCACTCATGAGACGGCGTGTTGCCCTGATTCGCCATGTTCTGCCAGTCCCCCCGTACCTCTTGTGAAGACGCTCCCCGCCCTGTTCCCGGTTCTCGGTGATCCGGGCTCCACCCTCCGTGTCGCGTGGCGCGCACGGTGGCCGAACCCCTTACTTGACACAGTGTCAGCCCATCAGGAGTTCAGGTACGTGAGCACGGCCAGAACACGCCGGTGATCCCCGTCACTCTGTGCCAGGCCGAGCTTCAGGAAAATGTTGCTGACGTGCTTCTCCACCGCTCCGTCGCTCACCACCAGCTGCCGGGCGATCGCCGAGTTGGTGCGCCCCTCGGCCATCAGCCCCAGGACCTCCCGCTCCCGCGGGGTGAGCCCGGCCAGCACGTCCTGCTTGCGGCTGCGTCCGAGCAGCTGGGCGACCACCTCCGGGTCCAGGGCCGTACCCCCCTGCGCCACCCGGACCACCGCGTCCACGAACTCCCGCACCTCGGCCACCCGGTCCTTGAGCAGATAGCCGACCCCACGGCTGGAGCCGGCCAGCAGTTCGGTGGCGTACCGCTCCTCGACGTACTGCGACAGCACGAGCACGCCGAGTCCCGGGTGCGCCTTGCGCAGCTGCACCGCCGCCCGCACCCCTTCGTCGGTGTGCGTCGGCGGCATTCGCACGTCGGCCACCACGACGTCGGGCAGCGCTCCCTGGTCGTGCAGCTCGGTGATGGTCTTGATCAGCGCGTCGCCGTCGCCCACACCCGCCACGACCTCGTGTCCGCGGTCGGTCAGCAGCCGGGTCAGTCCCTCCCTGAGCAGTACTGAATCCTCGGCGATGACCACCCGCACTCTGTCCTCCACGATCCTCGGCCCCCCACAGCCTCGCTCCACGGTCGTTCGCATGAGTGTTCACGACCCCCATGAGTCCTCACGAGTCCCAAGTTCTCACGAGTCCCAAGAGTCATCACAAGTCCTGCGAGTTATCACAAGTCCTGCGAGTCATCACAAGCCCCACGAGTCCCCACGAGCCCCCCACGAGTCACCACGAGTCACCACGAGTCACCACGAGTCCTTATGACGTGGTCCAGCATTCCAGCATTCGGACCCCGCCGCGTCGGGGCCGGCGGAAGTGGGGGAGCCCTCCACTGGTTCGCGGCCTGCCGTCCATGGCCCTCGGGGCCACGGCCGGCAGGCCGCGATCACATGACTTCCGGTGCGCTCAGCGCCGCCAGGGCAGCTCCGCCGTCACCCGCGTGGGCCCCCCGGCCGGCGAGTCGACGACCAGGATCCCGTCCACCGCGTCCAGCCGCTCGGCCAGCCCCGCGAGACCCGACCCCGCGGCGGTGCCGGCGCCTCCGACCCCGTCGTCCACGACCTGCAGCATCAGCCGGTCGTCCGCCCGCCACACGTCCACGGAGGCGGACCTCGCACCGCTGTGCTTGCTGATGTTCTGCAGCAGCTCGCAGACCGTGAAGTACGCGATTCCCTCGATCGCCGGCGCAGGGCGCTCGGCCAGGTCCACGTCCACCCGCACCGGCACCGTGCAGCGGGAGGCGACCGAGGACAGCGCGGCGTCCAGGCCCCGGTCGGTGAGCACCGCCGGATGGATCCCGCGCGCCAGGTCCCGCAGCTCCTGCAGCGCCGTCTTCACCTCGCCGTGCGCCTCGTCCACCATCCGCGCCGCCGCCCGGGGGTCCTCCGCCAGCTTCTCCTTCGCCAGCCCCAGATCCATCGCCAGCGCCACCAGCCGGGCCTGCGCACCGTCGTGCAGGTCCCGCTCGATGCGCCGCAGGTCGGCTGCCGCGGTGTCCACCACGACCCCGCGGTCCGACTCCAGCTCCACCACCCGGGCCGACAGCCGCGACGGCCCGAGCAGCCCGCGCACCAGCACCCGGTCCACCATCGTCAGCGCCCGCACGATCCACGGGGCGGCCAGCGTGAACACCAGCCCCACCAGCGCGGTCACCGTGATCTCGAACGGGTTGTCGAGGAAGACCCGGTGATGCTCGTCGCCGTAGAGCTGGATGCCGCCGTGGCCGACCCACACCGGGAAGACCCAGAACCACAGCGGGTACGTCACCAGCGTCCAGCCCGTCGTCCACACGGTCACGGCGACCACGAAGGAGAACACCGACCACGGGAACTGCAGCACGGAGTAGAGCAGGGCCCGCCACGAGGCGCCGCTCTTCAGCACCGCACCGGTCCAGGCCGGCACGCCCTGGCGCTTCATCAGCAGCGGCTCCGGCTCGGCCACCTCCAGGCCGAGCAGGCCGCGCGCCCGGGCCCGCTCCAGCACGCCGAACCCGCGACAGCCCGCCAGCGCCGCCGCCAGTACCGGAATCCCCAGGAACGTCACCAGCAGCCCCGCACCCAGCGACACCATCGTGACCGCGTACGTGAACAGCAGGATGCCGATCGGCAGACTCAGCAGCACATACCCGAACTCGCGCCAGCTGCGAGCCTCGAACGGGGCGCGCAGGCCGGCGGGCACCCGGTGCCCCCGTCCGAATTCCGCTCCGTACTCCGCTCCGTATTCCGTTCCGTACTCGGTGGCCATCGGCGCCGTCCCGTTCCCCTCGGTGTCTGCTGGTTCCAGCCGCGTTGCGCCGCGTCTGCTGCGTCTGCCGCGTGCTGCTGGGTTCCTGCGGTTGTGTCCCGCCGTGTCTCCAGCCTGCTGGAGCGCAGGTCACCGGACCATGGAGCGCGTCGGCGTCTCGATCGGGGGGTTTTCCCCACCCCCGGCGGAGGTGTGCGTCACCCTGGCGGAGGGTTCCGTCACCCCCCGGCGGGGGTTCCCTCACCCCTGACGGAGGTGCCTGTCCCCGCCGTGCCCGCAGCGTCCGTCCGGTCCCGCCACGGCAGCTCCGCCGTGACGGTCGTCGGGCCGCCCGGCGGCGACTCCACGACGAACAGGCCGTCCACGGCGTCCAGCCGCTCGGCCAGCCCCCGCATGCCCGTACCGCCGTCCAGTCGCGCCCCACCGCGGCCGTCGTCCCACACCTGGATGAGCAGCCGGCCGTCTGAGCGCCACACGTCCACGGAGGCGGACCTCGCACCGCTGTGCTTGCTGATGTTCTGGAGCAGCTCGGAGACCGTGAAGTAGGCGATGCCCTCGATGGCCGCGGCCGGACGCGCGTCCAGGTCGGCCGTCACCTTCACCGGCACCGTGCAGCGCGAGGCGACCGCCGACAGGGCCGCGTCCAGGCCGCGGTCGGTCAGTACGGCGGGATGGATGCCGCGGGCCAGGTCGCGCAGCTCCTGCAGCGCCAGTTTGACCTCGCCATGTGCCTCCTCGACCATCGCCGCGGCCGAGTCGGGATCCTCCAGCAGCTTCTCCTTGGCCAGACCGAGTCCCATGGCCAGGTTGACCAGCCGGGCCTGCGCCCCGTCGTGCAGGTCCCGCTCGATGCGCCGCAGGTCCGCGGCGGCGGTATCGACCACCACGCCCCGGTCGGACTCCAGCTCCGCGATCCGCCGCTCCAGCTCGTCGGAGGGCGAGAGCAGCGCGCGCGTCATCGCCCGGTCCACGTTCGCCATGCCCCGGGCAAGGAAGGGCAGTACCGGCCACAGCACGAAGAGCGAGGTCAGGGTGACGGCGAAGGTGAGGATGCCCCAGGGCAGCCGGATGAGGCCGTACAGGGCCGTGCGCCAGCCGACCGGGTCCTTCAGTATCAGCCACAGCCGGTTGAGCGGCCCCTTCGTCCGGTGCAGCGGCAGCGGGCTCGGCTCGTCGATCCGCGTCCCCAGCAACGACCCGACCCGGGCCCGCTCCAGCCTGCCCAGCTGCCGTGACCCCATCAGCCCGGCCGCGAGCAGCGGGAACCCGACCACGGTGAGCGTCAGCGCGGCACCGGTGCTCAGCACCACCACCACGTAGACGAAGCCGAACAGTGCCACGGGCAGGTTCGCCAGGAGATGCGTGATCTCCCTCCACGTGGGCAGGTCGTAGGCGAAACGAGCCGGGGGCAGACGGTCCTCGCCGTCGTCCGCCGCCGGATCGGCGCAGGAGATGGGTGCGGTCATACGCGCTAGCGTGCCGCGCGGCGCGGCACCGCGCCATGAGGTCGGCCGCCCTGGCCGGCTGGGGAAAACCCCACCCCCGCGTCTCACGGTGTGACGGGCTGCTTACCCTCTCTTTATCAGGGCCTAGACTCCCGTGCGTACAGATCGTCGAACAACACGAGGCCAGGGAGCGAGGGACGGACGGTGCCTGAGACGTTGTGGGAGACGTTGCGGGGGTCGACCGTCGTGGCGGCGGACTACTTCCACTCCTATTCGGCTGTCGGACTGCTCGCCGTCGTGGGCGTGCTGTTCGTCGCCGTCGCGTTCGGAGCGGGCCGCCTGCTGCGCCCGGTGGTCCCCACCCCGGAGAAACTCCTGACGTACGAGTGCGGCGTCGACCCCGTCGGCGAGGGCTGGGCCCACACCCAGGTGCGCTACTACGTCTACGCGTTCCTGTACGTGATCTTCGCCGTCGACTCGATCTTCCTGTTCCCCTGGGCGACGGTGTTCGCCGCCCCCGGCTACGGCGCGGCGACGCTCGTGGAGATGTTCATCTTCCTCGGCTTCCTGGCCGTGGGCCTGCTGTACGCATACAAGAAGGGCGTCCTGGCATGGACGTGAACCCCCCCACTTCAGCGGTTTTCGAGCCGGTGCCGCCGCCCGAGCTCCTGCCCGAGCCGAAGCGGCTGGGCGCGCTCGCCCGGCTCGCCCCGGAGCCGATGAAGGTGGTCCTGAACTGGGGCCGCCGGTACTCGCTCTGGGTCTTCAACTTCGGCCTCGCCTGCTGTGCGATCGAGTTCATCGCCGCGTCGATGGCCCGCCACGACTTCATCCGGCTCGGCGTGATTCCCTTCGCGCCCGGGCCGCGCCAGGCCGACCTGATGGTGGTGTCGGGCACGGTCACGGACAAGATGGCTCCGGCGGTGAAGCGCCTGTACGAACAGATGCCCGAGCCGAAGTACGTGATCTCCTTCGGCGCCTGCTCCAACTGCGGCGGCCCGTACTGGGACTCTTACTCCGTCACCAAGGGCGTCGACCAGATCATCCCGGTGGACGTCTACGTCCCCGGCTGCCCGCCGCGTCCGGAGGCGCTGCTCCAGGGCATCCTGAAGCTCCAGGAGAAGATCGCCCGGGAGTCGCTCGGGGAGCGGTACGCGACCGGGACGGCGCGTCCTTCGACGGCTGCGCTGCAGAGCGGGCTCGTGCGGCCACCGGCCGCCGGAACGGCCGCCGAAGCTGCCGCCGGAACCGCCGCGGGAACCGCCGCCGGAACCGCCGCGGGAACCGCCGGCGAGGAGGACGCACGATGAGCGGTGCCGGCTGGCTGCCCGCGCCCGCCGAGGAGCTCTTCGGCGAAGAGGCCACGGCGGAGGAGTCCTACGAGGTCCTGACGGTCGACGTACCGCCGAGCGCGTGGGTGTCCGCCCTGCTGACCGCCCGCGACGAACTGGGCTGCACCTACTTCGACTGGCTGAGCGCCGTCGACGAACCGGGCACGGGCTTCCGCGTCTCGGCCCACGTCGTGGCCCTCGCTCCGGTACGGCGCCTGCTGCTGCGTACGACGGTTGCGCACGAGGCGCCGGTCCTGCCCACCGCGGTGGAGGTCTACGCGGGCGCGGCCTGGCACGAACGCGAGACGCACGAGATGTTCGGCATCGGCTTCGAGGGCCACCCCGCCCTGGACCACCTCCTCCTCCCCGAGACCTTCGAGGGCCACCCCCTCCGCAAGGACTTCGTCCTCGCATCCCGTGTGGCCAAGGCCTGGCCGGGAGCCAAGGAACCGGGCGAATCGGACCACGGTGGCCCCAAGCGCCGGCAGATGCTGCCGCCGGGCGTCCCCGACCCCAACGAGTGGGGCCCCTTGAAGGGCCAGCTGCCACCCGCGCCGGCCCGCCCGGCCAGGGGCGCCGGCCGGGCTGCGGGCGAACGTCCGGCCCGCGCGGCGGGCGACCGGCCGGTGCGCCGTACCCGCACGGCAGCGGAGGGCTCGGCGAGCCAGGCGGGTGCGCCGGCGGGAGCTGCTGGGGCCGGTGGAGCCCGTGAGGCCGATGGGGCCGATGGGGTTGCGGAGGCGGCGGGAGCCAGTGAAGCCGCCGGTGCCGCCGGTGCCGCCGGTGTAGCCGATGGCGCTGGGACGGCGGGGGCAGGTGAGGTCTCGCCGCAGGGTGCGGCTCCGGGGACTGCCGCTGCCCGGCCGCGCCGGATGCGCAGCGCGAGCCAGGGGTCGGTGAGCCAGACGGCACCCCGTACCGAGGCCACGGAGGCCGGCGGGGCGGCGAGTGACAGCGTCACGCCGGCGCCCGAGGGCGCCGCGGCAGAGACGCGGGCCGTGGCCGAAGGCGCCGCGCCGCGGCCCCCGGCGGCCGAAGGGCCGGCCACGGAGGCATCGGTGGTGCAGGAACCGGTCGGTCCGGTCGCTCCGGCGGAGGAGGCCGAGGGAGCCAAGGAGATCGAGGGGGCCAAGGGGATCGAGGGGGCCAAGGGGATCGAGGGGGCCAAGGGGATCGAGGGGACCAAGGAGATCGAGGGGGCCAAGGGGATCGAGGGGACCAAGGAGATCGAGGGAGCCAAGGGGATCGAAGGGCCCGAGGAGTCCGGGACGCCCGGGGGAGCGTCCTCCGGAGCACCACCGGCGGCCCGGCCGCCACGCCGTGCGCGCACCGAGTCCGGGGGGTCGGCCTCGCAACGCGAGCAGGCGAACGCGCCCAAGTCGCCCGCCTCGCCCGCCGCCCCACGCGGCTCGGACGCCCCCTGGCACCACGCCCGCCCGGCGTTCGACGAACCCGAGCCGAAACCGAGGCGCAAGCCCGAGGACGACACCCCTGACACCACCGGTACCAGCGAGACTCCTGGTACCAGCGAGACTCCCGGTACCCGCGACACCCCCAGTACCCGCGACACGCCTGACGAGACCGAAGGAGGCCCGCAGTGAACGACGCGGTCGACGTCGCCCTGCGACTCCTGATCGTCTTCGTGGTCTTCCTCACCTTCCCCCTGATCGTGGGGCAGACCGAGCACAAGGTCATGGCCCACATGCAGGGCCGCCTCGGTCCCATGTACGCCGGTGGCTTCCACGGCTGGGCCCAGCTCGTCGCGGACGGCGTGAAGTTCGCGCAGAAGGAGGACGTGGTCCCGGCGGGCGCGGACCGCCGCATCTTCCAGCTCGCTCCCGCCGTGGCCCTCCTGCCGTACCTCCTCGTGCTGTTCGCCATCCCGATCGGCCCCGGCCAGGGCGACGTCGGCCAGGTCCTCGACGCGGGCATCTTCTTCGTGCTCGCCGTGATGGGCGTGGGCGTCCTCGGCTCGCTCATGGCGGGCTGGGCCTCCGCCAATAAGTTCTCCCTCCTCGGCGGCCTGCGCACCGCCGCCCAGCTCCTCGCCTACGAGCTCCCGATGCTGCTCGCCGCCGCCTCCGTGGCGATGGCGGCCGGCACGGTCTCCCTGCCCGGCATCCTGCACGCCTTCCACTGGTGGTGGCTGCCCTGGCAGATCGTCGGCGCGCTCGTCTTCTTCATCGCCGGCCTGGCCGAACTGCAGCGCCCGCCCTTCGACATGCCCGTGGCCGACTCGGAGATCATCTTCGGCGCGTACACCGAGTACACCGGCCTGCGTTTCGCCCTGTTCCTCCTCGCCGAGTACGCCGGAATCGTCGTCCTGTGCGGCCTGACCACCGTTCTCTTCCTGGGCGGCTGGCACGGCCCCTGGGGCGCCGACGGCCTCGGCTGGGTGTGGACCCTGCTGAAGACGGCCGTCCTCGCCTTCGTCGTCATCTGGCTGCGCGTCACCTACCCCCGGCTGCGCGAGGACCAGCTGCAGAAACTCTCCTGGACCCTCCTCGTCCCCCTCTCCCTCGCCCAGATCGCCCTCACCGGCATCGTCAAGGTGGTGATCTCGTAACCATGGCTCCCATCCCTGGCTCCGGCCTCGCCAAGGGCCTGGCCGTCACCCTGCGCACGATGACGAAGAAGACCGTCACCGAGCAGTACCCGGACGCCCAGCCCGACCTCCCGCCCCGCACGCGTGGCGTCATCGGGCTGTTCGAGGAGAACTGCACGGTCTGCATGCTGTGCGCCCGCGAGTGCCCGGACTGGTGCATCTACATCGACTCCCACAAGGAGACGATCCCGGCGGCGGCCCCCGGCGGCCGTGAACGCAGCCGCAATGTCCTCGACCGCTTCGCCATCGACTTCTCCCTGTGCATGTACTGCGGTATCTGCATCGAGGTGTGTCCTTTCGACGCCCTGTTCTGGTCCCCGGAGTTCGAGTACGCCGAGACCGACATCCGCGACCTCACCCACGAGCGCGACAAGCTGCGGGAGTGGATGTGGACGGTCCCGGCTCCGCCCGCCCTCGACCCCGGCGCGGAGGAACCCAAGGAGATCGCCGCCGCCCGCAAGACCGCCGAGAAGCTGGCGGCCGCGCAGGCCGAGCAGTCCGCGCAGGCCGAGCCCCGGGAGGAAGACGCGTGAGTCCCGCTTCCTTCGCGCTGGCCACGGCTGCCACCGAAACCCACGGCTTCCTCTCCCCGACCGGCGTCGAGATCGCCTTCCTCCTCGTCGGCCTGGCCACCTTCGGCGCCGCACTCGTCACCGTGACCACCCGGCAGCTGGTGCACGCCGCCCTGTGGCTGGTGGTGGCCCTTGGTGGTCTCGCCGTCGAGTACCTCCTGCTCACGGCCGAGTTCATCGCCTGGGTGCAGGTCCTCATCTACGTCGGTTCCGTCGTCGTCCTCCTCCTGTTCGGTCTGATGCTCACCAAGGCCCCCATCGGCCGCTCCCCGGACGCCGACTCCGGCAACCGCTGGGCCGCCCTCACCGTGGCCGTTGCCGCCGCGGCCGCCCTGGTCTGGGTGGTCGTCGACGCCTTCCGCACCACCTGGATCGACTTGGACGGCGCCGCCGCCGGCTCGACGAAGGTCACCGGTGCCAGCCTTTTCCAGAACTGGGTCCTCCCCTTCGAGGCGCTGTCCGTCCTCCTTCTCGCCGCCCTGGTCGGCGCGATCGTCCTGTCCCGCAAGGCGAAGGCGGACGCGGCGGCCCCCGAGCTCCCGGGTGCCCGCGGCGGCCGGACCGCCGAGGAAGGTGTCCGCTGATGCACCTCGCCTATCCCGCCGTGCTCTCCGCCCTGCTCTTCTGCACGGGCCTGTACGGTGTCCTGGCCCGCCGCAACGCGATCCTGGTCCTGATGTCCGTCGAGCTCATGCTCAACGCGGTCAACCTCAACCTGGTCGCCTTCGACGTCTGGCTGAGCAAGGCCGCCCGCGAGACCCTGCACTCCGGCCAGGCCCTGACCCTGTTCACCATCGCCATCGCCGCCGCAGAGATCGGCATCGGCCTGGCGATCGTCCTCGCCGTGTACCGCAACCGCGGCACCTCGGACATCGACCGGCTCCGCGACGCCGCCGAGGGCCCCGGCGACGACTCCGACGACGGCCCCGGCAGCGACGCCGCCGCGATCGCGCAGGACGCTGAGAAGGCTGAGGCCACCGCGTGACCACGACCACCCTCGCCGTCCTCGTTCCTCTCCTTCCGTTCCTCGGCGCCGTGGCCGGCCTCCTCCTCGGCCGCACGGCACCCGGCTTCACCCGCCCGCTCGCCGTCCTGCCGACCCTCGCGTCCCTCGTGCTGGCCGTCCTGGTCGCCGCGGACCAGGGCGGCGGCCGGGCCGTCGACGCGGCCACCGAGCTCACGCCCACCGGCTCGGTGCCCATCGAACTCGCCCTGTACATCGATGGCTTCGCCGCTCTCGTCGCCGTCCTGGTCGGCGTCGTCGCCACCTGCGTGCAGATCTACTCGACGGGCTATCTGCGTGACGATCCGCGCTACCCCTCGTACGCCGCTCTCGTCTCCCTGTTCACCTCCGCCATGCTGCTCGTCGTCTACTCCGGCGACCTGATCGTGCTGCTGGTCGGCTGGGAAGTCATGGGCATCTGCTCCTACTTCCTGGTCGGCCACTACTGGGAGACCCCCGAGGCCCGCGCCGCCTCCATCAAGGCCTTTCTGGTCACCAAGCTCGGCGACGTCCCCTTCCTGATCGGTCTGTTCGCGCTGGGCACCGCCGCCGGGTCCTTCCAGATCACCAAGGTCCTCGGCACCGTCGCGAGCGGCGGGCTGCACCACCCGACTGTGATCGCCCTGCTGCTCCTCGCGGGCGTCGCGGGCAAGTCGGCGCAGTTCCCGCTGCACACCTGGCTCCCCGACGCCATGGCGGGCCCGACGCCCGTCTCCGCGCTGATCCACGCCGCGACGATGGTCGCCGCGGGTGTCTACTTCGTCGCCCGTCTCCTCCCCGTCTTCCAGGCATCCTCGGCCGCGATGATCGTCCTGGCCTGCATGGCCGGCGTGACGATGGCCGGCTCGGGACTCGCCGCGCTCGCCCAGGACGACATCAAGCGCGTCCTCGCCTACTCCACGATGGGCCAGCTCGGCTACATGACCGGCGCGCTCGCCGTCGGCGACCGCGGCGCGGCCGTCTTCCACCTCCTGTCCCACGGCGCCTTCAAGGCGCTGCTCTTCCTCGCGGCCGGCGTGATCATCCACGCCGCCGGCACCAACTCGCTGGCCGCCATGTCCCGCATGAGCAATCTGCGCGACCGCGTCCCGGACGCCTACTGGACGATGACCGTGGCGCTCCTCGCGCTCGCCGCGATCCCTCCCTTCAGCGGCTTCTTCTCCAAGGAGTCCGTCCTCGGCGCCGCAGAGCACGTCGCCACCGGCCACACCGGCCGCGCCCCCGGCGCGGCGGGCTGGATCGTCCTCGTCACCGGCCTCCTCACCGCTCTGCTCACCGCCGCGTACGCGATGCGCCTGTGGCTGCTGGCCTTCCGCGGCCGGGGCGCCGAGGCCCCCGACCACGGCAAGCAGCCCCTGGTCATGAACGCCGTGCTCTGGGTGCTCGCCGTACCGTCCCTCGCCTTCGGCGGCCTCGCGTTCCGCGTGCTGCCCGACTGGTTCGACGGTCTCGGTCTCGCCCCGACCCTGACCACCTCCGTCCTCGGCACGGGCCTGGCCCTGGCCGGCGGCATCGTCAGCTACGGCGCCTGGCGGCACACCACCGCGCTCGCGGCCCGCGTCCCGCCCCCAAGCTCTCGGCTTCCCTCGAGCAGGGGGTACCCCCTTGGCGCGGTCGCGGCCCACCCGGAGGCCGGCGCCGGAATCGTCGAGGCCGAGGCCATCGCCAGCCACAAGCCGGCCTACGGGGACATCGCCTACGCTCCCGACCCCGCGGACCCCGGACGGCTGCTGCTCGGTCCGCTGCACCGCCCCGCGGCCGCCGGCTTCCACCTCGACACCGTGTACGCGGCCCTCTTCGTCCGCCCGATCCTGGCCGGAGCGAGTCTCGTGCGGTTCCTCGACCGGGAGGTCGTCGAGACCTACGTACACGGTGCGGCGGCCGTACCCCGGCTGCTCGGGGCCGCCGTACGGCGGGCCCAGACCGGCAATGTGCAGACCTATGTGAGCGCGCTGCTCGCCGGCACCGTCGTCCTGGCGGTCGCCGTCGTCCTCGTCGCCGCGGGAGCGTGAGCAGGCGTGATCGATATCAGCGAGTCCGTGATGCAGTTCCTTCTGGCATTCGTCGTAGTCGGCCCGCTCCTCGGGGCGCTCGCCGCTCTCCTGCCCGCGCCCCCCGGACTGAAGGGGAAGTCGCCCGAGCAGGCCGTACTCCGGCACGGTGTGACCGTCACCGGCGCGGTCCTCGTCGCCACGTTCGTCCTCGCGCTCGGCTTCGACCACGACCACCCGTCGAAGATGCAGGCCACGACCGACATCAGCTGGATCCCCGCACTCCACGTGCGCATCCACCTCGGCATCGACGGCATCTCCCTCCCCCTCGTCGTCCTGACCGCGCTGCTGACCTTCCTCTGCGCGCTGTACTCCTACTTCAAGACACCTGCGGGACCCACCCCGAAGGCCTTCGTCGCGCTGGTGCTCCTCCTCGAGTCCGGCACCCTCGCGACCTTCTCCGTCCTCGATCTGCTGCTGTTCTTCCTCGCGTTCGAGACGGTGCTCATCCCGATGTACTTCCTCATCGCCCGCTGGGGCGGCGAGGGCCGCCAGGCCGCGGCCTGGCGGTTCATCCTCTACACCCTGCTCGGCTCGGTCGTCATGCTGCTCGGCCTGCTCCTGATCGGGATCAAGGCCGGCACATTCGACATGGTCGCACTCGCCACTGACAACGGCCGGTCACTGACCGCATCCGTGCAGGTCATCGCCGTTCTGGCGATCGGGATCGGGCTCGCGGTCAAGACGCCGATGTGGCCGCTGCACAGCTGGCTGCCGGACGCCCACACCGCAGCGCCGACCGTCGGCTCGGTCCTGCTGGCCGGTGTCCTGTTGAAGATGGGTACGTACGGATTCGTCCGGATTCTGCTGCCGGTCGCTCCGCACGGCTTCCACACCTTCGCTCCCTACCTCGCCGCCCTCGCCGTCGTCGGGATCATCTACGGATCCCTGGCCTGCCTCGCCCTCGCCAAACGCGGCGCCAAGGGCGACCTCAAACGACTCATCGCCTACTCCTCCGTGGGCCACATGGGCTTCGTGCTCCTCGGTATCGCCACGACGACCCCGACGGGTGTGAACGGCGCACTGTTCGCCAACATCGCCCACGGCCTCATCACCGGCCTGCTCTTCTTCCTGGTCGGCGCGCTCAAGGACCGCACCGGCACCACCGACCTCGACACGCTGGCCCTCCAGTCGCCCGGCCACCGCCCCTCAACGAGCGGCTCCGCCGCGCCGGATCCATTCGAGTCGGGGGCCGCGCTGTACGGCAAGGCGCCGCGCCTGGGCGGCCTGCTCGCCTTCGGCGCGGTCGCCTCGCTCGGACTGCCGGGCCTGGCCGGCTTCTGGGGCGAGATGCTCGCCCTGTTCGGCGCGTTCAAGCCCGCCGCCGATCTCAGCCGGCCCGCCTTCCTCACGTTCATGGCGATCGGCGCGTTCGGCACCCTGCTGACCGCCGCCTACATGCTCGTCGTGGTCCGCCGGGTCTGCATGGGCACGCCGGCGCAGGACGCTCCACAACTGGCCGACGTCCGCAGTTACGAGTTCGCGGCCTGGACCCCACTGGTGGTTCTCACCGTCGTCGCCGGGCTCTGGCCGAAGGCCCTGCTCGGGCTCACCGACCCGGCCGTGCAGCAGCTCCTCGCAGGAGGCACCCGATGAGCGCCCTGGCCCAGCCACTGGCAGCGTCGGCGGTCCAGTCCGTCGACTGGCTCGCCATCGCGCCGCCAACCCTCACCGCGGTGGCCGCCCTCGTGGCGCTCGTCGCCGACCTCTTCCTGCCCGAGGCGCGCAAGCCCGTCCTCGGCTGGATCTCGGTCGCCGGGCTCGCCGCCTCCGCGCTGTTGCTGCTGCCCCTCCTCGACGGCGACCGCAGCACCTTCTGCCTGGCCGGCCACCCCGACGTCTGCAGCTACACCGCGGACCACTTCACCCTCGTCATCCAGTTCCTGGTCCTCGGCGGCGCCCTCCTCGCCGCCCTGCTGTCCGTCACCGCGCTGAAGGACGCGCGCGGGGGACTCCCCGAGGGGGAGTACTGGTTCCTGCTGCTGTCCTCCGCCGCCGGAGCCGCACTCCTGCCCGCCTCCCGCGACCTGGCCACACTCATCGTCGCCCTGGAGGTCGCCTCCCTGCCCGCCTTCGCCCTCGTCGGCCTGAGGCACGGCGACCGGAAGTCCTCCGACGCGGCCCTGAAGTTCTTCCTGTCGTCGGTCACCGCCACCGCCGTCAGCCTGATGGGCATCAGCTTCGTCTACGCCTCCACCGGCACCCTCTACCTCACCCAGGTCGCCGACCGCCTCCAGCACGTCGACGGACAGCTCCACACCCTCGCCCAGACCGGTGTCGTCCTCACCCTCGTCGGCTTCGCCTTCAAGACCGCCGCCGTCCCCTTCCATTTCTGGGTGCCCGACACCTATGTGGGCGCGCCCCTGCCGATCGCCGCCTACCTGTCGGTCGTCGGCAAGGCGGTCGGCTTCACCGGCCTGATCCTCGTCACCGTCGTCGCCTTCCCGTCGTACGCCGGCGTCTGGGGCCCCGCGCTCGCCGCGCTCGCCGCGCTCACCATGACCGTCGGTAACGTCGGTGCCCTCCGCCAGCAGGCCACGCGCGCGTACAGCGCGGTCCGGCTGCTCGCCTGGTCCTCCGTCGGTCAGGCCGGATACCTCCTGGTGCCGATCGCCGCGGCCGGGTACTCCAAGGACGCCCAGAAGGCGATCGGCTCCACCGTGGCGTACGCCCTCATGTACGCCGCCGTGAACCTCGGCGCCTTCGCCGTGGCCGCGCTCGTGGGCCGCACCAGGACCCGCAACCGCATCACCGACTACCGCGGCCTGTACGCCACGAACCCCCTGACCGCCCTCCTCATGGCCTTCTTCCTGCTGTGCCTGGCCGGGCTGCCCCCGGGTGTCATCGGCCTCTTCGCGAAGGTCACCGTCTTCTCCGCGGCCGTCGGCGCCGGACTCGGCTGGCTCGCCGTCGTCATGGCGGTCAACGTCGTCATCGCGCTGTTCTACTACCTCCAGTGGACGGCCCTGCTGTTCCGTGCCCCCGTGGGCGAACCCGTCCGGCACCGCGCGCCGGCCCCCCTCACGGCTGCCATCACCTTGACGGCCGTCCTCGGCATCGTCCTCTCCGGCGCCCCCCAACTGGTGCTGCGCTTCGCGGGCAGCGGCCTGTTCTGAACCCCGGGCGTCAGGACCCGCGCGTGGGGCACTCGACCGCCACGCGCGCGTGCCGCCCGGTGCCCCGCTCACCCGGACGGCCCGCGCGCCTTCGCACGCACCAGGGAACCAGGGGCTCTCGCCTGGCGTTGACCAGTACGGAAGGGTCCACTGGACGTGACACCACGACACGTCACGACACCAGTGGCACCGCACAGCAGCAAGCGAAGGGTTCCCCTGCCGCACCACTTGGAGGGCGTACCGTGCACCGCCGGCACAACGGGCTCAGGACCGCAGTACTCCTCGGGGGACTGTCCGCACTCATCATCGTCATCGGCAGCTTCTTCGGCCGCACCGGCCTGATCGTCGCGGTCCTCGTCGCCATCGGCACCAACGCGTACGCGTACTGGAACAGCGACAAGCTGGCCCTCCGCGCGATGCGCGCCCGCCCGGTCAGCGAGTTCGAGGCCCCGGCGCTCTACCGGATGGTCCGCGAGCTCTCCACCCAGGCCCGCCAGCCCATGCCCCGCCTGTACATCTCCCCGACGGAGGCACCGAACGCCTTCGCGACCGGCCGCAACCCGCGCAACGCCGCCGTGTGCTGCACGGAGGGCATCCTGCGCATCCTGGACGAGCGCGAACTGCGCGGGGTCATCGGCCACGAACTCAGCCACGTCTACAACCGCGACATCCTGATCTCCTCCGTCGCCGGCGCCCTCGCCTCCGTGATCATGTTCCTGGTCAACTTCGCCTGGCTGATCCCCATCGGCCGCTCGGACGACGACGACGGCCCCGGCTTCGTCGGCCTGCTGCTGATCATGATTCTCGGCCCGCTCGCGGCCACGGTCATCCAACTGGCCATCAGCCGCTCACGGGAGTACGAGGCCGACGCGTCCGGCGCTCGAATCACCGGCGACCCGCTCGCCCTCGCCGGCGCCCTGCGCAAGCTCGAAGTGGGCACCCAGCAGCTCCCGCTGCCCCCCGAGCCGCGCATCGAGACCGCGAGCCACATGATGATCGCGAACCCCTTCCGCCCGGGCCAGGGCCTTTCGAAGATGTTCTCCACGCACCCGCCCATGGCGGAGCGGATCGCCCGACTCGAACAGATGGCAGGTCGCCACCAATGAAAACAATCCTCAACCTCATCTGGCTGGTCCTCAGCGGCTTCTGGCTGTTCCTCGGCTACCTCCTCGCCGGTGTGCTCCTGTGCATCACGGTGATCGGCATTCCGTTCGGCATCGCTTCGTTCCGAATCGGCGTCTACGCCCTGTGGCCCTTCGGGTACACCACGGTCGAGCGCCCTGACGCGGGCGCCCCGTCCTGCGTCGGCAACGTCCTGTGGCTGCTGCTCGCGGGCTGGTGGCTGGCGCTGACCCACATCGTCACGGGCATCGCGCTGTGCGTCACGATCATCGGCATCCCGTTCGGCATCGCCAACTTCAAACTGATCCCGGTCTCGCTGCTCCCGCTGGGCCGTGAAATCGTGCGCACGGACGAGCCGTTCGCCACGCGCTGACGGGCCCGTCGTCCACAACGCACGAGTTGTCCACAGGCCGGACCGGTTGTCAGTGGCGGCCTGCATGATGAACCCATGACCGAGCACGAGCAGTTGCTGACACGGGTGGCGGCCAAGGCCCGCGACACCCGTCCGTGGGGCTGGACTTCTCTTCCCGCCCCCGTGGACGCGGCCACGCTGTCCCGCGCCGAGGCGGCGCTGGGCTTCCGGCTGCCCCCGTTGCTCGCTGGTCTGTACGTGCGGATAGGCGACGGCGGCTTCGGCCCGGAGTACGGCCTGCTGCCCCTGCTCGACAGCCCGCCGGCCGGTGAGCCGGCCGCTGTCACCCAGTACCTCGCCAACCGTGCGCAGGGCAGCGAGGACCCCGACTGGCCCTGGCCCGAGGGAGTGCTGCCGATATCCCACTGGGGCTGCGCGATGTACGCGTGTGTGGACTGCCGCTCCCCGGAAGCCACCGTGCTCCTCTTCGAGCCCAACCCCGGCGACCCGGACCGCGCCTGGTACGTGGACGCCGCCGGCCTCGCCGACTGGCTGCAGGCCTGGGTCGACGGCACCGGCTGGTACGACGAGGCGGGCGAGGAGTTCGAGATGGCGCCCTGGACGGAGTTCCGCATACGCACGGCATCTGCCAAGGCCTGACCGGTGGAGCGCGCACACACGGGTGGCTACCGCGCCGCCACCCACTGCCTCACGCCGTAGACGGCCGCGCCCACCGCAACGACCCCTGCGCCCACCACCACGGAGATCCAGGGCAGCGCGAAGGCCAGCGTCACGCACCCGATGAACCCCACCACCGGAGCCACCCGGCGGGCCGGGGCCGGATCGAGGGTCCAGGCCGAGGCGTTGGCCACCGCGTAGTACGCCAGCACACCGAAGGAGGAGAAGCCGATCGCGCCCCGGACGTCCACCGTGGCGGCCAGGACGGCGACCACCGCGCCCACGGCCGGCTCCGCCCGGTGCGGAACCTGGAAGCGGGGGTGCACGGCGGCCAGCGCACCCGGCAGATGCCGGTCGCGGGCCATCGCCAGCGTGGTCCGCGACACGCCCAGGATCAGGGCGAGCAGCGACCCCAGCGCGGCCACGGCGGCACCGGCCCGCACCACCGGCGCCAGCCCCGGCACCCCCGCCACCCGCACGGCGTCGGCCAGCGGTGCGGCCGCGTGCCCGAGCCCGTCCGAGCCCAGCACGGAAAGGACAGCCACCGCCACACACACGTACACGGCCAGCGTGATCCCCAGGGCGAGCGGGATCGCGCGGGGGATGGTCCGCGCCGGGTCCCGTACCTCCTCGCCGAGGGTCGCGATCCGCGCGTACCCGGCGAACGCGAAGAAGAGCAGCCCGGCCGCCTGCAGTACACCGCCGGCGCCCGCCGAGCCGCCGATGGCCAGCCGCCCGGCGTCAAAGGCACCGGAGCCCAGACACGCCACGACCACGGAAGCGAGGACCGCCAGGACCACCGCCACGATCACCCGCGTCAGCCAGGCGGACTTCTGGATGCCGCCGTAGTTCACCGCGGTCAGCGCCACCACGGCGGCCACCGCCACCGCGTGCGCCTGCCCCGGCCACACGTACGCGCCCACGGTGAGCGCCATCGCCGCACAGGAGGCGGTCTTGCCGACCACGAACGCCCAGCCCGCGAGATAGCCCCAGAACACCCCGAGCCGCTCGCGCCCGTACACATAAGTGCCGCCCGAGGCCGGATAGCGGGCGGCCAGCCGGGCCGAGGAGGTGGCGTTGCAATAGGCGATCACGGCGGCGACCGCGAGACCGGCCAGCAGCCCGGAGCCGGCCGCGCGTGCCGCCGGGCCCAGGGCGGCGAAGATCCCGGCCCCGATCATCGAACCGAGCCCGATGACCACGGCGTCCCCGACCCCCAGGGTGCGCCGCAGCTCGGGGACGGACGCGGGCGTGGCAGCGGAGCGTGTCATGGCCGGAACCCTACTGACCGGTGCAACCACCGGGTGTGGCCATGACGTCCTGTTCATCAACACGGTACGAACAGTCGTGTGGTGGGAACGATCATCGGCACGACGAGAGACGCATGGCCTGCGGGCACAGCCTGTCCGGACCGGAATCACAGCGCCGGGACAGTGCAGGCACAGCGTGGAAGGGCAGGTTCAGGGCATGGGCATCATCAGCTGGATCATCCTCGGGCTGTTGGCCGGGGCCATCGCGAAGTTCCTGTTGCCGGGCCGCGATCCGGGCGGTTTCATCGGCACGACCCTCATCGGTGTCGCGGGCGCCTTCATCGGCGGCTGGATCTCGGCCCGTTGGCTGCACCACCCGATCTCCAAGCACTTCTACGACGGCGCCACGTGGGCCGCGGCGATCGGCGGCTCCCTCGTGCTGCTGATCGCCTACCGCATCCTCTTCGGCAATTCGCGCGACTGAGCGCACCCCGGCCAGCCGCCGGCAGGCGAGAAGGGTGGGCACCGCCCGGGTGCCCACCCTCCCTCATACCCACCTCGTACCCACCTCGTACTCACGCGTCCCCGCGCCCCACGGGCGCGGGATACGGGGTACGCGGTACGAACCGCGGGGTGCGGGTGACCTACCGGTAGTTCACGAACTGCAGCGCGAAGTCGAAGTCCTGGCCCTTCAGGAGGGCGATCACGGCCTGCAGGTCGTCGCGGCTCTTGGAGCTGACGCGGAGCTCGTCACCCTGGACCTGGGCCTTCACGCCCTTGGGGCCCTCGTCGCGGATGAGCTTGGCCACCTTCTTCGCGTTCTCCTGGGAGATGCCCTCCTGAATCGACGCGAACAGCTTGTACTCCTTGCCGGAGAGCTGGGGCTCGCCCGCGTCCAGGGCCTTCAGCGAGATGCCGCGCTTGATCAGCTTGGACTGGAAGACGTCGAGGACTGCCTTCACCCGGTCCTCGGAGTTCGCCTCCATGAGGATCTTGTCACCGGACCACGAGATCGAGGCACCCACGCCCTTGAAGTCGTAGCGCTGCGAGATCTCCTTGGCGGCCTGGTTGAGGGCGTTGTCGACCTCCTGCCGCTCGACCTTCGAGACGATGTCGAAACTGGAGTCGGCCATGTCCTGTGGCTCCTTGTATCGGGGTGTGTCGGTGAGTTTCAGGTGCGTGCCGGCGGGCGTGGGGAGGCCGCCGGGCCCGGCCTTCGGATGCCGGGCCGCATCCGCACAAGCCTAGCCACCCGCCGACGCCGAGGCGCCGATCAATCGGGTGGCGAAGCACCCCTGCGTATCGGGTATTGTTTACGTCGTTGCCAGGGAGCACCGCCGGAAGGCGGTCCGACCGGCATCAACCCCCGGCGGTGTGCCCGAGCGGCCAAAGGGAGCAGACTGTAAATCTGCCGGCTCAGCCTTCCCAGGTTCGAATCCTGGCGCCGCCACGCTGAGAGAGACCCCCTCCGAACTGCGGAAACGCAGAGCGGAGGGGGTCTCTTCGTGCGCGCAGGTCCCGCCGGCCTCGGCCGGTCGCATCCGCAGGCGCACCCGCCCAGGGACCAGGTGGCGATGGGGGCACGCCGGTGCGACCTGGGCACGCCGCCGGCGCCGGCCATCCGCGTGGTCCACTCGTCCACGTATCGCAGCCCGGTCTCCGGGCTGCCCGGGGTGGCAGGCGGCAGAGTGGAGCCGTGAGCTCCAGCGAGGCAGGCTTGGTGCATGAGGTCGCTCTTGCGCTCACCCCTTCTGCCAGGAGCAGCCAGTCGTAACCGGGTCCTCTTCACACTGATGCAGTGTGTGCCCTTCCTGATCGCGCTGGCCGTGCTGGTCATCGAGCTCACGCCTGCGCACTTCATCTACACCGGCCCCTTCCTCACCGCGGTCCCGGCGCTGGCGGCAGTGACGATGGGGCCCAAGGGCACCACCGCGGCGGCGGCTCTCGCGCTGGCGATCAGCGTGACCACCGCGACCTACAACGAGGCCTGGGGCACCCTGCAGGTCTACACCAATTTCCTGGCCCTGGCCCTGGTCTCCGTGGCTGGATTCATCACCAGCAGCGCCGTGCAGACGCGCAGGCGGAGAGAGCTCGACCAGGTCCGCCGGATCGCCGTGGCGGCCCAGGAGGTCGTGCTGCGGCCCGTACCCGCGCGCCTGGGCCCGGTGTTGGCGGGCAGCCTGTGCCTTGCGGCCGGGACGGGGGCACGGGTGGGCGGCGATCTGTACGAGGCCGTGCAGACGCGGTACGGCGTCCGGATGATCGTGGGGGACGTCCGGGGCAAGGGGCTGTCCGCGGTGCGAGCCGTGGCGGTGGCGTTGGGCGCGTTCCGGGAAGCCGTGCACTACGAGGATGAGCTGGTGGAGGTCATGAACCGCTGCGCGGCTGCGCTGCGACGGGAAGTCGCGGTGCCGGGTGCGTACGATCCGGAAGTTCTGCTGGAGGGGTTCACCACGGCGCTCATCGCGCAGGTGCCGGACGAACCCGTGGTGCAGCTGGTCAACCGTGGGCATCCGCCACCGCTGCTGCTGCACCGGGGCAGGGCTGTGACACTGATGCCGCCCTCGCCGTTGCCGCCTCTCGGCCTCGAGGACCTCACCACCGACCTCCCCGCCAAGCCTGAGAGCTATCCGTTCCTCCCCGGTGACCGTCTGCTGCTCTACACCGACGGCGTGATCGAGGCCCGCAACCGCGACAACGAGTTCTTCGCCCTGCCGGAGGCCATGGAGGGGATACGCGTCGGCGCCACTCCACCGGAATTCCTGGACCAACTGCACCAGGCGCTGATCCGCCATACCGGGGGCGACCTCGCGGACGATGTGGCGATGATCCTCGCCGACCGGCTCAACGGCGGACGTGGGGGCCAGGGCGTTGCCGGCTCCATGCCGGAGCCACCTTCCGGTGGGGCGGACGCGGGGTAGCGGTCGTGGGGCAGCGGTCGTCGAGGGCAGCCCTTGAACCTAGGTTCAGGGGGCTGCCGAACCTCGGTTCAGGGCTGCCCAATCGTGGTTCAAGGCTGCCGGACCTCGGTTCGGGGGCCGCCGTGCGCGCGGTCCGTGCATCTGCCGGCTCGGCCTTCCCGGCAGTCGGTTGTCATTGGTGCGGTGCACACTGGCCCCATGTCCACCCGTCCGTCTCCCCGGCGCAGAGCCTGCCCGGTGTGCCGCCGTGAGATCGCCGTGGTCGCCGGGCGGTTCGCGCGGCACGATCCGCCCGGGGCGCGGGAGAGCGGCGAGCTGACATCCTGTCCGGGGTCGCGCCGGGTCGCACAACTCGGCGCGGTGCAGCCTTCGCTGGACGGATACGTCGTCGCGGAGTTCCCCGGCCAGCTCCCGCTGTTCTGAGTGCCGTCCGGACCGCCGGCGCCGGCCGGCGCCGCTGCCGTCAGTTTCCCGCCACCGACTTCACCGCCACCGACACCGGCGTCGAGCCGCTGACCAGTTCGAGGGTCAGGCCGGACGTCGCCGGGGTGTCCACGAGTTCGGCGAGGACCGCGGCCACGTCGTCGCGGGGGATCGCGCCGCGGCCCGTGTGGGCCTCCAGGCGGACCAGGCCGGTGCCGGCGTCGTCCGTCAGGGCGCCGGGGCGCAGGATCGTCCAGTCCAGGGCCTCCTGGCCGCGTACGTAGTCGTCCGCCTCGCCCTTGGCTCGCAGATACACGTCGAAGACCTCGTCGCCCTGGTGCCTCGCGTCCGCGCCCATCGAGGAGACAACCACGTGGCGCCGTACCCCCGCGCGGACCGCCGCGTCCGCGAACAGCACCGCCGCGCCCTTGTCCACCGTGTCCTTGCGGGCCGCGCCGCTGCCCGGGCCCGCGCCCGCCGCGAACACCGCCGCGTTTGCGCCCCGCAGCCGTTCTGCGACCTCCTCGACCGAGGCCGACTCCAGGTCGAGCACGATCGGTTCGGCCCCCGCCGCCCTCAGGTCGTCGCCCTGCTCGGCGCGCCGGATGATGCCCGCAACCTCGTCCCCGCGCGCGGCGAGCAGCCGCTCCAGCCGCAGCGCGATCTGACCATGACCACCAGCGATGACAATGCGCATGTTTCCGACCGTACGCCCGGACGGCCCCATCCGCCGCACGACTTCGGCCACGCCCCGGTGACCCCCTCCTGCGACTTCCCGCCGGTCACGACAGTTCGCCCCGCCCCTGTCGCGGCAGCCCCAGTTCCACCGCCGCCGCCGAGTCGCAGAACTCACGGACCGCGCTCGTCCGCGCCACCACGCGCCCCCGGTGCACCACGATGCGGCTGTAGGCGAGGGACAGCGCCCCCGCGAGCCGGTCGCCGCGCACCGCGAGCAGCTCGGCGGGGAAGCCCGCCTCGACCCGCACCTCGGGCAGGCCGAGTACCTCGCGCGCCGACGCGCTCACGCTGTCGTAGGCCTCCTCGGGGCGCAGCCCGTGGCACGAGGCCAGCAGGTACGCCGCCTCGAGCGGGTCGCCGCGCCCCACCGGGTTCGACACGTCCCGCAGGGCGCCGCTGCCTGCGGCCACCCGCACCCCGGCGGCCCGCAGCAGCCGTACCGGAGCCGTGCCGCGCCGCTCGGCGCCCCCGCAGCCGCCCTGTGGCAGGCACACCACCGTGACCCCGGCGGCGGCCAGTTGGTCCGCGGCCCGTGAGGCCGCACCGGCGGGCAGCCGGGCCAGGCCGCCGCACGGGCCCAGCGTCACCCCCGGGCGCAGCCCGCCCGCCATCGCCGCGATGCGCGCCAGGCGGGCCGGGTCGGTGGCGTCGGTGTGCAGGTCGACGGGGCAGCCGTGTTCGGAGGCGACGTCCAGGACCGCCTCCACATAGCCCGCGGGGTCCGGGTCCACGTCCGGGCAGCCGCCCACCACGCAAGCGCCCATCTTCACCGCGTCCCGCAGGATCGCCAGCCCGTCCGCGCCGGCGGCCCCGGTCAGCACGCGGGGCACCGCCACCGTCGTCAGCTCGGCGAGTCCGCGCAGTGCCCGCCGCGCCCGCAGGACGGCCGTCAGGGCGCCGAGGCCCTGGACGTCACCCACGCGCACGTGTGCGCGCACAGCGGTGGCGCCGTGGCCGAGCTGCAGCAGCGCGGCCTCGGTCGCCCGGCGCTGTACGTCCTCCGCGTCGTACGACACCGGTCCCTCGTCGTCGGCGGTCAGGGCGGTGTCGGCGTGGGCGTGGGCCTCCGCCGGGGCCGGCAGGAGCAGGTAGCCGGTGAGGTCCACGCGCGCCCCGGCGTCTGCGGGACCGCCCGCGCCGGGACCGCCCGCGCCCCGACCACCCGCGCCGGGGGCGCCGGTCGTGCCCGGCCCGCGTGTCGTGCCCAGGCTGCCGGCCGTGCCGACCGCCTCGATGCGTCCGCCGGCCAGCCGTACGTCCACGGTCCGCCCGTCGGTCAGCCGCGCCCCGCACAGCAGCAGGCCGTCCGGGTCCGTCGGTTCCGGCGGTCCCGGCGGGGAGGACGAGTGGGGCGGCTGCGGGTCACCGGGGGGCATCGCACTCCAGCTACGGCGGACAACGAGGGGAAACGGGCAACGGGCGGAGCGGGGGCGGCGGAGGACAGCAGGAAACGCAAGATCACGCAGAGTGAGACGAGCCTAGGGCGGCCGCCCGCCGGAACGGGGGAGGAGCGCAATAGTCGTACCGGTGTGGCCGTGCGGCCGGACGGTCGTGAGGGCCGTGCGGCGGGGCCGGACGGGGGCCGCGAAACGGATTTGGGCGAACGGCGGCGGAGCGTGTAATGTCTTCATCGCTCGCCCCAATAGCTCAGTCGGCAGAGCGTCTCCATGGTAAGGAGAAGGTCTACGGTTCGATTCCGTATTGGGGCTCTGGTGTGAGAGGTTCCCGCCGCGAGGCGGGACTGATCTCATCAAAGCGGTGTAGCTCAGTCGGTAGAGCAAGCGGCTCATAATCGCTGTGTCACCGGTTCAAGTCCGGTCACCGCTACTGACAGTAGCCGATTGCGGGGTCGGTCCTTCGATCGGCTACTCTTTCTTGCGTTGAATAACCCACCCGTTCGTCAAGGAGCACTCACGTGGCTGCCACCGACGTCCGCCCGAAGATCACGCTGGCCTGCGTGGAGTGCAAGGAGCGGAACTACATCACCAAGAAGAACCGGCGTAACAACCCGGACCGTCTTGAGATGAAGAAGCACTGCCCGCGTTGCAACGCGCACACCGCGCACCGCGAGACGCGATAAATCAGGCTCATTCATGAGGCCGCCCCCGCACCAGGGGGCGGCCTCATGGTGTTTCAACCGAGAGTGACACCAGGAGGTGCCGGGCCATGGCGCTCGACCAGTCCTTCGTGGGGCGGTCCTACCCGCCCACCGCCCCCTACGAGGTCGGGCGGGAGAAGATCCGGGAGTTCGCGGAGGCGGTGGGTGACGCCAACCCGGCGTACACGGACCCGGAGGCCGCCAAGGCGCTCGGCCACCCCGATGTGATCGCCCCGCCGACCTTCGTCTTCGCGATCAGTTTCAAGGCCGCCGGACAGGTCGTGCAGGACCCGCTGCTCGGCCTCGACTACAGCCGTGTGGTGCACGGCGACCAGAAGTTCGCCTACACCCGGCCCGTGCGCGCCGGTGACCGGCTCACCGTCACCTCCACCATCGAGGCGATCAAGTCCCTGGCGGGCAACGACATCCTGGACATCCGCGGCGAGGTGCACGACGAGGCCGGCGAGCACGTCGTGACCGCCTGGACCAAGCTGGTGGCCCGCGCGGCCGAGGAGGCGTGAGGAAGCGATGACGGCGAAGATCGCCTACGACGACGTCGAGGTCGGCACCGAACTGCCGGCGCAGACCTTCCCCGTGACCCGCGCCACCCTCGTCCGGTACGCGGGCGCCTCCGGGGACTTCAACCCGATCCACTGGAACGAGAGGTTCGCCAGGGAGGTCGGGCTGCCGGACGTGATCGCACACGGCATGTTCACCATGGCCGAGGCGATCCGCGTCGTCACCGACTGGACGGGCGACCCCGGCGCCGTCGTCGAGTACGGCGTCCGCTTCACCAGGCCCGTCGTCGTCCCCGACGACGACGAGGGCGCCCTGATCGAGGTCGTCGGCAAGGTGGCGGCCAAGCTCGACGACAACACCGTGCGGGTCGACCTGACGGCCACGAGCGACGGGCAGAAGGTCCTCGGAATGTCCCGGGCGGTCGTACGACTGGCCTGACGGCCGGCGAAGGGTGCGGGACCGTCGGCGTGCGGGGCTGTCAGTGGGGTCTCGTAGTCTTGGGCGCGTGCAGGAACTCCACGACGCGCCCCTCGCCCCGCTGACCACCTTCCGGCTGGGCGGCCCCGCGACCCGGCTGATCACCGCGACCACCGACGCGGAGATCGTCGACGCCGTCCGCGGGGCCGACGCCGCCGGCACCCCGCTGCTGGTCATCGGCGGCGGTTCCAACCTGGTCATCGGTGACAAGGGCTTCGACGGCACCGCCCTGCGCATCGCCACCCGCGGTTTCGAACTCAGCGGTACGACGCTGGAGCTGGCCGCCGGCGAGGTGTGGACCGACGCCGTCGCCCGCACCGTGGAGGCCGGGCTCGCGGGAATCGAGTGCCTCTCCGGCATCCCGGGCTCCGCGGGCGCCACCCCGATCCAGAACGTGGGGGCGTACGGCCAGGAGGTCTCCTCCACCATCACCGAGGTCGTCGCCTACGACCGCACGGCCGGCGAGACGGTGACGCTGGCGAACGAGGAGTGCGCGTTCTCCTACCGCCACAGCCGCTTCAAGGCGGACCCCGAGCGGTACGTGGTCCTGCGTGTCCGCTTCGAACTGGAGGACGAGGACGGGCTGTCCGCGCCGCTGAGGTACGCCGAGACCGCCCGCGCGCTCGGCGTGGAGGCGGGCGACCGGGTGCCGCTCGCCAGTGCCCGTGACACCGTGCTGAAGCTGCGGGCCGGGAAGGGCATGGTGCTAGATCCCGAGGACCATGACACCTGGTCGGCCGGGTCCTTCTTCACCAACCCGATCCTCACCGACACCGACTTCGCCGCCTTCCGCGCGCGCGTGCGGGAGCGGCTGGGCGAGGGCGTCGAACCGCCCGCGTACCCGGCGGGTCAGGGCCACACCAAGACCTCGGCGGCCTGGCTGATCGACAAGGCGGGCTTCACCAAGGGCCACGGCACCGGTCCGGCCCGAATCTCCACCAAGCACACCCTCGCCCTCACCAACCGCGGCGGCGCGACGACCGAGGACCTGCTGACGCTGGCCCGCGAGGTCGTGACCGGGGTCCGTGAGGCGTTCGGCATCACGCTGGTGAACGAGCCGGTGACGGTCGGCGTCAGCCTGTAGACCACGCCTGTGGACCACGCCTGTGGACCACGCCTGTGGACCACGCCTGTGGACCACGCCTGTGGACCACGCTCCCCGGCCCAGTACTTAGTACGCCACTCCCACACCCTGCTTCACCGTCGCCGGGTCGTCGATCATCGCCAGCATCGCGTGGGCCACATCGGCGCACGCGATGAAGCGGCCGTGCGGCGGGAAGCCGCCGACGACCGTGCGGTAGGTGCCGGTGAGCGGCTTGTTCCGCAAACGCGGCGGGCGGACGACCGTCCGGTCCGTGGCGCTGCGGGCCAGCTCCGCCTCCGTCTCGCGCAGGTCGGCGTGGACGTCCTTCAGGATCGCGGAGACCAGGCTCCGCGCGGTGCGGTCGAGGAACCCGTCACCCGCGGGCTCGGGCCCCACCGGCCCGGCGGTCACCACGATCAGCCGCCGGACCCTCTCCGCCTCCATCGCGCCCAGCACCGTACGGGTCAGCCGGGTCGTCACCCCGGCGTCCTTGCGGCTGCGGGCGCCCAGCCCGGACGGCACCGCGTCCCGGCCGGCGAGGGCGGGGCGCAGCGCCCGCGGGTCGGTGAGGCCGGCGCGGAACACCCCCAGACGGGCGCCCGTCACGGTCAGCCGGGCCGGGTCGCACACGACGGCGGTGACGTGGTGCCCGGCGGCGAGCGCCTGGCGGACGATCTCCTGCCCGACAGCGCCGGCACCTGGCAGGCACCTGACAGGCACCTGACAGGCACCTGACCGGCATCCGACCGGCACCTGACCGGCATCCGACCGGCATCCGACCGGCATCCGGTCGGCATCCGGCCGGCACCCGGCCGGCAAGGTGGAGTGGGCGCGCGGCCGCCTCAGCCCGCCAGCCAGTCGTCCACGCCCGACAGCAGCTTGGTGCGGACGTCCTCCGGAGCGGCCGACGCGCGGATCGACTGGCGGGCCAGTTCGGCCAGTTCGGCGTCCGTGAAGGCGTGGTGGCGGCGGGCGATGTCGTACTGCGCCGCAAGACGTGAGCCGAAGAGCAGCGGGTCGTCCGCGCCCAGGGCCATCGGCACGCCCGCGTCGAAGAGCGTGCGCAGCGGGATGTCCTCGGGCTTCTCGTACACGCCCAGCGCCACGTTCGACGCCGGGCACACCTCGCAGGTCACCCCGCGGTCGGCGAGGCGCCGCAGCAGCCGCGGGTCCTCCGCCGCGCGGACCCCGTGGCCCACCCGGTGGGCGTGCAGGTCGTCCAGGCAGTCACGGACCGAGGCCGGGCCGGTGAGCTCGCCGCCGTGCGGGGCCGCGAACAGGCCGCCGTCCCGCGCGATCGCGAACGCCCGGTCGAAGTCCCGCGCCATGCCCCGGCGTTCGTCGTTGGACAGTCCGAAGCCGACCACACCGCGGTCGCTGTAACGCACGGCGAGCCGGGCCAGCGTGCGGGCGTCCAGCGGGTGCTTCATGCGGTTCGCGGCCACCAGCACGCGCATCCCCAGGCCCGTCTCGCGCGACGCCGTCTCCACCGCGTCCAGGATGATCTCCAGCGCGGGGATCAGCCCGCCCAGGCGCGGGGCGTAGGACGTCGGGTCCACCTGGATCTCCAGCCAGCCGGAGCCGTCGTTCAGGTCCTCCTCGGCCGCCTCGCGCACCAGCCGCCGGATGTCCTCCGGCTCACGCAGGCAGGAGCGTGCCGCGTCGTACAGCCGCTGGAAGCGGAACCAGCCCCGCTCGTCCGTCGCCCGCAGCTTCGGCGGCTCCCCGCTGGTCAGGGCCTCTGTCAGCGCGTCGGGCAGGCGTACGCCGTACTTGTCGGCCAGCTCCAGCAGGGTGGTGGGCCGCATCGATCCGGTGAAATGCAGGTGGAGATGGGCTTTCGGCAGCTCAGAGACATCACGTACACGCTCCATCCGAGGATCCTGCCGTACGTCCCCCGGCTCCCGGTAGCGGTTTCCCCGTTCGTGGTCTTGCTCGCACAAATGAAGGAGGAAACGAAGGAGGAGCGGTGGGGAAGATCACCCCACCGCTCCTCCTTCCGGAAGACGGGAGCTCAGTCCCGCGCCTCCGCCAGCAGCTTCTGGATCCGGCTCACGCCCTCCACCAGGTCCTCGTCACCGAGGGCGTACGACAGCCGCAGGTAGCCCGGCGTGCCGAAGGCCTCGCCCGGGACGACCGCGACCTCGGCCTCCTCCAGGATGAGCGCGGCCAGCTCCACCGTGTTCTGCGGGCGCTTGCCGCGGATCTCCTTGCCGATCAGCGCCTTCACCGACGGGTAGGCGTAGAACGCGCCCTCCGGCTCGGGGCACAGCACGCCGTCGATCTCGTTGAGCATCCGCACGATGGTCCTGCGGCGCCGGTCGAAGGCCTCGCGCATCTTGGCGACCGCCTCCAGGTCGCCGGAGACGGCGGCGAGGGCGGCCGCCTGGGCGACGTTCGACACGTTCGAGGTGGCGTGCGACTGGAGGTTGGTCGCGGCCTTGACCACGTCCTTCGGGCCGATGACCCAGCCCACGCGCCAGCCGGTCATGGCGTACGTCTTGGCGACGCCGTTGACCACGATGCACTTGTCGCGCAGCTCGGGCAGCAGCGCCGGCAGCGAGACGGAGACGGCGTCGCCGTAGACCAGGTGCTCGTAGATCTCGTCGGTGAGCACCCACAGGCCGTGCTCGAGGGCCCAGCGGCCGATGGCCTCCGTCTCGTCCTCGGAGTACACCGCGCCGGTCGGGTTGGACGGCGAGACGAAGAGGACGACCTTGGTCTTCTCGGTGCGGGCGGCCTCCAGCTGCTCGACCGTGACGCGGTAGCCGGTGGTCTCGTCGGCGACGACGTCGACCGGGACGCCGCCGGCCAGGCGGATCGACTCCGGGTACGTCGTCCAGTACGGCGCCGGCACGATGACCTCGTCACCGGGGTCGAGGATCGCGGCGAAGGCCTCGTAGATGGCCTGCTTGCCGCCGTTGGTGACCAGGATCTGGGAGACGTCCGGCTCCCAGCCGGAGTCGCGCAGCGTCTTCGCGGCGATCGCCGACTTCAGCTCGGGCAGGCCGCCGGCCGGGGTGTACCGGTGGTACTTGGGGTTCTTGCAGGCCTCGATCGCGGCCTGGACGATGTAGTCCGGGGTCGGGAAGTCGGGCTCGCCGGCGCCGAAGCCGATCACCGGACGTCCGGCGGCCTTGAGGGCCTTTGCCTTGGCGTCCACGGCGAGGGTGGCGGACTCGGAGATCGCGCCGACTCGGGCGGAGACCCGGCGCTCGGTGGGAGGGGTTGCAGCGCTCATGCCGTCCATCGTTTCAGACCGGAAACGCCCCGGGCACGCGGGTTTCACAGACTGGGCAGGACCGGTCGAACCCTTGAACAACCGTCCGGATTCGCGGCCCGGCCAGGCGATCTTCCAGCGGGCGGGCTGCGAGCGGCACTTTCTGTTCGACGACCGGCCCCGGACCACGTACACTCTCACCTCGTTGGCCTTCGGCAGCCGCCGCCGCACCCGGTGCACACCGAGCATCCGGTCGGATGCGGTAAGTTGGGGGACACACAAAGGGTCGTAGCTCAATTGGTAGAGCACTGGTCTCCAAAACCAGCGGTTGGGGGTTCAAGTCCCTCCGGCCCTGCTGCACACACCTTCGCCAGGATGTGTACGCATGTACGTACAGCAATGCACCGCCGTGCGGCTCGACCGGGCGCGGCACGGCCACGACCCGGAATCAGGTGAGGACGAATGACGGACGCCGTGGGCTCCATCGACACGCCTGATGCCCAGGACGAGGTGACGGAGTCCAAGAAGAAGGCCCGCAAGGGTGGCAAGCGTGCCAAGAAGGGCCCGCTGAAGCGCCTTGCCCTCTTCTACCGTCAGATCATCGCGGAGCTCCGCAAGGTCGTCTGGCCCTCGCGCAACCAGCTGACGTCGTACACCACCGTGGTGATCTTCTTCGTTGCCATCATGATCGCCCTGGTGACCGTGATTGACTATGGGCTCAACCACGCGGCCAAGTACGTCTTCGGCTGAGCCAAGAGCGAAGGGCGCCGTGGTTACCGGCGCCCGTTTTCGCATGTTCCACCCCTATGTATCCAGGAAGAAGCAGCCACCGTGTCTGACCCGAACCTGAACGACGCCATCGAGCCGACCGAGTCCGTGGATGACGAGCTCGACATCGTCGAGGGTGCGGACGAGGTCGACGAGGCCGAGGCTGCCGAGGCCGCCGCGGGCGAGCCGGCCGAGGAGGCCGCCGTCCACGTCGAGGACGAGGCCGAGGACGCCGACGAGGCCACCGAGGGTGAGGCCGCCGCCGGCGAGTCCGCCGAGGACGAGGCCGGCGAGGTCGCCGAGGAGGAGCCGGAGGCCGACGTCGACCCGGTCACCAAGCTCCGCGAGGAACTCCGCACGCTGCCCGGCGAGTGGTACGTCATCCACACCTACGCCGGCTACGAGAAGCGCGTGAAGGCCAACCTGGAGCAGCGCGCCGTCTCGCTGAACGTCGAGGACTTCATCTACCAGGCCGAGGTCCCCGAGGAAGAGATCGTCCAGATCAAGAACGGCGAGCGCAAGACCGTCCGGCAGAACAAGCTGCCCGGTTACGTCCTCGTCCGCATGGACCTGACGAACGAGTCCTGGGGCGTCGTCCGCAACACGCCCGGCGTCACCGGATTCGTCGGCAACGCCTACGACCCCTACCCGCTGTCCCTGGACGAGATCGTGAAGATGCTCGCCCCGGAGGCGGAGGAGAAGGCCGCCCGCGAGGCCGCCGAGGCCGAGGGCAAGCCGGCCCCGCAGCGCAAGGTCGAGGTCCAGGTGCTGGACTTCGAGGTCGGCGACTCGGTCACCGTCACCGACGGCCCGTTCGCCACGCTGCAGGCGACCATCAACGAGATCAACCCCGACTCGAAGAAGGTCAAGGGTCTGGTCGAGATCTTCGGCCGCGAGACCCCGGTCGAGCTCTCCTTCGACCAGATCCAGAAGAACTGATCCAGAAGAACCAGGCGTGCTGATCACGAGCTGAAGGCGCCCCTACCGGCGGTTTTCCCACCGGTAGGGGCGCTGCTCGTGCCGCCTGGGCCGTCTTTGGGCCGTCATCCGTTTCCGGGCCGTCGCACATACACGCGCGGCCCGTGGACTGGGTCAGCCCACTCGCCTACGGAGCCGCAGGCGGTGTGCCGCGCCGGCGCACCCCAGTGCCACGAGCACACCGCCTGCGACGAGAACGGGCATGGGCGTGGTGACGGAACCGCCCTCACCGGCTCGCACCGGACCCGGGATCAAGGTGCCGGAGGCGGCTCCGACGTTGCCCACGACGGGTCGGGAGCCCACGGTCCCCAGGACGGAGCCGGAGCCCAGGACGGAGCCGGAGCCCACGACGCCCAGGACGGACCCGGGGAAGATCCCGTTGGTGTGGTGGAAGTTGTTGTTGTGCCCCTGGTCGTGGTGGCCCTGGTTCTGATTGTGCGTGTTGTTGTGCGAGCCCTGGTCGTTGGAGTTCGTGTTGTGGAGGGGATCCTGGATGATCACCTGCTGAACAGGACTGTTCGTGTTCCCGCTGGCGCTGGGGTTCCCCCCGTTGGATTGGCCAGCCTCCCCGTTGGCGTGTCCCATCTCTCCGTCGTGGGAGCTGCCCTGGGAGTTCGCGCTGGAGCGGTCCCCGGAGGCCGCCTTGTAGGACGGGTCGGACGGGTCGAGGAGGGGCTGCGGCTGTCCGGGGCTGTCCTGGGAGGCAGCCTGGGGGGCGGTGCCGAAGGACGGGCCCTGGGCGACGTCGCCGGGCACGGACTCCTGGTTGCTGTCCTGCTGGGACGACTCGGACGGGACCTGGGGTGCTGCTCTCAGCGCACCGGCCTGCGCGGCCGGTGCCGCGAAGGCGGCCGGGGCGGTGGTGCCGACTATGAGGCCGACCAGTATGGCGGCGGAAACTGCATGGGGGGTGCGGTGCATACGAGGGGCTCCTTAGGACGGCGGTGAGGCACGACCTTCATGCCTCTGTAGCCATCAGAGCCCGAGGAGCCGCCCGGCGCGCGCGGCCGAGACCCATTAGCGGCGCATGAACGGCCTATCGGGTGACAACCGGGTTCGAACCGCCCCTGCCGTGGTAACCCCGGGCGGAAGCGGCTGCCGACGCGGCCGACGGGTGCACCACGTCGTCGGTGCCGTCGCTTCTCGCAGTGGCCCTCGCAGTGGCCATCGCGCCGCTGAGCTGGGCGATTTCTTGTCGCGGGCGGCAGCGGCTATCGTTGTGCGGTATGCCATCTGCGCGGGATCGTGTATCCGAATGACGCAGACGGTACTCAACCTCTCAGCAAGGACCCGGAGAGAGCATGCCTCCCAAGAAGAAGAAGGTCACGGGGCTCATCAAGCTCCAGATCCAGGCCGGTGCCGCCAACCCGGCCCCGCCGGTCGGCCCGGCGCTGGGTCAGCACGGCGTCAACATCATGGAGTTCTGCAAGGCCTACAACGCCGCGACCGAGTCGCAGCGCGGTTGGGTCATCCCGGTGGAGATCACGGTCTACGAGGACCGCTCCTTCACCTTCATCACCAAGACTCCGCCGGCCGCCAAGATGATCCTCAAGGCCGCGGGCGTGGAGAAGGGCTCCGGCGAGCCGCACAAGACCAAGGTCGCCAAGATCACCGAGGCGCAGGTCCGCGAGATCGCCCAGACCAAGCTGCCCGACCTCAACGCCAACGACCTGGACGCCGCCGCGAAGATCATCGCCGGCACCGCCCGTTCCATGGGCGTCACCGTCGAGGGCTGAACCCACCCCGTAGTACGTATGCGGCCGTAAGACGCCGCACGTGGCAGGGCCTGCTCGGCCCGTACCACGACTCCTTTCAGAAACCCACAGGAGCAGTTGTGAGCAAGCGCAGCAAGGCTCTCCGCGCTGCGGACGCCAAGGTCGACCGGGAGAAGCTGTACGCCCCGCTCGAGGCCGTCCGTCTCGCCAAGGAGACCTCCACGACCAAGTTCGACGGCACCGTCGAGGTCGCCTTCCGCCTGGGTGTCGACCCGCGCAAGGCCGACCAGATGGTCCGTGGCACCGTGAACCTTCCGCACGGCACCGGTAAGACCGCCCGGGTCCTGGTCTTCGCGACCGGCGACCGTGCCGAGGCCGCGCGTGCCGCGGGCGCCGACATCGTCGGCTCCGACGAGCTGATCGACGAGGTGGCGAAGGGCCGTCTGGACTTCGACGCCGTCGTCGCCACCCCGGACCTCATGGGCAAGGTCGGCCGCCTCGGCCGCGTCCTCGGCCCGCGTGGTCTGATGCCGAACCCGAAGACCGGCACCGTCACCCCCGACACCGCCAAGGCCGTCACCGAGATCAAGGGCGGCAAGATCGAGTTCCGCGTCGACAAGCACTCGAACCTGCACTTCATCATCGGCAAGACGTCGTTCGACGACAGCAAGCTGGTGGAGAACTACGGCGCCGCGCTGGAGGAGATCCTCCGTCTGAAGCCGTCCGCCGCCAAGGGTCGCTACATCAAGAAGGCCGCCATCACCACCACGATGGGCCCCGGCATCCCGGTCGACCCGAACCGCACCCGCAACCTCCTCGTCGAGGAGGACCCGGCCGCGGTCTGAGCCCCACGGCTCGCCTGAAGTCGGCGACGAGCCCCGCAACCGAATCGGTGCGGGGCTCGTCCCTTTTCTGTGGGAGTCCTGTACGACGTCTTCTGTACGACTCTTCGTACGGCTGTCAGTGGGCTGCGTTAGCGTGCGGCTCACAGCAATCACATAGGGGTGGGACGAATGAAGAGCACGACCGTGCGCCGCATGACGCTCTCGATCGCGGCGGCGACCGCGCTGACGGGAGTGGCCGCCTGCGGCTCCGGCGGCTCGGGCAAGGCGGGCGGGGCGGGCGGGGCGGCCGGCCAGGGCGTGACGCGGGTGAGCCCCATAGCGGCCCTGCGCTCCGCCGAGACGTCCACCGACAAGGCCGACTCCGCCCGGGTCGAGGCCACGATCACCATGGGCACGGCGATGTCCATGAAGGGGCACGGCGCCCTCACCTGGGGCCACGGCCTGACCGGCACGCTGACGCTGTCGTACACCGGCGGCACCATGGCCGAGACGATGCGCAAGGCCGGGGTCACGTCGATGGAGGCGCGGTACCTGCCCGACGCCTACTACGCCCGCATGAGCGACACCTTCGCCGCGCGGACGGGCGGCAAGCACTGGCTCAAGTACGCCTACGACGACCTCGCCCGCCTCGGCGGCGGCTCCGGTGCGTACCTCAAGGACCAGATGCAGAACACCACGCCGAACCAGTCGGTGAAGCTGCTGCTGGCCTCCGGCGACGTCAAGAAGGTCGGCGAGGAGCAGGTCTCCGGCGAGCACGCCACGCACTACGCCGGGACGGTGAACGTCGCGGACCTCGCGGGCAAGAGCAGCAAGAACCTCACCGCCGCTCAGCTCGCCGACCTGAAGAGCCGGCTCAGCAAGGCGGGCGTCACCACCGAGACCGTCGACATCTGGGTCAACGACCAGAACCTGCTGGTCAAGAAGATCGAGAAGGCGGACATGGCGGCCGGAACCATGACCAACACCGCCTACTACCGCGACTACGGCGTGAAGGTCTCGGTCCAGGCGCCCCCGGCCGGTGACACCAAGGACTTCAAGGACCTGCTGAAGTCGCAGGGGACCCTGCCGGGCGGCACCGGCACCGGCACGGGCACCGGCACCGGCACGGGCACCGGCACCAGCTCCTGACAACCGGCGGGACCGGCTCCTGGGAGCCCGCAGAACCGGCTCCGGACAAACGCGGTGGGACCGGCTCCTGGGAGCCCGCAGAACCGGCTCCGGACAACCCACGGGACCGGCTCCTGAGAACCCGCAGGGCGGGCCCCCGAGAATCCCGGAGCAGCGCCTGATCCCCCTGGGGTACGCTCGCGATCTTGCCGTGCGCCGACCACGCGCGGGCTGAGCGTTTCCCGGGGGAAAACCATGAGGCCGTCCATACGCGTGCCGCTCCTGCGCCTGCCGCTCGCCGCCGTCCTCCTCGCCTTCTGCGCGGCCGGCTGCGGGACGGGCGGCACTGGGCGGTCCGCGGCCCCGTCGGCCGCGGACGCGGTCCTACGGGCCGCGGAGAAGACCGAGAGGGCCGCATCCCTGCGCTACCGGATGACCGGCCGGATGCCCGAGCAGGGCAGGGTCCGGGCCGAGGCGGTGATCGGCGCGGAGCCGCCGGTGGCGCGGGTGCGGATGACGGTCCTGGGCGGCGACCAACCGGGCACCTGGGAACTGCGCCTGGCCGACGGCAGGCTCTACGAGAGCCTGCCCGGGCACGAGGTCCGTCAGGCGCACGGCAGGCACTGGATCGACTTCGGCCCGACCGCGAAGTTCCGCACCGGCGGCGGCATGAAGCTGGACGTCGCCGGACTGCGCGACCAGGCCGGACGCAACCCGGCCCGGGAGGCCGCCTTCCTGGCCGCCTCCGACGACGTCCGGCGTGTCGGCGCCGAGACGGTCGAGGGCGTGCACACCACGCACTACAGCGGGACGGCCGGCCTCGACCGCCTGCGCGCCTGGTCGCAGAGGCAGGACCGGACCGCCCGCGAGCGGCGCGGGCCGAGCCTGGACGGTTACACGCGGATGGGACTCGACAGGCTCACCCTCGACGTGTGGGTGGACGACACCGGCCGCGTCAAGCGGGTCCGCACCCAGGGCTTCGGCCGGCACGGTGAGCTCGACCTCACCGTCACGTTCTACGACTACGGCCGGCCGGTGACCGTCCGGGCGCCGGCCGCCGGGGACGCGGTGGACCTGCGCAAGCCGCCCGGGAAGCCGCGCGGCTGAGGACCGTACGGGCGGATTTGCTCGACGGCGACCCGGTCCCGTACTCTCCTACAGAAGCCAAAGACCGCTGGTCGTTGCCGTGCGCTCCAACGAGGGCGCGGTGGCCGAAGGATCCGCTGAACTGCGGACGACCCGCGCAGGTGACAGTGGAAGAACTCCCGGAGTGAGCGCGCTCTCGACATGCGTGCCGCCCCGGTCGAGTCCGCCCCGTGCGCCTGCGCCGGGGCGTTTCGTTTTCCCCAGTCCTCCTTCGGGTCCGCGCGGTCCGAATCACCCGGAAGGAGGCCGAGGCTCTATGGCGAGGCCCGACAAGGCTGCCGCGGTTGCCGAGCTGACGGACAAGTTCCGCAACTCGAACGCCGCCGTGCTGACCGAGTACCGCGGTCTCACCGTGGCGCAGCTCAAGACGCTGCGCCGGTCGCTCGGTGAGAACGCCCAGTACGCCGTGGTGAAGAACACGCTGACCAAGATTGCGGCCAACGAGGCCGGGATCACGACGCTGGACGACCAGTTCAATGGTCCGACGGCTGTCGCCTTCATCACCGGTGACCCGGTGGAGTCGGCGAAGGGTCTCCGTGACTTCGCCAAGGACAACCCGAATCTCGTCATCAAGGGCGGTGTCCTTGACGGCAAGGCGCTGTCCGCCGACGAGATCAAGAAGCTTGCGGACCTCGAGTCCCGCGAGGTTCTGCTCTCCAAGCTGGCGGGTGCCTTCAAGGGCAAGCAGTCCCAGGCTGCGCAGCTCTTCCAGGCGCTTCCCTCGAAGCTCGTCCGCACCGTGGACGCTCTTCGCGCCAAGCGGGACGAGCAGGGCGGTGCCGAGTAACTCGGCTCGCTTTCTGACCCCGGCCGCCTCCAGGCGGCAGAGGTCACAGCGGGCCGACGTACGCCCGCCATTCATGTACATCCGGCACCAGCCGAATTAGTGGAAGGATCGCCCATCATGGCGAAGCTCAGCCAGGAAGACCTGCTCGCGCAGTTCGAGGAGATGACCCTCATCGAGCTCTCCGAGTTCGTCAAGGCCTTCGAGGAGAAGTTCGACGTCACCGCCGCCGCCGCGGTCGCCGTCGCGGGCCCGGCCGGCCCGGCCGCCCCCGCCGAGGCTGCCGAGGAGAAGGACGAGTTCGACGTCGTCCTCACCGGTGCCGGCGACAAGAAGATCCAGGTCATCAAGGTCGTGCGTGAGCTGACCTCGCTGGGCCTGAAGGAGGCCAAGGACCTGGTCGACGGTGCGCCGAAGCCCGTCCTCGAGAAGGTCAACAAGGAGGCCGCGGACAAGGCCAAGGAGTCCCTCGAGGGCGCCGGCGCCTCCGTCGAGGTCAAGTAGGACCTCTCGGGTCCGCCATGGATCCCCGCGCGCTGAAAGCAGTCCCGTAGGGCTGTAACGCGAACGCACCGAGGAGCGATCATCCATCCGGGTGGTCGCTCTTCGGCGTTCCCCGGGGGTGGCTGTGGCGGCCTTGCACCCGAGACCGGGAGGGGTATGGTGATCTTCGTCGTGCCTCGAGAGGCCCCGGAGGCAGGCTGCAAGTGACGATGGCAGCATCCGGTTTGGGCATGGGGGGCCTTGACGAACTGCACGCAGCGCGCAATTCTCAGGACGCGTCGTCACAAGGATCCGGATCCGAGGCATGGATCGACGACGAAGAGGGCAGTATCAACGTGCGTTGAGGGCAGGCATGCCGCAGGCGGTGACGACAACGAGGGTCTCGCAAAACCCGCACTGGACATCAGTGTGCCAAGTGGCTACACTGACCCTTTGCGCTGCCTGTTAGCTGTCCCCTGCCCGTCACCAGGGGCATGCCCTCGCCTGAGCATCGACGACCGGACCGCACCTGACCTGGCTCTTCAGCCATTTCAGGCACCGTCTGTCCCGTTGCCCGGAACGAGGGGCCGGTACGCGCGTAGTGAGTCCGAGCCCTCGGAAGGACCCCCTCTTGGCCGCCTCGCGCAATGCCTCGACCGCGAATACGAACAACGGCGCCAGCACCGCCCCGCTGCGCATCTCCTTTGCAAAGATCAAGGAGCCCCTCGAGGTTCCGAACCTTCTCGCGCTGCAAACCGAGAGCTTCGACTGGCTGCTCGGCAACGACGCGTGGAAGGCTCGCGTCGAGGAGGCTCTCGAGAGTGGTCAGGACGTCCCCACCAAGTCCGGCCTCGAGGAGATCTTCGAGGAGATCTCCCCGATCGAGGACTTCTCCGGGTCGATGTCGCTGACCTTCCGCGACCACCGCTTCGAGCCGCCGAAGAACTCGATCGACGAGTGCAAGGAGCGCGACTTCACGTACGCCGCGCCCCTCTTCGTGACGGCCGAGTTCACGAACAACGAGACCGGCGAGATCAAGTCCCAGACCGTCTTCATGGGCGACTTCCCGCTCATGACGAACAAGGGCACCTTCGTCATCAACGGCACCGAGCGTGTCGTGGTGTCGCAGCTGGTCCGTTCCCCCGGTGTCTACTTCGACTCCTCCATCGACAAGACGTCCGACAAGGACATCTTCTCGGCCAAGATCATCCCGTCCCGGGGTGCCTGGCTGGAGATGGAGATCGACAAGCGCGACATGGTCGGTGTCCGTATCGACCGCAAGCGCAAGCAGTCCGTCACGGTGCTGCTGAAGGCGCTCGGCTGGACCAACGAGCAGATCCTCGAGGAGTTCGGCGACTACGAGTCGATGCGCGCCACCCTGGAGAAGGACCACACCCAGGGCCAGGACGACGCGCTGCTGGACATCTACCGCAAGCTGCGCCCGGGCGAGCCCCCCACGCGTGAGGCCGCGCAGACGCTGCTCGAGAACCTGTACTTCAACCCCAAGCGCTACGACCTCGCCAAGGTCGGCCGCTACAAGGTCAACAAGAAGCTGGGTGCGGACGCCCCGCTGGACGCGGGCATCCTGACCGTCGAGGACGTCATCTCGACGATCAAGTACCTGGTGAAGCTGCACGCCGGAGAGACCGAGACGACCGGTGACAGCGGCGGGACGATCGTCGTCGAGACCGACGACATCGACCACTTCGGCAACCGCCGTCTGCGCAGCGTGGGCGAGCTCATCCAGAACCAGGTCCGCACCGGTCTGGCCCGTATGGAGCGCGTCGTCCGCGAGCGCATGACCACGCAGGACGTCGAGGCGATCACGCCGCAGACCCTGATCAACATCCGGCCGGTCGTCGCCTCCATCAAGGAGTTCTTCGGCACCAGCCAGCTGTCGCAGTTCATGGACCAGAACAACCCGCTGTCGGGTCTCACCCACAAGCGCCGTCTGTCGGCCCTTGGCCCGGGTGGTCTCTCCCGTGAGCGGGCCGGCTTCGAGGTCCGTGACGTGCACCCCTCGCACTACGGCCGCATGTGCCCGATCGAGACGCCCGAAGGCCCGAACATCGGTCTGATCGGCTCGCTCGCCTCCTACGGCCGGGTCAACGCGTTCGGTTTCGTCGAGACCCCGTACCGCAAGGTCAACGACGGCCAGGTCACCGACGAGGTCGACTACCTGACCGCCGACGAGGAGGACCGCTTCGTCATCGCGCAGGCCAACGCCACGCTGAACGACGAGCTGCGGTTCGCCGAGGCCCGCGTCCTGGTCCGCCGCCGTGGCGGCGAGGTCGACTACGTCAGCCCCGAGGACGTCGACTACATGGACGTCTCGCCGCGCCAGATGGTGTCGGTCGCGACCGCCATGATCCCCTTCCTCGAGCACGACGACGCCAACCGTGCCCTCATGGGCGCGAACATGATGCGTCAGGCCGTGCCGCTGATTAAGTCCGAGGCCCCGCTCGTCGGCACCGGCATGGAGTACCGCTCCGCCGTCGACGCCGGCGACGTCGTCAAGGCCGAGAAGGCCGGTGTGGTCCAGGAGGTCTCCGCGGACTACATCACCACCGCCAACGACGACGGCACCTACATCACCTACCGGCTGGCCAAGTTCGCCCGCTCCAACCAGGGCACCTCGGTCAACCAGAAGGTCATCGTCAACGAGGGCGACCGCGTCATCGAGGGCCAGGTCCTCGCCGACGGCCCGGCCACCCAGAACGGCGAGATGGCGCTGGGCAAGAACCTGCTCGTGGCGTTCATGCCGTGGGAGGGTCACAACTACGAGGACGCGATCATCCTGTCGCAGCGCCTCGTGCAGGACGACGTCCTCTCCTCGATCCACATCGAGGAGCACGAGGTCGACGCCCGTGACACCAAGCTCGGCCCCGAGGAGATCACCCGGGACATCCCGAACGTCTCCGAGGAGGTCCTCGCCGACCTCGACGAGCGCGGCATCATCCGCATCGGCGCCGAGGTCATCGCGGGCGACATCCTGGTCGGCAAGGTCACCCCGAAGGGTGAGACCGAGCTGACCCCGGAGGAGCGCCTGCTGCGCGCGATCTTCGGTGAGAAGGCCCGTGAGGTCCGTGACACCTCGCTGAAGGTGCCGCACGGCGAGACCGGCAAGGTCATCGGTGTGCGCGTCTTCGACCGCGAGGAGGGCGACGAGCTTCCCCCGGGTGTGAACCAGCTTGTGCGCGTGTACGTGGCGCAGAAGCGCAAGATCACCGACGGTGACAAGCTCGCCGGCCGCCACGGCAACAAGGGTGTCATCTCCAAGATCCTGCCGATCGAGGACATGCCGTTCCTGGAGGACGGCACCCCGGTCGACATCATCCTCAACCCGCTGGGTGTGCCGTCCCGAATGAACCCGGGACAGGTCCTGGAGATCCACCTCGGCTGGCTCGCCAGCCGCGGCTGGGACGTCTCCGGCCTCGCGGAGGAGTGGGCCGAGCGCCTGCAGGCGATCGGCGCCGACCAGGTCGACCCGGGCACGAACGTCGCGACCCCCGTCTTCGACGGTGCGCGCGAGGACGAGCTCGCGGGCCTGCTGCAGCACACCATCCCGAACCGGGACGGCGAGCGCATGGTGCTCCCGACCGGCAAGGCGCGGCTGTTCGACGGCCGTAGCGGTGAGCCGTTCCCGGACCCGATCTCGGTCGGCTACATGTACATCCTGAAGCTGCACCACCTGGTCGACGACAAGCTGCACGCCCGCTCGACCGGTCCGTACTCGATGATCACCCAGCAGCCGCTGGGTGGTAAGGCCCAGTTCGGTGGCCAGCGGTTCGGCGAGATGGAGGTGTGGGCACTCGAGGCGTACGGCGCCGCCTACGCCCTCCAGGAGCTGCTGACCATCAAGTCCGACGACGTCACCGGCCGCGTGAAGGTCTACGAGGCCATCGTCAAGGGCGAGAACATCCCCGAGCCCGGCATCCCCGAGTCCTTCAAGGTGCTCATCAAGGAGATGCAGTCCCTGTGCCTGAACGTGGAGGTGCTGTCCAGCGACGGTATGTCCATCGAGATGCGCGACACCGACGAGGATGTCTTCCGCGCCGCGGAGGAGCTCGGCATCGACCTGTCCCGGCGCGAGCCGAGCAGCGTCGAAGAGGTCTGACGGGAGTCCGGCCGGGGACCGGACCCGTTTTGAAGGGTCCAGTCCCCGCCGACCCCCAGGCCCCCGTTTCAGACCACAGACTTACGACCCTGAGAGGGATTGACGCATAGTGCTCGACGTCAACTTCTTCGACGAGCTCCGGATCGGCCTGGCCACCGCTGACGACATCCGTCAGTGGAGCCACGGCGAGGTCAAGAAGCCCGAGACCATCAACTACCGCACCCTCAAGCCGGAAAAGGACGGGCTCTTCTGCGAGAAGATCTTCGGCCCCACCCGGGACTGGGAGTGCTACTGCGGCAAGTACAAGCGCGTCCGCTTCAAGGGCATCATCTGCGAGCGCTGTGGCGTCGAGGTCACGCGCGCCAAGGTGCGCCGTGAGCGGATGGGCCACATCGAGTTGGCCGCGCCCGTCACGCACATCTGGTACTTCAAGGGTGTCCCGAGCCGGCTGGGCTACCTGCTCGACCTGGCCCCGAAGGACCTCGAGAAGGTCATCTACTTCGCGGCGTACATGATCACGTACGTCGACGAGGAGCGCCGCACCCGCGACCTGCCCTCGCTGGAGGCCCACGTCTCCGTCGAGCGTCAGCAGATCGAGCAGCGCCGCGACGCCGACCTGGAGGCCCGCGCCAAGAAGCTCGAGACCGACCTGGCCGAGCTGGAGGCCGAGGGCGCCAAGGCCGACGTGCGCCGCAAGGTGCGCGAGGGTGCCGAGCGCGAGATGAAGCAGCTGCGCGACCGCGCGCAGCGCGAGATCGACCGCCTCGACGAGGTGTGGACCCGGTTCAAGAACCTCAAGGTCCAGGACCTCGAGGGCGACGAGCTGCTCTACCGCGAGCTGCGCGACCGCTTCGGCACGTACTTCGACGGCTCGATGGGTGCCGCGGCGCTGCAGAAGCGCCTGGAGTCCTTCGACCTCGACGAGGAGGCCGAGAAGCTCCGCGAGATCATCCGCACCGGCAAGGGCCAGAAGAAGACCCGTGCCCTCAAGCGGCTGAAGGTCGTGTCCGCGTTCCTGCAGACCTCCAACAGCCCCAAGGGCATGGTCCTGGACTGCGTGCCGGTCATCCCGCCGGACCTGCGTCCGATGGTGCAGCTGGACGGTGGCCGCTTCGCGACCTCCGACCTGAACGACCTGTACCGCCGTGTCATCAACCGCAACAACCGCCTGAAGCGGCTTCTCGACCTCGGCGCGCCCGAGATCATCGTGAACAACGAGAAGCGCATGCTCCAGGAGGCCGTCGACGCGCTCTTCGACAACGGCCGCCGCGGCCGCCCGGTCACGGGCCCCGGCAACCGTCCGCTGAAGTCGCTGTCCGACATGCTCAAGGGCAAGCAGGGCCGCTTCCGTCAGAACCTGCTCGGCAAGCGGGTCGACTACTCGGCGCGTTCCGTGATCGTCGTCGGCCCGCAGCTGAAGCTGCACCAGTGCGGTCTGCCGAAGGCGATGGCGCTGGAGCTCTTCAAGCCGTTCGTGATGAAGCGCCTGGTGGACCTGAACCACGCGCAGAACATCAAGAGCGCCAAGCGCATGGTCGAGCGCGGCCGCACGGTCGTGTACGACGTCCTGGAAGAGGTCATCGCGGAGCACCCGGTTCTGCTGAACCGTGCGCCCACCCTGCACCGCCTCGGCATCCAGGCCTTCGAGCCGCAGCTGGTCGAGGGCAAGGCCATCCAGATCCACCCGCTCGTCTGCACCGCCTTCAACGCGGACTTCGACGGTGACCAGATGGCCGTGCACCTGCCGCTGTCCGCGGAGGCGCAGGCCGAGGCCCGCATCCTGATGCTGTCCTCGAACAACATCCTCAAGCCGGCCGACGGCCGTCCGGTGACGATGCCGACCCAGGACATGGTCCTCGGTCTGTTCTTCCTCACCACCGACGGCGAGATGCGGGACGTGAAGGGCGAGGACCGCTCCTTCTCCTCCGTGGCCGAGGCGATCATGGCGTTCGACGCCGGCGAGCTCTCGCTGCAGTCGCGCGTGGACATCCGCTTCCCGGTGGGCACCATCCCGCCGCGCGGCTGGACCCCGCCGGCCCGCGAGGAGGGCGAGCCGGAGTGGCAGCAGGGTGACAGCTTCCGGCTGAAGACGACCCTGGGCCGCGCGCTCTTCAACGAGCTGCTGCCCGAGGACTACCCGTTCGTCGACTACGAGGTCGGCAAGAAGCAGCTCTCCGAGATCGTCAACGACCTCGCCGAGCGCTACCCGAAGGTCATCGTGGCGGCGACGCTCGACAACCTGAAGGCGTCCGGCTTCTTCTGGGCCACCCGTTCCGGCGTCACCGTCGCCATCTCCGACGTCGTCGTTCCCGAGGCGAAGAAGGAGATCGTCCGCGGCTACGAGGCGCAGGACGAGAAGGTCCAGAAGCAGTACGAGCGTGGTCTGATCACCAAGGACGAGCGCACGCAGGAGCTCATCGCGATCTGGACCAAGGCGACCAACGAGGTCGCCGAGGCGATGAACGACAACTTCCCGAAGACCAACCCGATCTTCATGATGGTGAACTCGGGTGCACGAGGCAACATGATGCAGATGCGTCAGATCGCCGGTATGCGTGGTCTGGTGTCGAACGCGAAGAACGAGACGATCCCGCGGCCCATCAAGGCGTCGTTCCGTGAGGGTCTGTCCGTGCTGGAGTACTTCATCTCCACGCACGGTGCCCGTAAGGGTCTGGCGGACACCGCTCTGCGTACCGCCGACTCGGGTTACCTCACCCGTCGTCTGGTCGACGTCTCCCAGGACGTCATCATCCGCGAGGAGGACTGCGGCACCGACCGCGGCCTCAAGCTCCACATCGCGGAGGTCGGCGCGGACGGCGTGCTGCGCAAGGCGGACAACGTCGAGACGTCCGTGTACGCGCGCTGCCTCGCCGAGGACATCGTGGTCGACGGCCAGGTGCTGGCCCCGGCCGGTACCGACCTGGGCGACGTGCTCATCGAGGAGCTCGTCTCCCGGGGCGTCTCGGAGGTCAAGACCCGTTCGGTCCTGACCTGTGAGTCCGCCGTCGGCACCTGCGCGATGTGCTACGGCCGTTCGCTCGCCACCGGCAAGCTGGTCGACATCGGTGAGGCGGTCGGCATCATCGCCGCCCAGTCGATCGGTGAGCCCGGTACCCAGCTGACGATGCGTACCTTCCACACCGGTGGTGTGGCCGGTGACGACATCACCCAGGGTCTGCCCCGTGTCGTCGAGCTCTTCGAGGCCCGTACGCCGAAGGGTGTCGCCCCGATCTCCGAGGCGGCCGGCCGCGTGCGGATCGAGGAGACCGAGAAGACCAAGAAGATCGTCATCACCCCGGACGACGGCAGCGACGAGACGGCGTACCCGATCTCGAAGCGCGCCCGTCTGATGGTCGGCGAGGGCGACCACGTCGAGGTGGGCCAGAAGCTCACCGTGGGTGCCACCAACCCGCACGACGTGCTGCGCATCCTGGGTCAGCGTGCCGTCCAGGTCCACCTGGTCGGCGAGGTCCAGAAGGTCTACAACTCGCAGGGTGTGTCGATCCACGACAAGCACATCGAGATCATCATCCGGCAGATGCTCCGCCGCGTGACGATCATCGAGTCCGGCGACGCCGAGCTGCTGCCCGGCGAGCTGGTCGAGCGCTCGAAGTTCGAGCAGGAGAACCGTCGTGTGGTCCAGGAGGGCGGTCACCCGGCCTCCGGTCGTCCGCAGCTCATGGGTATCACCAAGGCCTCGCTGGCGACCGAGTCGTGGCTGTCGGCGGCGTCCTTCCAGGAGACGACCAGGGTCCTCACGGACGCGGCGATCAACGCCAAGTCCGACTCCCTGATCGGCCTGAAGGAGAACGTCATCATCGGTAAGCTCATCCCGGCCGGTACGGGCCTGTCCCGCTACCGCAACATCCGGGTCGAGCCGACCGAGGAGGCCAAGGCCGCGATGTACTCGGCCGTGGGCTACGACGACATCGACTACTCGCCGTTCGGCACCGGCTCCGGCCAGGCCGTTCCGCTGGAGGACTACGACTACGGTCCGTACAACCAGTAGGCGGGCACCCGCCTGACGCGGTGAAGGGCGGTCACCCCGTGTGGGGTGGCCGCCCTTCGGCGTTCTTCCGTGCCGTGCCGTACGTCAGCGGGTGAGCCGGAGGTAGGGCTCCAGGGCGCTCAGCCGGGTGTCGTGGTCGGGGTGGGTGGACAGCAGCCGGGCCAGGGTGCCGGGCTCCTGGAGCTTCTGCCCCTGCGCCGTGGCGGCTGCCTTCGCCGCCTCCTCCTCGGTCCGGAAGTGGTGGATCACCTCGGCCAGCCGGCGGCCGAAGCCGAGCTCGGCGGCCTGCTGGTCGGCGCGCAGCTCGCCGCGCCGGCCGGCGTAGGCGAGCAGATAGGGGGCGGCGACCAGCGGGATGGTGATGTACCAGGCGCCGACGAACCCGGCCACCACCACGATGCCCAGGAAGAGGTAGACGAATCCGGTGGCGGCCAGCGAGAACACCCTCGCCACGGCGATCGCGATCCGGGCCAGGCCCCGCATCACCGCCCAGGCGACCCGCCCGGGCAGCGAGTACCAGTAGCCGAGCAGACCGGCCCAGGCGTGGCCGCCGGTGTGGTGGCCGAGCTCGTGGGCGAGCACGGCGGCGAGGTTGCTGCTCGGGATCCTGTTCAGGGCGTACGTGGTGACGCCGACGACGTGCCCGGCGACCGCGACGGCGTTGAGCTCGTCACTGTTCTCCACCATCAGCTCGTAGGTGCGGGCCTCGATGCCCGCCCGTGCGGTCACCTCCCGCCAGACCGGTTCCAGCCGCGCCCGCTCCTCGGCCGTGGGCAGGCGCAGCTTGAGCACACGCCGGGCGAACGCCAGCTCCGCGGGCCGATGGAAGACGAGGGCACCACTGGCCAGCCAGGCCAGGGTGACGATCCACCCCAGCACGCTGCCCAGCATCCCGATCGCGATCGAGCTGACCACGGCGAGGCTGACCACTGCTCCCGGCACCTGCACGGCCAGCCGCCCGATAGCGGTCGCATCGGCCCCACGCTGATGCTCGGCGACGAGCACCCGGGCACCGGCGTGCCGATAGTCGAGATCGTCGGGTGCGGGTTCGGGTCCCGGTGCGGGCGGGGCTTCGGCGTGCGGGAGAGGGCCGGAGGGCGGCGGGGGCGCGGTGGAGGCGCCGGGGTAGGTCGGGGGCGTGTTGGAGGCGCTGGGGTGGTGCGGGGGCGCGGTCGGCGTACTGCTGGCGGCGCCTGGGTAGGACGGGGGCACGCTCTGGTGGGCCGGCGGCGCCACGGGGTGGCCCGGTGCCATGCCCGGGGGCGTCGGAGTCGCGCCGGGGTAGGTCGGGGGTGCGGTGGTGGCGCTGGGGTGGTGCGGAGGCGCAGTCGGCGCGCTGGTGGTGGCGCCGGGGTACGGCGGGGGCGCGCTCTGGTGCGCCGGGGGCGCGCCGGGGTACGCCGGGGGCACGGATTCGGGGCCGGGGTAAGCCGGGGCCGACCCCGGGTTGCCGCCGGTGTCGGCGCCCGGGTAGGGCGGGGCGGCCGTCGGGTGGGCAGGACCGGCGGCGGGGTGGGCCGATGCGGTGGGTTCGGGGCCCGGGTACGCCGGAGCCGCGTCCGGGTGTCCGCCGATTCCCCCGCCCGGGTAGGGCGGGGCCGCGGGCTCAGGGCCCGCCCAGGGCACGTCGGTGTCGGGGCGGCCCGAGTGGGTTGCGGGGTGGGCCGGGGGTGCGGCGAGGGGCTCGGGCCGGGGGCCGGGGTACGCGGGAGCGGAGGCCAGGGCGGCTGCTCCCGGGTACGGGGGTTGCGGGGCGGGCGCGGCCGGGTACGCGGGCGCGGCCGGAGGGGCCGGGTGCTGCGGGGGCACGCCCGGGTACTGCGGCGCAGCGGCGGTCGGGTCCGCGCTGGGGTACGAGGGCGCGGCGGCACCCGGGTACGCCGGCTCGCCGGGGTAGGCGGGAGCGGGCGGCACGGCCGGATCCGGGGGCTGGGACATGGGACGGGGCTCCTTCGAGTGGTGCGGGGACGACGACGGCCGGGCTCAGCCGATCAGCGGGGCGGCGGGCAGCAGGAGGGCGCCGGAGCAGTAGGCGATCAGGCCGGCGCGGATCCAACGGTGCTTGCACGCGGCGATGCGGCTGGTCGCGGTGAGCGCCGCCAGCAGTCCGGCCGCGGGGTCGCGGTCGGTGTCGGCGAGCGCCTCGGCGAGCCGGCCCGCGCGCACCGCCTGCTGGATGTCGCCGAAGTAGCAGAGCGGCCGGCCGGCCGCCCAGGAACCGCTGCGGTAGCGGGGCAGAACGGTGAGCAGCAGCGCGCCCAGCGACAGCGCGAGCGCGGCGGCCCCCGCCCACCACACGACGGCACCGGGTACGGACAGCTCGTCCGGCGACCAGTTCCGCCCGGACAGCAGTCCGGTGATCACGCCCGCCGTCAGCCCCAGCGCCGCCACCAGCACGGAGGCCTTGGTGTCGGCGCGCGCGATCTCACCGCGCAACTCGGCCAGCAGCCGCTCGGCGGCTCCGCCGCCGGTGCTCGTGACTCCCATGGAGGGGGCGGCGGGTGCGGCCGTCGGCCCGGCCGGGGGGCCCGGCGCGGTCACGCGGAGCCCGTCTCGGGGGAGTCGGGCAGCGGTGCGACGGAGCCGATGGCGCGGTCAGAGCCGCCGGGGGCCTGCCCGGGCAGCGGCGGTACGACCGGCGCCGGCCCGGTGGCCACCGGCGGCACGGGCGGAGGCACGAAGGCGGCCTGGCCGTACGCCCCGGCGTGCCCCGGCGCGGCAGGATCGTACGGCGCGGGCGCAGGTGCAGGTGCAGGCGGTGACGTGGGTGCGGGGGCGCCGGGCGCGTACGGCGGTGCGGCATACGGCGGCGCCTGGGGCGGGGGCATCTGGGGTGCGTACGGCTGCCCGTACGGCTGCCCGTACGGATCGGTCCCGGGAGCCCCGTAGGACTGGGCCGGCGCCGTTGGTACCGGGCCCGACGGGTTCCCCTGGGCGTCGTACGGCGGTGTCTGCGGTGCCGTCGTGCCGGGTGCCGTGCCCGGTGCCATCCCCGGTGGCAGCGCCTGCGTCGGGGGAGGGGCCTGCGCGGCCTGGTCCTGCTGCTCGATCAGGTCGTCCACGGACCGCAGCACGGACCGTGCCGACTCGGCCTTCTGGAAGTCCTCCAGCGTGTCGCCCGCGATCAGTGCCAGCTGCTTGCGGATGGTGCCGAGCTGGTCCTTCTGCAGGGTGCCGATCACCATCTTGGTGTCCATCGGATGCTGCGCGAGGTGCAGCGCCCAGGCGGCGACCCCGCCGTGCTGCAGGTGGTACTGGTAGAAGGCGATCTTCTGGGCGACCAGTTGCTGCGACTGCTGCTCGCGCAGCAGCTCCAGCTCGTGTTCGTACCGTGTCTGACGGAGCCGGAACTCGTGCTCGGGATCCAGCATCTCGGTCTCGTAGCGCAGGTTGCGCTTGCGCCGGCGGTGCGCGATCGCCTCGTCGTCCAGGCGCAGCCGCACCACGCACGTCACCGCCAGACCGGTGCCCGCGGCGAACCGGCCCTCCTCCATGACCGCCTCCAGCACGGCCTGCTCGGCATCGGGGCTGTCCTCGATCGAGAACCGCCGGGTGACCGGGCGGGCCAGCTGCTGCAGCTCCCGGCTGAGCCGGGTGGGCACGTCGCGTTCGCCGCTCGCCACATAGGCGACCGGGTCCGCCACCCGCCAGGTCAGGTCGGCGACCGCGCCGAAGGAGAACGCGTCGTCGTCGCTCGGCAGCCGCAGTTTCAGCTGGACCGGGTGGCTGCCCATGTCCACCTCGTACACCGAGGTGTAGCGCCGGGTCGCCGCCTCCGCGCGGCTGGGCCGCTGCGGCGGCATGTAGACGTCGTAGGAACCGCCCGCGGTCACGAAGACCAGCGCGTGATCGATCGCGCCGATCTGTCTGCGGGCGACGTAGTCGAAGCGGGAGATCGGGCGCACGGTCAGCACCGGGTCGATCAGTGTGCTGTGCCGGTCGGCGTCCTGCTGCCACTCCGGCGGTCGGCGGAAGTCCGCCATGGGTCAACTCCTCGAACGGGTAGGGATGTTCAGTGCGTGGTGGCGGCCGCCGCCGGATGCAGCACGGTGAGCAGGCGGTCGGCCAGCGGCGGGCGCGGGCCGCCGTCCTCGGCGCGCAGCGTGCGCAGCTCGTGGTCGAGCCGCTTGCGGTCGTCCGCCGTGACGACGAGGGCGGGCAGCAGCAGCTCCAGCGCATGGGCGGCGTCGGCGCGGCGGCCGGCGACGTACACCCAGGTGTGCAGCGCGTTCAGGGCCGCCCGGGTATGGGTGCGGTCGCCCAGCGCGGTGCGCCAGAGGGTGGCGAGGTCGCGGGCCGCGTCCGCCTCGTACATGCCGCTCTCGGCGTACCAGCCGACGAGTGCGCCGTCCTCGGCGTTGTCGCAGGCGCGCACGAACGCGGCGAGCGCCAGGTCGCGCACCGCCGGGGTGTCCAGGTACAGCAGTCGTACGAACTCCGCGAGGACCTCGCCGCGGCGCCGGCCCGGACCGCCCGACAGCAGCAGCGCGGCGGACTCGGTGAGGTTGTCGCGCTCGGCCTTGTTGCTGGCGTCCGCCCGGGCCCGCGCGGCCAGCGCGCCGAGCGCGGGTCCGGCGAGGTCCGGGCGGAGCGGGGCGAGCAGGCCGAGGGCGCGAATGGCCGTCCAGCGCCGGCCCCAGTGCCCGTCGGAGCACCACTGGGTGAGCAGTCGCAGCACGACGGGCGCGCCGAGGAGCTGGGCGAGCGTGAGCGTGTTGGCGGCGGTGACCCGCGGACCGAAGGCGCGGGAGGTGGCCCAGCGGTCGACCAGCAGCGCCATCGTCGAGGGCAGGTCGGCCGCGGCGAGCAGCGCGGTGGCGGCGGCCGCGCGGGTCCGCACCAGTGGGCGGCCGTCGCGGGCGAGCCGGCCGATCCACTCCACGAGCGCGGGCCGGGCGGAGGGGTGGCGGGTCCACACCTCGGTGAGCAGCACACGCGGGGTGCGCTCCTCACGGAAGTAGGCCGTGAACTGCGTGACCGGGCCCCACTCGGTCTGTTCGCCGCGCAGCTCCCCCTCGGCGCGGGCGAGCGTGAGCCGGTCGGCCGCGGGCGGCCCGAACACCGGGATCTCCGGCGGCTGCTCGGGATGCTGCAACTGCTGGAGATGTACGTACAGCTGGTCGGCGAGCTCGGCGGCCAGGACGTAGGGGGCCTGGTCGAAGACGGCGAGCGAGATGAGGAAGGCCTTGTCCCGCAGGCCGGTGCCCGGGTCGCCGAGCCAGTCGCGGCACTGCTTCTCCACCGCGGCCTGCCCGAAGTCGGCGAGCCGCGCCAGCGCCCCCTCGCTCCCGTCGTACGCGCCGAGCGCCTCGGCGAACGCGGCGGCCTCGGCCGGGTGCCGGTCGGCGGCGGCCAGGAACCCGGCCACGGGTTCGAGGGCGAGCAGCCGCTCCACGTCGTCGCCGTCCGGTCTGCGACGGGACAGATGCGCCCGTACGACGTCCAGCGCGCTCGGCGGCACCCAGGCGCAGGGCGTCACGCCCGGCAGGTGGGGGGAGTTCTCGACGGTGACGACGAGGTAGCCGTCGGCCTTCTCCAGCTGCTCGCGGGCGGCGTACAGGTGGGTGTCGCGCAGCGGACGGTTGCGGCTGAGGGGCAGGTCCCGCAGGACGTGCCCGCCGGGCCGGGAGAGCCGGCCGCCGAGCGCGCCGGGGGTGGTCTCGGGGTCCAGGGCGTGTACGGCGGGGACGCCCAGGCGGTGAAGCAGCATCAGCGCCGCGGCGCTGCGGCCGGTGGCGTGCGCGCCGCTGAGCACCAGCACCCGCTCCTCGCGCAGCCGCCGCAGGGCGCCGTCAAAGGCGGGGCCGTCGGTGAAGACCTCGGCGAGGGCGTCCAGACGGGCCCGGGGGATCTCGCCGGAGGCGTCGGAGGTGGCGCCGGCCGGGCCGTGGTGGTGGATCTCGGTCCGGCCGCCCATGTACACGTCGCCGCCGACCTGGCCGCCGGACACGCCGTGCTGGGCCCCGCCGACCAGGCTGCCGCCGAAGGCCGCGGTGTCCCCGAGGATGAACCCCGGGGTGTGCGCGAACAGCTCCCGCTGCGCGGCCCGCGCCTCCTGGGTGCGCTCCTCGGGCTCGGCGCCCTCCTCGACGGGCGGTGTCCCCGTCGGCGCCCCCGGCTCCTGCGGGGCAGCGGAACCCGCCGGCCCGCCCTCGTGCGCCCCATCCACCTCGGGTGCCGTCACGCGCCCTCCCCGGCCGTACCGCCGAGATGCACGTCCCCGGTGACCTGGCCGCCGGACACCCCGTGCTGGTCCCCACCGACGAGGCTGCCCCCGAACCGCGGCGCCCCGCTCCCGAAGTTGAACACCGCCCCGCCCGAGACGGGCTGGGCGGGCGGTGTGGCCTGGGCGGCCGGCGTTGCCTGCTGCGGCTGGGCCGCGTGCTCCGGTGGCGCTGCGTGCTCCGGTGGGGCCGCGTGCTCCGGTGGGGCCGCGTGCTCCGGTGGGGCCGCGTGCTCCGGTGGCGCCGCCTGGGCGGGTGACACGCCCCGTGCCCCCGGTGTCGCACCCCCCGCGGGCGCCCCCGTCCCCCCCGACCCCGGTGCCGGGCCGTCCCCCGAGGAACCCGGCACCGGGGTCTCCCCCGCCCCCGTGTCAGCGTGGTCGTTGCCGCCGGTCGGTACCGGGCCGTGGAGCCAGGCGCGCAGCGGGCCGTTCTTGCTGGTCAGCGTCACGGGGTGGAAGTCGGCGGCGGGGACGCCGACGTGGTCGTGGCGCACGATCCCCGCGTGCACGCCCTCCGACACGCACAGCGCGAAGCCGTCCGTGCGGGCGCGCAGCGCCTCCCGCAGCAGCTGGGCGTCGAGCAGCCGGCAGGCGTGGTTCAGATCGGAGCCGACCCAGCCGCCGTGCCCGTCGACGGCCACGTAGCCGTTCGCGACCACGCCCCGCAGCCGGATCTGCGCCGTGCTCGACGCCATGCGGTTGTACTCGTGCAGCTGCGCCGGCACCTCGGTCAGCAGGGCCCGCAGCAGCGCCCGTACCGAGGCGCTCGCGTCGATCAGCTCCATCACCGAGTCGCCCCGGTCCGCCCGTAACCGCAGAGTCTCCTCGATGCCCGCGGCCTCCAGCGCGCGGTCGGCGATGTCGTAGAGCTTGCGCCGCAGGATGGCCTGCGCGACATCGTCCCGGTCGCTGTACTTCTCGATGTCGAGCAGGAGGATCGTCCGGCTCACGGGGTCGGTCATCTTCGCCTTTCCCTGGCTTGCGGTGAATCGGGTTCGGTGGTGCGCGGGGCGCCGCCCGCGGCAGAAGGGTCGCGCGGGCGGCGGCCGGACCGTGAGGACGGATGACCCACGGGAACTGTGACCGTGTGCACAGACGGCCCGCCGCGCGCACCGTGCGCAGGGGTCACTCGCGCCGCTCGGCCCGGGCGATCCGGCGCAGCACCTCCGGCTGCACGATCACCATCGCCCGGCGCCCGGTGGTGACCACTCCGCGTTCGCGCAGCCCCTTCAGCAGCCGCTGCACCGCCTCCCGGGAGGCCCCCACCGACCCGGCGAGCTCCTGCTTGCTCAGCGGTACGGCCAGTTCGACGCCCTCCGCCGTGCGCCGGCCGTGGGTGCGGGCGAGGTCGAGCAGCAGGGTCGCGAACCGCTCCCTGACACTCATCGAGGCGAACTCCAGCCGCCGCCGGTCGGCCGCGCGCGTCCGGTCGGAGGTGAGGCCGAGCAGGGCGAAGGAGACGGCGGGGGAGCGGGCGAGGAACTCGGTGAACAGTTCGCGCTGGACGGCGACGGTCCGCACCTGTTCCAGCGCGGTCACGGTCGCCGACCGGGTCCGCCCGGTCAGCGCGGCCGACTCGCCGACCACGTCGCCGGGGCCGCGAAGCGCGAGCAGCGCCTCGTATCCGTTGGCCGCGGCCGCCGTCACCTTGGTCCAGCCGTGCACTATGAACAGCACATGGGAGGACGGCTCGCTCTGGTGGATCAGTACCACCCGCGGGGCGAAGGTGAGCTCGTGGCCGAGCGCGAGCAGCGCGTCCTGGTCCGCCTGCTCCAGCCGGGCCAGGAAGGGCACATGATCGTCCAGGCCCTCCGCCCCCGGTGTGCTCCCGGATACGCCCCCCGGCCCCGGCCCCAGGGTTCTCCCCGGCGCGTTCCCCCGTATGTTCCCCCGTATGTTCCCCGGCGTGTCGGGTAAGCGACCGGCAGTCATCGAACCCTCGTCCCCCCATCGGCCGTCCCCCCATCGGCACAGCGACCGCTCAAAGTACTGAAGGAGCGGGCCGGGCGCGGGCGGAACGAGCGGGATTCACGCATACGAGGCACGGATTCCCGCATACGCGGCACAATCACGGGAACTGGAACCAGGACAAGTCCGGCGTGTCGGGGTGGACTCCATTTGTTTTGACCGAAGTCCTTGAGGTAGGTACGCTCAGACCTTGTGCCTGGGGTGTGCCCTGGCCCTCGTGCGTGCCTTCAACCGCACCGAGAGCCGCCATCGGCCACCGCAATCCGCGCTTCCTCCTGCCTCGCGGCGGGAGTCCGCGGGATTCGACACACCCGACCGCGTGGGTCGGCGACGTTCCAGGTTAGCTGTACCTATCGGCACACAGAAACCGGAGAAGTAGTGCCTACGATCCAGCAGCTGGTCCGCAAGGGCCGGCAGGACAAGGTCGAGAAGAACAAGACGCCCGCACTCGAGGGTTCCCCTCAGCGTCGCGGCGTCTGCACGCGTGTGTTCACGACCACCCCGAAGAAGCCGAACTCGGCCCTCCGTAAGGTCGCGCGTGTGCGTCTGACCAGCGGCATCGAGGTCACGGCCTACATTCCGGGTGAGGGACACAACCTGCAGGAGCACTCCATCGTGCTCGTGCGCGGCGGCCGTGTGAAGGACCTGCCGGGTGTTCGCTACAAGATCATCCGAGGCTCCCTCGACACCCAGGGTGTCAAGAACCGCAAGCAGGCCCGCAGCCGTTACGGCGCCAAGAAGGAGAAGTAAGAATGCCTCGTAAGGGCCCCGCCCCGAAGCGTCCGGTCATCATCGACCCGGTCTACGGCTCCCCTCTGGTGACCTCCCTGATCAACAAGGTGCTGCTGAACGGCAAGCGCTCCACTGCCGAGCGCATCGTCTACGGCGCCATGGAGGGCCTGCGTGAGAAGACGGGCAACGACCCGATCATCACGCTCAAGCGCGCTCTCGAGAACATCAAGCCGACCCTCGAGGTCAAGTCCCGCCGTGTCGGTGGTGCGACGTACCAGGTTCCGATCGAGGTCAAGCCCGGTCGCGCCAACACGCTCGCGCTGCGCTGGCTCGTCGGTTACTCCCGCGCCCGTCGTGAGAAGACCATGACCGAGCGTCTGCTCAACGAGCTTCTCGACGCCTCCAACGGCCTCGGTGCCGCTGTGAAGAAGCGCGAGGACACGCACAAGATGGCCGAGTCCAACAAGGCCTTCGCGCACTACCGCTGGTAGTCGCTTTCCCCATCGAGACCGAGAGAAGACTGAAGCCTTATGGCTACCACTTCACTTGACCTGGCCAGGGTCCGCAACATTGGGATCATGGCCCACATCGACGCGGGCAAGACGACCACCACCGAGCGGATCCTGTTCTACACCGGTGTGTCCTACAAGATCGGTGAGGTCCACGACGGCGCTGCCACCATGGACTGGATGGAGCAGGAGCAGGAGCGTGGCATCACGATCACCTCTGCTGCCACCACCTGCCACTGGCCGCTGGACGACGTCGACCACACCATCAACATCATCGACACGCCGGGTCACGTCGACTTCACCGTCGAGGTGGAGCGCTCCCTGCGTGTGCTCGACGGTGCCGTGACGGTGTTCGACGGCGTTGCCGGCGTCGAGCCCCAGTCCGAGACGGTGTGGCGTCAGGCGGACCGCTACGGCGTCCCGCGCATCTGCTTCGTCAACAAGCTCGACCGGACCGGTGCCGAGTTCCACCGTTGCGTGGACATGATTTCGGACCGTCTGGGTGCCCAGCCGCTCGTCATGCAGCTGCCGATCGGTGCCGAGGCCGACTTCAAGGGCGTTGTGGACCTGGTCCGCATGAAGGCGCTCGTGTGGTCCGCCGAGGCGGCGAAGGGCGAGATGTACGACGTCGTCGACATCCCGGCCACGCACACCGAGGCCGCCGAGGAGTGGCGCGGCAAGCTGGTCGAGGCCGTCGCGGAGAACGACGAAGAGATGATGGAGCTGTTCCTGGAGGGCCAGGAGCCCACCGAGGAGCAGCTGTACGCGGCGATCCGTCGCATCACCATCGCCTCCGGCAAGTCGAGCGACACCACGGTCACCCCGGTGTTCTGTGGCACCGCGTTCAAGAACAAGGGCGTTCAGCCCCTGCTCGACGCGGTCGTGCGCTACCTTCCGACCCCGCTCGACGTCGAGGCCATCGAGGGCCACGACGTGAAGGACCCGGAGGTCGTGGTCCGGCGCAAGCCGTCGGACGACGAGCCGCTGTCTGCCCTCGCGTTCAAGATCATGAGCGACCCGCACCTCGGCAAGCTCACCTTCGTCCGGGTCTACTCGGGCCGCCTGGAGTCCGGCACGGCAGTGCTGAACTCCGTCAAGGGCAAGAAGGAGCGCATCGGCAAGATCTACCGCATGCACGCCAACAAGCGTGAGGAGATCGAGTCGGTGGGCGCCGGCGACATCGTCGCCGTCATGGGCCTGAAGCAGACCACCACCGGTGAGACGCTGTCGGACGACAAGAACCCGGTGATCCTGGAGTCCATGGACTTCCCGGCCCCGGTCATCCAGGTCGCCATCGAGCCCAAGTCGAAGGGCGACCAGGAGAAGCTGGGTGTCGCCATCCAGCGCCTGGCCGAGGAGGACCCGTCCTTCCAGGTCCACTCGGACGAGGAGACCGGCCAGACCATCATCGGTGGCATGGGCGAGCTGCACCTCGAGGTGCTGGTCGACCGTATGCGCCGTGAGTTCAAGGTCGAGGCCAACGTCGGCAAGCCGCAGGTCGCGTACCGTGAGACGATCCGCAAGGCCGTCGAGCGCGTGGACTACACCCACAAGAAGCAGACCGGTGGTACCGGTCAGTTCGCCAAGGTGCAGATCGCGATCGAGCCCATCGAGGGCGGCGACGCCTCGTACGAGTTCGTGAACAAGGTGACCGGTGGCCGCATCCCGAAGGAGTACATTCCTTCGGTCGACGCCGGTGCGCAGGAGGCCATGCAGTTCGGCATCCTCGCCGGGTACGAGATGACGGGCGTCCGCGTCACGCTCATCGACGGTGGCTACCACGAGGTCGACTCCTCCGAGCTCGCGTTCAAGATCGCCGGTTCGCAGGCCTTCAAGGAGGCTGCGCGCAAGGCCAGCCCCGTGCTGCTCGAGCCGATGATGGCCGTCGAGGTCACCACGCCCGAGGACTACATGGGTGAGGTCATCGGCGACATCAACTCCCGCCGTGGCCAGATCCAGGCCATGGAGGAGCGGGCGGGTGCCCGCGTCGTGAAGGGCCTCGTGCCCCTCTCGGAGATGTTCGGCTACGTCGGAGACCTCCGCAGCAAGACGTCGGGTCGCGCAAGCTACTCGATGCAGTTCGACTCCTACGCCGAGGTTCCGCGGAACGTCGCCGAGGAGATCATCGCGAAGGCCAAGGGCGAGTAACTCACTCGAGTTCCAGCCCTTAGGCTTGACTCCGGAGCCTCGTGGGGCATTCCACCGCAATCGTGGTCGGAATGCCCCGGGGATCCGGGCCATCCAGCAAAGATCACCTGGCGCCGATGAAGTAAGGCGTACAGAACCACTCCACAGGAGGACCCCAGTGGCGAAGGCGAAGTTCGAGCGGACTAAGCCGCACGTCAACATCGGCACCATCGGTCACATCGACCACGGTAAGACGACCCTCACGGCCGCCATTACCAAGGTGCTGCACGACGCGTACCCGGAGCTGAACGAGGCCACCCCGTTCGACAACATCGACAAGGCTCCTGAGGAGCGCCAGCGCGGTATCACCATCTCCATCGCGCACGTCGAGTACCAGACCGAGGCGCGTCACTACGCCCACGTCGACTGCCCGGGTCACGCGGACTACATCAAGAACATGATCACCGGTGCCGCGCAGATGGACGGCGCGATCCTGGTGGTCGCCGCCACCGACGGCCCGATGCCGCAGACCAAGGAGCACGTGCTCCTGGCCCGCCAGGTCGGCGTTCCGTACATCGTCGTCGCCCTGAACAAGGCCGACATGGTGGACGACGAGGAGATCCTGGAGCTCGTCGAGCTCGAGGTCCGTGAGCTCCTCTCCGAGTACGAGTTCCCGGGTGACGACCTGCCGGTCGTCCGTGTCTCCGCGCTGAAGGCCCTCGAGGGCGACCCGCAGTGGACGCAGTCGGTCCTGGACCTGATGAACGCCGTCGACACCTCCATCCCGGAGCCCGAGCGCGACGTCGACAAGCCGTTCCTGATGCCGATCGAGGACGTCTTCACCATCACCGGTCGCGGTACGGTCGTCACCGGCCGTATCGAGCGTGGTGTCCTCAAGGTCAACGAGACCGTCGACATCATCGGCATCAAGACCGAGAAGACCACCACCACGGTCACCGGCATCGAGATGTTCCGCAAGCTGCTCGACGAGGGCCAGGCCGGTGAGAACGTCGGTCTGCTGCTCCGCGGCATCAAGCGCGAGGACGTCGAGCGCGGCCAGGTCATCATCAAGCCGGGCTCGGTCACCCCGCACACCGAGTTCGAGGCCCAGGCCTACATCCTGTCGAAGGACGAGGGTGGCCGCCACACCCCGTTCTTCAACAACTACCGCCCGCAGTTCTACTTCCGTACGACGGACGTGACCGGCGTCGTGACCCTCCCCGAGGGCACCGAGATGGTCATGCCGGGTGACAACACCGAGATGAAGGTGGAGCTCATCCAGCCCGTCGCCATGGAGGAGGGCCTGAAGTTCGCCATCCGCGAGGGTGGCCGCACCGTGGGCGCCGGCCAGGTCACCAAGATCAACAAGTAAGTTCCACTTGCTTGTGGGTCCACTGACCCGGTAGCTCCGACTGCGAGCACCTGAAGGGGCCCGTACGACTTCGGTCGTACGGGCCCTTTCGCATGCCCGCAACTCCTCGCCGAGGCCGGCCGACGTCAACACGGGTCGGCGAAACGCACCGTGACGTGTCCGGCGGCTTTCTGGTTGAAGTGCTGGAGGGTGTCGGCGTATCCAGCGCGGCGAGGGACGGTGGACGGTGGGACCTGGTTACGGACCGAAGGACCTGGCCTCCTCACCCACCCAGAAGCGGGCCGCGGCCCAGGCCATCGAGGAGCACCTCGAACCCGGCACGCGCGGCGCGGGCGCCTGGGCGGACGAGGAAACGGGTACCGCGGTGCGGGCGCTCGGCGCGACGGACGGGACGGGCTGGCTCACTTCGGCCGCCCTGAAGCAGGCGCACCGCACCTGGACCGACCAGGTACGGAACCTGATGGACCGGCTCGCCGCGGAGAAGAACGCGCTGAGGAGCACCAACAGGCTACTGACGAGCACCGACCTGGCGATCGGCTCGACGCTGCGGGAGACGTCGGTGCTGGACGGCTACTGACGCGGGGAACGGGACCGGCGGGCGGGGAACGGAATCGGCGGGGGGAGAGAGCGGGATCGGCGGCCGAGGAACGTGGAGTGGGCGTGGCGAGCAGGGAGTGGGGCCGGGGAGCAGGGATCGGGCTCGGCGAGCGGGGAGCGGGCCCAGCGGGCGAGGAACGTGACCGGCCAGCGAGGATCGGGCATCGGGGAGTGGCGAACAGGGATCGCGGATCGGCGAACGGGGTCAGGGTTCGGCGAGCGGAGGCCGGGGCTCGGAGGCCGGGGTTCGGCGAACGGGGACCGGGGCTCGGAGGCCGGGGCTCGGCGAACGGAGGTCAGAGGTCGGGGAACGGAGATCGGGGAACGGAGATCGGGGAACGGAGATCGGGGAACGGAGATCGGGGAACGGGATGCCGACGTACCACGAGGTCATGAGCACCGACCTCTCCGTGCTCACCACCGCCGCGGACCGCTGGGACGGCATGGCGGCGGAGTTCGAGAAGCAGGAGAAGGTGTACCGGCGCGACGTCCACCGCATCTCGATGGGCCGCTCGTGGACGGGCCTGAGCGCCGACGGGGCGAAGGCCCGCTTCGCCATCACGCTCAAGGAGTTCCAGTACGCACAGACGGAGGCGAAAGCCGTCGCATCGCTGCTGCGGGACGCGCACACGCAGTTCGCCGAGTTGCGGGGCAGGCTCAAAGCCGTGTGCCGGGAGGCGATCACGGCAGGGATGAGGGTGTCGGAGCGGGGATTGGTGAGCCTGGCCCCGGACCGGACGGCGAAGGACCGGGGCGAAGAGGCTTCGCGGCACGGTGGCGACGACGCGGCCGTACGGTCCTGGCAGGACCGGCTCGACAAGGCGGTCCGCGACGTGACGGACGCCGACACGGGCGTTCGGATCGCGCTGGCGGCGGTGGTGGCCGACTCGGACGTTCTTGCCGGCGGCAGGGGCTTCAACGGCAAGGCACTGGGCGACATCGAGAAGTACGAGGCGGAGCCGGCCGAGCAGATGTTGGCGAAGCTGAGCAAGGGCGCACACCTGTCGCGTGCCGAACTCGCCGAACTGGAGCGGGCCTTCCGTGACAACAGCGATGACGAGGCGTTCTCCCGGACCCTGCTGGACGGCCTGGGAGCGGCGGGCACGATCCGCCTGACCAACGAACTGAACGACCTCATCCACGTCCGCGGCGGCCACGGCGCGAGCACCTACTCGACGATCGAAACGGGTCTGGCCGACACTCTCGCCAAGGCCACGAGGGACACGAACTCGCAGTGGTACCGCCATTGGCGCGCAGGCATGCAGCACGCGGGCGTGGAACGCTATGCAACCGGCGCCCAGGGCGCCCGCCTTGACAAGGCGGTGGGTTACCAGTCGCTCGTCACGCTGATGCGGAAGGGGCACGGCTACGGCCGAGGCATGCTGGAGAACCTGACGGACGACATGATCACGGCGGAGAAGAGAGAACCCGGGATCTGGCACCTGAAGGGCGCCTACGCCGGCCGTAACGGAGGCTGGTTCGCCAACGATCCGGTCGACGGAATGCTGGGCGTCATGAGCCGGGACCCGGCCACGGCGATGCACTTCTTGAATTCCGACGCCCACATGAGGTACCTCATGAAGGAACGGGACTGGAACGTCACGCTCCACGAACACGGGAACCCGAAGTGGGGCGACTACTCGCCCGGCCTGGACACGGACAACCGCGCAGGCTTCGGTGCGGCCCTCCAGGCGGCGACGACGGGCATCGACCCCGCGAACGAGCACGCGCACTACGTGCCCCATACGAAGCAGAACGAAGCGGTCCTGAAATCGACCCTCGGCTACCTGGCAGACCAGGGCGACGACTTCCCCCCGACCCTGCGCAAGCCCATGGCCAACATCCTGGTCAACCACGGGGCGACGGTGCACGCGTCGATGAGCGAGATCGACATCTCGAAGTCACCTCTGAAACAGGACGAACTCTTCGAGGTGGCGAAGCAGATCTCCAAGGACAAGGACGCCTACGGCACCCTGAACGGCGGCCTCAACCAGGCGATGGTGACGGGCATCCACGGCGACCACACCAAGTCAGCAGAACCTCTCGTCCGCGCCGGCCGCACCGTCGGCTTCCTGGAGGAGGCCCGCATCCAGGCCCAGGGCGACCCGAAGACCGCGGCCTTCGAAACCAAGCCGCTCTTCGACAAGGCGATCGGGTACATCCCGGTGGTGAGTGGAGACGTGCAGGAGGGGTTTGATTACGTTACGGACAAGTGGTTGGAGGATGAGCAGGAGAGGTTGGATGACAAGGAGGCGGACGAGAATATCGCCCAGTTCCAAGTTCGCAACGGTCAGCTGACCGCGCTCGCCGAGAATTGGAATAGGGTACATGGTCTCGGTAGCGAGCCAAGTTATTCCCAGCAGGATCTTGTGGAGCGTTCGGCGGAGGTCGGTATCCTCCATGCTCGCGGAATGTCCGGGAAGGCTATCAATTGAGACGCGTTTTTAGGGTGGCCCTGCATGTGGTGATGGTGGCCTGTCTCGGTCTTGTTGCAGTTGCCTGCTATGGCAATCCAGTTGGCGGCCGGGTAATGCCTCACACCTTGTGTGGGACCGAGGTGAGCCGAAAACTCTCCGAGGACCTTCTGAGAATGCAAGGCAAGGTGACGCAGAGGAGCAGCGTCGATCCGAAGCGGCCTAGGCCATCGTCATGGTGTGAGGTGCTTGTGGACGACCAGATGGTCCTTTCCATGAGGTTTGCATGGCACCCGGATCAGGTGAATTCTCTGCAGATCGCGACGTCCAGTGAGTCGATTTCTAGTCTCACGTCCCCAGTGCGACTGGCCTCTGCGTACGAGACGACTATCGGCAACAATGGTGCCATCTCCACTGCTCCGTGCAAGACCGACGTCGGCTCCTACTTCACGCTCACACTGCGCCTGGCGACGGTGAACCCAACCACCGACACCCGTCGCGCATCCATTGAGAAGTTCATGCGGGCATACTTCCCCGCCACGGTCAAGACATTGGGCTGCCAGGGGGTGCCACATTGATCGCCAGGCGTGCCGCGACACTGCTTGAGTTCGGGGATTGTGGTTCGACCCCCACCCCCAGTTCAGCTACGGCGAGGACGTAGTCGGACTCGTCCAGCTGGAAAACGAGGAGTTCTGGCAGCTCGCCGACGGGGTGGGCAACGGCGTCGATCTTCTGGTGCGCACCTACAATGTCTTCATGGTCAGCAAATTGTCGCAGCGGATTCTGGCGACCAACCGGGCCGGGCAGTTTACTGGGCAGAACCACGATGAGGCGTGCCAACGAAAGGGCACCGAGTGCGTCGTCCGCGTACCTGCATACCTGGATGGGCCCCGCTTCGTCATGGAAGACTTCCTCCCCGGCGCCAACGTCAGGAGAGTGACGACACCATTGCCGTCGTCGAACGGGTGGAAAAGGCACAGTCGAGATGAGAAGGCGTAGTACTTGTACGTCGAAGCCGATGGCGTTGCCCGGAAGGTCGGGCATTGGGCTTCATCGCGGCCACTTCGTCGGCGCGTTCGCGGCGCTCGGAGTTCCAGTCCCCGCGCGAGATGCCCTTGCCCTGCGGATCCTGAAGAGTTCCGGGCGACGGAGCCGTCGTCGGTCCCGAGCCGGTCGACAGCGTGGGCGACGAGTTGTCACCAGTCGGAGCCGGAGGCGTCGTCGAGGCAGAAGGGGAGGAGGAGGGCGTGGTTCGGAGAAGCCGTCCCGGCCCATGCGTACGGCCTGCTCCAGCAGTTTCATCACTTCGCGGATGCGGACGGTGTTCAGGTCATCGGCAAGCTGGGTCAGGTCCTTGCCGGAGACCCGTAGATCGGGGCCTCCGCCCTGGCCCGTGCTACCTGTTCCGCGCACGCTCACATCGGACCCGTCCCCCCACCCCCTGGACATAAGCAGCATCCTGCTCTCGTGACCCTAAGTTCGACGGCGGCCACGAGCACTTCAATCCAGCCCTGCGGGCCAAGTACGTGAGGAGTGGGCAGCGGCCGGCCCTCATGGCCGACTGGCCGGACAGGGACACACGTATCTGAGTGCGAGTACTCATGCGCCGCCCCACGCAAGTGAGTTGGATGATGTGACGTTGGCCGTATCTGACGCTCGGGGCACGGCCCCACTCAGGACTGTCAGTGGTGGTGGCTAGAGTTGTCACCGAGGCTTCCGCTTTTCGAACGCACGGGGGAGGACGTTGTGTTGCCGAGCGATGCCGGGTCAGGGGCGGCCAGCCAGCCGCCGTCGTTGCTGTCAGGCCTGGCAGGTCTGCCCGACGCGGTGAGTGCCGCAGTCGGGGCCCAGGCCGACATGGCCATGGAGTTGTCGTCGTTCACGAAGTTCCAGAAGAGAGTGGACGACCTGATCCGCGATCTGAAGGGCTCGGATGCCGGTCCCAGCAAGGTGGGACAGGTCCAACTCGCCCGCCACCAGTTCGGCGGCGGAGGCGGGTCGTGGGCTGAGGCGACGGGCCTCTACTCCGCGTACGAGACGGTGATCAGCGAGCTGGAGACGCTGTCGAAGCTGCTGTCCGACTCGATGGAGGGCATGAGTATCGCGGTCATGGCCTCGCACAAGGGCTACCAGAACATCGACCTGGACACCCGCCACCGCATGGCGGCGATCAATGTCGAGACGACCAAGCACTACGGCGGGAGCTACGACCCCTCGCTGCCGAAGAAGAGCCACGACGGCGGTGACCTTGGCGGCGAGGCGAAGCCAGCGCAGGCCGCGCCGCCGCCGACGGGTGACACGGGTGGCTCGATCTGATGTTTTTGATGGTGACGGGGGAGGTCTGATGGCAGGGAAGGGAACTGGTGGCGGTACGTCCTTTGAGGACATGAGCCATGAGGAGATGTTGGCGTGGCTGGATCAGGCGAACTCGGGTGAGGTGCAGGCCGCGGCCGATCGCCTGACTGCTGCCGCGACGGAGATCCGCAAGATTGCGGAGGAGCTGAAGGTTCGTCCGCAGTGGGTGGAGTGGAAGGGTGAGGGCGCGGACGCGTTCCGTGCGTGGGCCGGCGACCTGGCCAACTCCACGCATCGGCTCGGTGACTTCAGCGAGGGTGCGGCGAAGTGGCTGGGCGAGGCGTCGGGCGCCATTGGCACGGCGCAGGTGTCGATCCCGCGTGACACCAAGAGCGCGCAGGCGAACCTGGATGCGGCCACGGCTGCTCACAACGACCCGGACGCCGCGGCCGTCCGATCCAAGTCCGCGAGTGAACTGGCCGCGCTGAAGGCCGACCGTGAGAAGGTCCGCCAGGAGGCGGCGGCCCAGATGCGCAAGCTGGGGCAGTCCTACGAGCTGTCCGCGACGCAGATGAACGGCCTGGAGCGGCCCAAGTTCCCACCGCCCCCGAACGCGATCGTGCCGCCAGATCTGCGTCCGCATGGTGATCAGGGCTACGTGACCCGCCCCAATGGCGGCAGCACTGGTCAGATCTCCCCTACGGCCAAGCGGGTTGCCGTGGACTCCAGCGGGGGCATGCTGCCAGGAGATTCCTCGCGTCCGCATGCCGTCGCGGACACGCCCAGGGAGCATGCCCCCGCTTCCGGGGGCCTTTCCGGGCAGCACCCGCGGGCGACGATCGAGCCGCCCAGCCGGATGGACATTGACTCGGTGGGAAGCCTGCCGCGTGTTCCTACCCTCCAGGCCGCTGATCCGACCGGCGCTCTGCCAAACGCGGGTGGATCACACGGCGTGGCCCCTATGCCGCCGGGAACGGTTCCTCCGACTTTCCAAAGAGGTGGGCGACTCCCTGTGGGTACAGGCTGGCCTGCAGGGTCCGTGCCAGGCCCTGGGAGGTCAGGAAGGCCGCCGTCGGGCGCGATGGCGCCAGGCGAAGAAAGCGCTGGCCCTACGCGATTTGCACGGCCGACAGCGATGGGCCGGGCGCCGTACCTGCCAGGCGCGGCTCCGTCGCCGTCCTCCGGGCCTGTCACAGGCCGCGCCGGCGGTGGCGTGGTTGGGGGCAGGCCCTCTACTGCGCCCACTGGACGTTCCTCGATGATTCCTCGTGGGACTGTCGTGGGCGCAGAAGGGTCATCGGTCACCGGCCGCCCGCAGGGCCCGGTAGGCGCCGCTGGTTCGGCAAGACAACCAGTTGGCGGGACTGAGCAGCGGTCTGGTGGCAACCGCGTCGTATCTCCGTACGGGAAGGCCGTAGGCGGCCCGCAGCAGCCGGGCCGTGCCTCCGGTCATCCCCTTACGACGGGGGGATCGGGCGGCCCGGCAAGCACCGGCGCTCCGGTACGAGGAGGCGTAGCGGGAGGGACACCCGTTGCTGGGCGTCCGGGTGAAGGACGTGGCAGCACTTCTTCTCGCACTGGAACGGCACCGTCCGCCCGGGCAAGCGGCATGGGCAGGCGGCCCGGTCGCCGGGGCTCCAACGAGGAGGCACGTCAGGACGGCCAGCGCACGGCACCGACCACCAGCGACTGACGGTCCGAGACGGGCTAAGGGAGACACATGCTCATCAGAGGAACTCGTGGTGTTCGCCGCGGTGCCATGGCACCGGCAGTGTTGGGCGCGCTACTCGTCGGGCTCGTAAATGTGCCAGCGCACGCGGACTCGACCCGTGGACAACAGTGGTTTCTCGATGCCATGAAGGCAGAGCAGATGTGGCGCACCAGCACCGGTGCAGGCGTCACAGTCGCTGTGATCGATTCCGGAGTGGAACCTGACAATCCGGACCTCAAAGGCCGTGTCTTGTCAGGTAAGGACTTCACAACGGACCAACCGGGAGACGAACACACCGACTACGACGGCCACGGCACTGGTATGGCGGGTCTGATTGCCGGAACCGGCGCGTACGACAGCGGTAAGGGCGCCTTTGGACTCGCGCCCGGAGCCAAAATCCTCCCGATTCGTGTGCCCGACGCCAGTAAGGCAGCCAATGAGGCCGACGCTGCCAAGCAATTCAATGAAGCTACTTCGAAGGCGATTCGTTATGCAGCGGACGCCGGTGCGCAGGTCATCAATATCTCGCTTGGGCAGAAGGAGGACTCACACCTTCTCACCGCAGCCGTAAAGTACGCGCTGGAGAAGGGTTCCTTGATCTTCGCAGCGGTCGGTAACAGCGGGAAGGATTACAACCACGTTGAGTATCCCGCAGCCACGCCTGGTGTGATCGGTGTCGCCGCTGTGGGGAAGAACCTGCGCAGAACCACAGAGTCGGAATACGGCCCCCAGGTGGACATGGCTGCGCCCGGTGACCAGATGGTGCACGCGTGCGGAGGCGGAACAGGCCTCTGCCGCTCGCATGGCACCAGCGACGCCACCGCCATCGCCTCCGCCAGCGCCGCCCTGATCTGGTCCAAGCATCCGAACTGGACCAACAACCAGGTCCTGCGCGTCATGCTCAACACGATCGGCGCCCCCACCAACGGCGCCAAGCGCAACGATTCCATCGGGTACGGGATCGTGCGGCCGCGCATCGCCTTGGAGAATCCCGGCGACCCGGGTCCGGCTGACGTCTATCCGCTACCGGACCTGGCCGCCGCCGCGGCACCTTCTCCAGCGGAGAAGTCCACCCCGTCGCAGGGTGGTCACGCTGCCACCGGAGCGTCTCCCAAGAGCGACGATGGCGACGGCAACGGCGCGCTGTGGATCGGGCTGGGTGCCGGTGTCGCCGTAGTCCTCGGCGGAGCTGTAGCTGCCTTCGCCGTCGGTCGGCGGCGTCGTTCCGCCGACAAGGTGGCCAAGGATGACGCAGTCGTGGCGGCTTCTCAATATCTGAACACCGCCGCCTACCCGGACAAAGCCGGCTCCGTGATCGTTCTTCCGGACACGGCGATCGAATTCCCCTACGGCTGGACGTTCCGCTTCGATTTCAAGGAGCATATGGAGACGGGGGATCCGGCGAAGGCTCCGTTCAGCTCCGTCATTGTCGTGCCGCACTCCGGAGCAGCCCCCCACCTCCCTCCGACTCACCTTCCCACAGAGCAGTACATGGAGTTGTGCGCCGCCGGTAACTGGCCGCCCACTCAAATTCGTTGAGCTGTTGAGCGGCTCTGGCTGCCGGGCCCGGCGCAGGCGCGCGGTGCCACGTCCCCGTGAAGAAACCATCACACCCAGTATTCTCGCGATGATGGCGTGTGCAAACAGGTCGCTGGGTTTGTCAATGATGGCTGAACCTGCCGCCCGACCTGTGGGCGCACGTGAAATAGGAGCGCCGGCATTCAGGGGAAAAGGCGTGATGACCAGCCCGTGGTCCACTCCGACGAAGTAAGGCTCCTCGACGTGAAGAACAAACTTGGCTCTCATGTACTCGCCATACCCCTTGCCCTCGCCATCCTCACCGGATGTAACATGACTGGCAAAAACTCCGATGATGTCCCGTCCGCCGGCATGAGCAGCTCACGTGATGTCTCGCAAGCGATGGAAAAGGTCTCCAGCGGTATCTACGACCTGATCGGCGTCAAGGGAAAGGCTTCCAGCAGTCGGCCCTTTGTTGCAGAATACTCGGGGGAAGGACACAAAGAAATATTTCCGGATCTTCCACTGGTGGAGTTTTTACCCGACGTCGGCGAGCGACCCCGGCGTGGCGATAGAACGGCTCAAGGCGGAGCTGCCGAAGCACGGGTGGACGATCGTTTCATACGGGCCGGACACCAGTAAGAACAAGAATATTAACTTGACAGCTGACAACGATAAGCAGAAGGCCGACGTCAACATCGTTCAAATGTCAAAGAATGACCCACCGAAGCTGAGCCTGCACGTCGTATCTGGCTGCTACCAGGTCCCGGACGGTCAGACGGTCGAGCACTTCTGAGAGCTCTTCCGTCGGACTGGCTGGGTCCTGTCAGCTCCACGCCAGCGCCGCCCCCAGCAGCACCGCGAACAGCACGGGAAGCAGCGCGCACCCCAGTGCAAGGGACGCGGCCGCCATGCGATACGCCCGCATCGAGCGGCGGTGGGGCAGGGTCCAGGCGATCGTGAACAGGCCCATGGCCAGGCGCCCCTGGATTGATCAAATGCGCTTCATCGACAAGCTGACCGGCATCAAGCACCCCGAGAGTGGCTCCGCCGTTGTCCGCGGCGGAGGTCCGGGCCGCGCTGCTCGCGCTCAACGGGCCGGACAAGCCGTACCTCGTGCGCAACGCCCACCCCGCGGAGAAGGCCGACCTGGTGGTGGAGCGGCGGATCCTGCACCCTGCCGCAGGCTCCGGCTATTCCACGGGACGGTGGGAGCAGGGCATGAGGACCCTGATGCGCCTGGACCACTCGAAGCACGAGGTGCGGGCTCTGGACGAGCAGCGGAAGGTGACGAGAGCCGGCACGCCCGGTCCGGTGCGTGGCGTGACTGCGTACGGTCACTGTCCGGCGTTTGTCCGGTGCTGTCGGTGCCACTGGTGCGTTCGTACGGGTAGGGCGTCGCGGTACGACGCGGGACTACGGAGGGGCGCGGCATGTCGGTGGACGGCGAGGCGGTACGGCTCAGGAGCGAGGCGGACGAGCCGGGGTGGGAGGTGGATCCGGACGACGAGTGGGGCGTGGCCGTCATCACCACCGTGGGGCGACAGTTGAAGCTGCGGCGGGAGGCGGCGGGGCTGCGCGCCGCCGAGTTCGGGGCGGCAGTGGGGTACGGGGAGGACCTGGTCTACAAGGTCGAGGGTGGGAAGCGGATTCCTCGGCAGGACTACCTGAACAGGGCCGACGAGGTGTTGCGGGCTGGTGGGCTCATTGCGGCGACGTGGGAGGACGTGAAAAGGGTTCGGTACCCGAAGAAGGTTCGGGAGCTGGGAAAGCTGGAGGCCCAGGCGGTCGAGATCGCTCTGTACGAGTGCCACATCATTCCCGGGTTGTTGCAGACGCCGGAGCATGCACGAGCCGTGATCGGGGCAGCGCAGCCGCCGTATTCGCCCGACGACGTGGAACGCATGGTGGCCGCCCGACTGGCCCGGCAGTCGGTCTTCGAACGCTCACCTGCTCCAGCGCTCAGTTTCGTCGTGGAAGAGGTGGAAGAGGGGGTCCTGCGGCGTCCCATCGGGGGCACAATGGCGTGGCGTCAGCAGCTCGAACGTCTGCTGGAGGTGGGGCGGTTGCACAACGTCGTGCTTCAGGTGATGCCGATGAACTGCGACACCCACTCCGGCCTGGACGGTCGGATCGAGCTGCTGAAGTTTCCGGATGGTACGGCCGTGGGCCGCTCCGAGGGCGCGTTCAACGGCCGGCCGACCTCCGAACCCAGACACCTGCGCATTCTTGAACTGCGGTATGGCACGATCCGGGCTCAGGCGCTCTCCCCGCGGGAGTCGCTGGCCTTCATCGAACAACTGCTGGGAGAAACATGATCCGCAAGACCACTGCAGGGGGCGCCTGCGAGCTGGTGTGGTTCAAGAGCAGTTACAGCGGCGGAAACGACGGCAACTCCTGCGTTGAGCTTGCCATCAGCTTCGGCACCGTGCATGTCCGCGACTCCAAGACCGTCGCAGGCCCCCGGCTCGCGTTCGCCCCGGACACGTGGGCGCGGTTCGTCCCGTACGCATCAGCCAGTTCCGTCTCATGACACTTCAGGCGTGAGGCAAGCCGCATCAGAGCGCGCATAGAGCGCGCATGAGTACGGATACTCAGCCGTCCTGGTCGTCGCGACGCATGGGGCCCGTGGGGTAGAGCGCTACGGTACATGTCAACGCGAGCAAACGAGGCGCTCCACGTTCGGAGCATCACCGCGTCTACGTCTGCTCGGCGACGACTCGACACGGGGGAGGCGACCACGCATGGCGTGGGACGAGTGGGAGCAGCTCAAAGCGCGGCGGTAGAGCGGCATGCCGCCCAGATGCAACTCAACCACGTGCCGCTCGACCCGGGCGGTGACACCGGCACGCTGGTGTCGAACAAGCCGGCCTGGTCCAAGGCAGGCAGGGACGTCGGGTCGCTCCGTGAGGACGTCGCCAAGGCGCTGGGGAAGCTGACGGACGGACAGAAGGGTCTTGGTGAGGAAGCCGGCTGCCTGACTGCTGGGGCCCAGAAGGACGTTCATGATTCGTGGGAGCGCTACGTCAAGGGTGTGAGCGGACGCTGTGGGAAGCCCTCGGGTTTGCTGGAGAAAGCGGGCAGTGACCAGCTGAAGACCGATGAGGCCGTCGAGGTCGAGATCGGCAACCTCAAGGTGGACTACGCGGATACTCCGGCTGTCGGCGGTCAGGGCAAGGGGCGGTAACCAGAAGTCATGGACCCTGCAACACTCAAGGCCCTCAAACCGACAGAGTTTCTGGATGCGGCCGACGGATACCGCAGCACCTGTGACATGGCCAGCGCGGCCAAGGACCGCATCGAGAACCAGATCTCCGTGGCCATGAGGAACTCCCTCAAGGGCGAGGCCGCGACCGCGGCGATCAAGCAGCTGGCGGAGCTGGGCAAGAACTTCCACTACATCCAGGTCGAATGCGGTCTCGTCAGTACGGCTCTCGAAGCCTTCTCGTACGAGGTCGGAGCGGCCAAGAGGAAGCTTGAAGCGGCCCTCGACGGTGCGCAGGCGGCGAAGCTCACCGTGCACGCCGACGGCTCGATCACCTATCCGCCGGGTGGGGAGAAGAGCGAGGACGGGAAGATTCCCGAGGGTGGCACGGTGAGTGGCCTGACGGACGACACGGCCTCCGCAGTGGGCCGTCAGGCGGCCAACATCGACCCCAACCCCGATCATCGTCTCGCACAGGAGTACGCGGATCGGATCGCCGGTGCCCTCAAGGAGGCGACGCAGGCCGACGAGAAGTGGGCGCCGAAGCTGCGGGCGCTGAAGGCGGACGACGATCTGACCGTCTCCGACAAGGACTGGGCCGACGCGTCCTCGGACACGAGCGGGGTGAGCGAGGCGGGCCAGAAGTATCTCGACTCGCTGCCGCAGCCGCCCAAGCACGGGAGCCCGAAGGACAACGCGGAGTGGTGGAAGAGGCTCAGCGCGGAGGAGCGGGATGCGTGGATCTCCACGCATCCCGACTCCGTCGGCGCGCTCGATGGCCTGCCTGCCACGGTTCGAGATGAGGCGAACCGGATGGTGCTCGACGAGGCACACGGTGTTGGGCAAGGCCAATACGACGCCTGGCTGAAGAACCACCCGGAGCCCAGGCGATACGAGACCTACGTCAACCTGCACACCGGCATGCAGGGCGGCAGGGTCGAAACCCAGGCGTGGAAGGACTGGGAAGAGGCACGGAAGAACGCCCGGGGCCGGCTCGGCGGGATGGAGGCGATCCAGAAACGCTTCGACAACTACGCCGACGAAAGCAAGCGCCCATACCTGCTCGGCTTCGACGACAAGAACAACGGCCGCGTCATCATCTCCATCGGCAACCCCGACACCGCCGACAACGTGGCGACCTACGTGCCCGGCACGGGGACCGAACTGAGCAGCATCGACGGTGACATCCGCCGCGCGGAACTTCTCCAGGACCGGGCGAGCTTCACCGACCTCACCCACAAGACGGCGTCGATCATGTGGCTTGGCTACGACGCCCTGCAGAGCCTCGTCGGCGACGCGACCGACGCCAAGTACGCCGACGCCGCCCGCGAGCCGCTGAGCAACTTCCTGACCGGGATCGATACTGTCCACCAGGATCGGTGAACTCCACGGTCCTGGGCCACAGTTACGGCTCCCTTGTGGCCGGCGAGACCATGTGGGGACCACCCCGACCTGCCCGTGGACAACGCGATCTCGGTGGGCAGCCCCGGTGCAGGCGTGAATCACGCCAAGGACCTGCACATCGGGGCCGGCCACGTCTGGGCGGCCACCGCCAAGGACGATCTGGTGAATCTCGTCCCGCCGCCCGCTGGGACGCTGGCACCCCTGAACCCGCAGACCTTCCATGTTGCCGACGGAAAGTTTCCGGGCACGGACGGTTTCGTGCCGGCGCACGGACAGTACTGGGAGGGCGACTCTCTGACCAATATGGCGAAGATTGTGACTGGAGGAACCCCATGAGGCTGTTCCGTGCGATGTCGATCATCGCCGTATTGACTGCGTCCGTCGCGGCGGCGGCGTGCGGGTCCGGGCAGACGGGAAGCAGCGGCGGCAGCAGGGCATCGAAGCAGGTCACCATGGACGAGCAGCAGGCAACGAAGCGCGCCGAGGAAATCATCCATCAGGCCGTGGACGGCATGTCTCCCAAGCGACCTTCAAGCGTACCGGGCTGACGCCTGTCGGAGCCTGTGTCGCCGACGACCACAGCGCCGGCGAGTGTCAGCAGGTCGCACTGTCGTACCAGCTGACCGGGGTGCCGGGCACCGAGGCCAAGAAGCTGGTGCGCCAGGCCAGGGACGCCTGGGTGAAGCTGGGCTACAAATTCCAGTCGTCCGACGCCGACTGGTCCGACCCATTCCCCTCGGTGAGTATGCGCACCGTGCCCGACGACTTCTGGATGACCGCCCTCACCGGTGTCGTGGACAAGGCCAAGGGAGAGGGACTGGCAGCCATCAGTGTGACGTCCCCCTGTTTCGCCGCTGACGGATCGGGCACGACCGACCCTGCCTCCTTCCGGCAGGACCCCACCGACGAGCAGGCCGAGCGCCGCGCCCTGGACCACTCCAGCCGCATATACGACACACTCCTGGTACGGCACGCGCCGCGGCAGGAGGGAGAAGGCCTCGCCACCTACCAGGACGGCGAGGACACGTACGCCCACCACGCCTGGTCGACCGAGCCGCTGACCGAGGATGCGATGGTCCGGGCGCTGGCGCGGGCGCAGGCCCACTTCGAGAACCTGGGGTGGACGCTCCGGCAGGTCCCGACCGCGACCGGCGTCCCCGCACTCCTGGCCCGCAGCACCGAGGACGAGAGTGTGGCCCGGCTCGCTCCGTCGGCCGATGGCACGCTGCGTGTGGCCGTGACGACGCCGGCGGTTCGCCCTGGATCCGCATCAGTGTGACCGGGGCCGCCGCTGAGAGCGGGCCTGGTGCGGGGTCCGCGTTCGACCCCACCCACCCCCGGGTTACCCTCGTCGGCTCGATTGGCCAGTGCCCCGCCCCATATGGCAGACTGTCCGAGTTGCTCGGTCGAGTGTTGATGTTGCGCGCCTCCCGCCGGGAGGACCGGAAGCGAGTCCCACAGTACTCGTCGTCCTAACTGCCTGATGGCAGCGCTGGGGCGGACGTACGGGAATCTTCCGGGAAGCGTGGGCGCGGCACCGACCAGGCGCCCGGTGGGCCCGAGGTCCCCGGCCTGCGGTTCCGCAAGGGCCGTGTCACTTCCGAGCAGGGATGTTCGAACAAGGGACATCTATGTCAGCGGGAGCGCGACACGCCCGACCGCGTGGGTCGGACAAACCCCAGGGATGCCAAGGGATACCGAGGGAAACCTCGCAATCGCCGGGTTCCAGAGCGTGAGAAGAGACAGGACTACTGAGTAGCCATGGCGGGACAGAAGATCCGCATCCGGCTCAAGGCCTACGACCACGAGGTCATCGACTCCTCGGCGAAGAAGATCGTCGAGACGGTGACCCGCACTGGTGCGTCGGTCGCGGGCCCGGTGCCGCTGCCCACTGAGAAGAACGTGTACTGCGTCATCAAGTCGCCGCACAAGTACAAGGACTCGCGCGAGCACTTCGAGATGCGCACGCACAAGCGCCTGATCGACATCCTCGACCCGACCCCCAAGACCGTTGACTCTCTGATGCGACTCGACCTCCCGGCCGGTGTCGACATCGAGATCAAGCTCTGAGGCCGGTGATCTGAGAGATGGCTAAGCAGATCAAGGGCATCCTGGGCGAGAAGCTCGGCATGACGCAGGTGTGGGACGAGAACAACCGTGTTGTTCCGGTCACCGTCGTCAAGGCCGGGCCGAATGTCGTGACCCAGGTCCGTACCAACGACGTCGACGGCTACGAGTCCGTCCAGATCGCGTTCGGCGAGATCGACCCGCGCAAGGTGAACAAGCCCCTCAAGGGTCACTTCGCCAAGGCCGACGTCACCCCCCGTCGTCACCTCGTCGAGATCCGCACCGCGGACGCCGCCGAGTACACCCTCGGCCAGGAGATCACCGCCGAGGTGTTCGAGGCCGGCGTGAAGGTCGACGTGACCGGCAAGAGCAAGGGCAAGGGCTTCGCCGGTGTCATGAAGCGTCACAACTTCAAGGGCCTCGGCGCCGGACACGGCACCCAGCGCAAGCACCGCTCTCCCGGTTCCATCGGTGGCTGTGCCACCCCGGGCCGCGTGTTCAAGGGCCTCCGTATGGCGGGTCGCATGGGCAACGAGCGGGTCACCACCCAGAACCTGACCGTCCACGCCGTTGACGCGGAGAAGGGTCTGCTGCTCATCAAGGGCGCGGTTCCCGGTCCGAACGGCGGCCTCGTCCTGGTCCGCACCGCGGCCAAGGGGGCCTGAGGTAACCGATGAGCACTGTTGACATCCTTTCGCCGGCGGGCGACAAGGCCGGTTCCGTCGAGCTCCCCGCGGAGATCTTCGGCGTTGAGAAGGTCAGCATTCCGCTGATCCACCAGGTCGTCGTCGCACAGCTGGCCGCTGCCCGTCAGGGCACGCACAAGACCAAGACCCGTGGCGAGGTCCGCGGCGGCGGCAAGAAGCCGTACCGCCAGAAGGGCACCGGCCGCGCCCGTCAGGGTTCGACCCGCGCGCCGCAGTTCGCCGGTGGTGGCGTCGTGCACGGTCCCGTGCCGCGCGACTACTCGCAGCGGACCCCGAAGAAGATGAAGGCCGCGGCCCTGCGCCACGCCCTCACCGACCGGGCCCGCCACAACCGCATCCACGTCGTCTCCGGCGTGGTCGAGGGCGAGATCTCCACCAAGGCCGCCAAGACGCTGTTCGGCAAGATCAGCGAGCGCAAGAACCTGCTGCTCGTCGCCGACCGTTCCGACGAGGCCGCGTGGCTGTCCGCCCGCAACCTGCCCCAGGTCCACATCCTGGAGCCGGGCCAGCTGAACACGTACGACGTTCTCGTCTCGGACGACGTGGTCTTCACCAAGGCCGCTTTCGAGTCCTTCGTCGCCGGCCCGAACAAGGCCAACGACACCGAAGGGAGCGAGGCCTGATGGCTACGCGTCACCCCTCCATCGCCTCGAAGGCCGCCAAGGCCGCTAAGGCCGCGCGCGTCGCCAAGGCGCGCCGCCACGCCGCCGAGGGCAAGAACACCGTCGAGACCCCGCTGAGCAAGTCGTACACGGACCCCCGTGACGTCCTGATCAAGCCGGTCGTCTCGGAGAAGAGCTACGCGCTCCTCGACGAGAACAAGTACACGTTCATCGTCGACCCGCGTGCCAACAAGACCCAGATCAAGGAGGCCGTCCAGGCGGTCTTCGAGGTCAAGGTCACCGGCGTCAACACGATCAACCGCCAGGGCAAGCGCAAGCGGACCAAGAGCGGCTTCGGCCAGCGTTCCGCCACCAAGCGCGCGATCGTGACCCTCGCCGAGGGCGACCGTATCGACATCTTCGGCGGTCCGACCGCGTAAGCGGGTCGGATCGTCCGATATCGGACGAGGACTGAGAAATGGGAATCCGCAAGTACAAGCCGACTACGCCGGGCCGCCGTGGCGCCAGCGTCGCCGACTTCGTCGAGGTCACGCGGTCCACGCCGGAGAAGTCGCTGGTCCGCCCCCTGCACAGCAAGGGCGGCCGTAACAATTCCGGTCGTGTGACCGTCCGCCACCAGGGCGGTGGCCACAAGCGCGCCTACCGCGTGATCGACTTCCGTCGTCACGACAAGGACGGCGTGCCGGCGAAGGTCGCGCACATCGAGTACGACCCCAACCGCACCGCGCGCATCGCGCTGCTGCACTACGCCGACGGCGAGAAGCGCTACATCCTCGCCCCGCGCAACCTGCAGCAGGGTGACCGCGTCGAGAACGGTCCCGGGGCCGACATCAAGCCGGGCAACAACCTGGCCCTCCGCAACATCCCGGTCGGTACCACGATCCACGCGATCGAGCTCCGTCCCGGTGGCGGCGCCAAGTTCGCCCGCTCCGCCGGTGCCTCCGTGCAGCTGCTCGCGAAGGAGGGCTCGATGGCCCACCTCCGCATGCCGTCCGGTGAGATCCGCCTGGTCGACCAGCGCTGCCGCGCCACGGTCGGCGAGGTCGGCAACGCCGAGCAGAGCAACATCAACTGGGGCAAGGCCGGCCGCAAGCGCTGGCTGGGCGTCCGCCCGACCGTTCGCGGTGTGGCGATGAACCCGGTTGACCACCCCCACGGTGGTGGTGAGGGCAAGACCTCGGGTGGCCGCCACCCGGTCAGCCCCTGGGGTCAGAAGGAAGGTCGTACTCGTTCTCCCAAGAAGGCGAGCAACAAGTACATCGTCCGCCGCCGCAAGACGAACAAGAAGCGCTAAGGACGGGTTGAGATGCCGCGTAGCTTGAAGAAGGGGCCTTTCGTCGACGACCACCTGCTGAAGAAGGTGGACGTCCAGAACGAAGCCGGCACCAAGAACGTCATCAAGACCTGGTCCCGCCGCTCGATGATCGTCCCGGCCATGCTGGGCCACACGATCGCGGTGCACAACGGCAAGACCCACATCCCGGTGTTTGTCACCGAGTCGATGGTCGGCCACAAGCTCGGCGAGTTCTCGCCGACCCGCACCTTCCGGGGTCACGTCAAGGACGACCGGAAGTCGAAGCGCCGCTAGTCGCGGGGTGATTGACCATGACAAACACTGAAGGGACAACCATGGAAGCCAGGGCCCAGGCGCGGTACATCCGCGTCACGCCCATGAAGGCCCGCCGTGTGGTGGACCTCATCCGCGGCATGGACGCCGCGGAGGCTCAGGCGGTCCTGCGTTTCGCCCCGCAGGCCGCGAGCGTGCCGGTCGGCAAGGTGCTGGACAGCGCCATCGCCAACGCCGCGCACAACTACGACCACACCGATGTCGACAGCCTCTACATCTCCGAGGCCTACGTCGACGAGGGCCCGACCCTGAAGCGGTTCCGGCCGCGTGCCCAGGGCCGCGCCTACCGGATCCGCAAGCGGACCAGCCACATCACCGTGGTCGTCAGCAGCAAGGAAGGAACCCGGTAATGGGCCAGAAGGTAAACCCGCACGGGTTCCGGCTCGGTGTCACCACCGACTTCAAGTCGCGTTGGTACGCCGACAAGCTGTACAAGGACTACGTCAAGGAAGACGTCGCCATCCGTCGGATGATGACGTCCGGCATGGAGCGCGCCGGCATCTCCAAGGTCGAGATCGAGCGCACCCGTGACCGCGTCCGTGTGGACATCCACACCGCGCGTCCGGGCATCGTCATCGGCCGCCGTGGCGCCGAGGCCGACCGCATCCGCGGCGACCTCGAGAAGCTCACGGGCAAGCAGGTCCAGCTGAACATCCTCGAGGTCAAGAACCCCGAGACCGACGCTCAGCTGGTGGCGCAGGCCGTTGCCGAGCAGCTCTCCTCCCGCGTCTCCTTCCGCCGTGCCATGCGCAAGAGCATGCAGTCGGCGATGAAGGCGGGCGCCAAGGGCATCAAGATCCAGTGCGGTGGCCGCCTCGGCGGCGCCGAGATGTCCCGCTCGGAGTTCTACCGCGAGGGCCGCGTGCCCCTGCACACGCTCCGCGCGAACGTGGACTACGGCTTCTTCGAGGCCAAGACGACCTTCGGCCGCATCGGTGTGAAGGTCTGGATCTACAAGGGCGACGTCAAGAACATCGCCGAGGTCCGCGCCGAGAACGCTGCCGCCCGTGCGGGTAACCGCCCGGCCCGCGGTGGTGCCGACCGCCCGGCCCGTGGTGGCCGCGGTGGCGAGCGGCGCGGTCGCAAGCCGCAGCAGGCTGCCGGCGCCGAGGCTCCCAAGGCCGAGGCTCCCGCGTCCGCTCCGGCTGAGAGCACCGGAACGGAGGCCTGACCGACATGCTGATCCCCCGTAGGGTCAAGCACCGCAAGCAGCACCACCCGAAGCGCCGTGGTCAGGCCAAGGGCGGTACGACGGTCGCGTTCGGCGAGTACGGCATCCAGGCCCTCACGCCGGCGTACGTGACCAACCGCCAGATCGAGGCGGCCCGTATCGCGATGACCCGCCACATCAAGCGTGGCGGCAAGGTCTGGATCAACATCTACCCGGACCGCCCGCTCACGAAGAAGCCCGCCGAGACCCGCATGGGTTCCGGTAAGGGTTCGCCGGAGTGGTGGATCGCGAACGTGCACCCGGGCCGGGTCATGTTCGAGCTGTCCTACCCGAACGAGAAGATTGCGCGTGAGGCCCTCACTCGTGCGGCCCACAAGCTGCCGATGAAGTGCCGCATCGTCAAGCGCGAGGCAGGTGAAGCGTGATGTCGGTCGGTACCAAGGCGTCCGAGCTGCGCGAGCTGGGCAACGAGGAGCTTCTGGGCAAGCTCCGCGAGGCCAAGGAAGAGCTGTTCAATCTCCGCTTCCAGGCGGCGACCGGTCAGCTCGAGAACCACGGCCGTCTGAAGGCGGTCCGCAAGGACATCGCGCGGATCTACACCCTGATGCGCGAGCGTGAGCTGGGCATCGAAACGGTGGAGAACGCCTGATGAGCGAGAACAACGTGACTGAGCAGAAGACCGAGCGCAACGCACGGAAGACCCGTGAGGGTCTGGTCGTCAGCGACAAGATGGACAAGACCGTCGTCGTCGCCGTCGAGGACCGCGTGAAGCACGCGCTGTACGGCAAGGTCATCCGCCGTACCAACAAGCTCAAGGCGCACGACGAGCAGAACGCTGCCGGCATCGGCGACCGCGTCCTCCTGATGGAGACCCGGAAGCTGTCCGCCAGCAAGCACTGGCGCGTCGTCGAGATCCTCGAGAAGGCCAAGTAAATCTCCTGCGGGGCATCCCTCGCAGGACAGTTCCGCCAGGCTCCGGGGGCCGCTCACCTGAGTGGCCCCCGGGGAACCGGCAGACAATCAGGAGATAGACGTGATCCAGCAGGAGTCGCGACTGCGTGTCGCCGACAACACTGGTGCGAAGGAGATCCTTTGCATCCGTGTGCTCGGTGGCTCCGGTCGCCGCTACGCGGGCATCGGTGACGTCATCGTCGCCACCGTCAAGGACGCGATCCCCGGTGGCAACGTGAAGAAGGGTGACGTCGTCAAGGCGGTCATCGTTCGCACCGTCAAGGAGCGCCGCCGTCCGGACGGCTCGTACATCCGCTTCGACGAGAACGCCGCCGTCATTCTGAAGAACGACGGCGACCCTCGCGGCACCCGTATCTTCGGCCCCGTGGGCCGTGAGCTGCGCGAGAAGAAGTTCATGAAGATCATCTCCCTCGCGCCGGAGGTGCTGTGAGCATGAAGATCAAGAAGGGTGACCTGGTCCAGATCATCACCGGCAAGGACAAGGGCAAGCAGGGCAAGGTCATTGCCGCTTACCCGCGCGAGGAGCGTGTCCTGGTCGAGGGTGTCAACCGGGTCAAGAAGCACACCAAGGCCGGTCCGACCGCCAGTGGTTCCCAGGCCGGCGGCATCGTCACCACCGAGGCGCCGATCCACGTCTCCAACGTCCAGCTGGTCGTGGAGAAGGACGGCCAGAAGGTCGTGACCCGCGTCGGTTACCGCTTCGACGACGAAGGCAACAAGATCCGCGTTGCCAAGCGGACGGGTGAGGACATCTGATGGCTACCACCACTTCCCCGCGTCTGAAGCAGAAGTACCGCGACGAGATCGCCCCGAAGCTGCGTGACGAGTTCAAGTACGAGAACGTCATGCAGATCCCGGGCCTCGTCAAGATCGTGGTCAACATGGGTGTGGGCGACGCCGCCCGCGACTCCAAGCTGATCGAGGGCGCCATCCGCGACCTCACCACGATCACCGGCCAGAAGCCGGCGGTCACCAAGGCCCGCAAGTCCATCGCGCAGTTCAAGCTGCGTGAGGGCCAGCCGATCGGTGCCCACGTCACGCTCCGTGGCGACCGCATGTGGGAGTTCCTGGACCGCACCCTGTCGCTCGCGCTGCCGCGCATCCGCGACTTCCGCGGCCTGTCCCCCAAGCAGTTCGACGGCCGTGGCAACTACACCTTCGGTCTCACGGAGCAGGTCATGTTCCACGAGATCGACCAGGACAAGATCGACCGCGTCCGGGGTATGGACATCACCGTGGTCACCACGGCGACCAACGACGCTGAGGGCCGCGCGCTCCTTCGTCACCTCGGCTTCCCGTTCAAGGAGGCGTGAGCGAGATGGCGAAGAAGGCTCTGATTGCCAAGGCTGCTCGCAAGCCCAAGTTCGGTGTGCGTGGCTACACCCGCTGCCAGCGCTGCGGCCGCCCGCACTCCGTGTACCGCAAGTTCGGCCTGTGCCGCGTGTGCCTTCGTGAGATGGCTCACCGTGGCGAGCTGCCGGGCGTGACCAAGAGCTCCTGGTAACAGCCCACTTGGGTTGATGCCGGGCTCTCGGTAAGCATCTGGGTAGGCAGGCGACCCACCTCACATGCCTTAGGCTTGTGGGGTTGGGCGTCTGCCGCCCGTACGACTTACTACGCCGTAGGTCCACCGCGCCGCACCCGTCCCGTCTCGGATCGGGGAGAGGGATGGCGCACCAGGAAACCCCGGCGAGAGAGGCCGAAGGCCAATTCATGACCATGACTGATCCGATCGCAGACATGCTCACGCGTCTGCGTAACGCGAACTCGGCGTACCACGACACCGTGGCGATGCCGCACTCGAAGATCAAGTCGCACATCGCGGAGATCCTCCAGCAGGAGGGCTTCATCACGGGCTGGAAGGTCGAGGACGCCCAGGTGGGCAAGAACCTCGTCCTGGAGCTGAAGTTCGGCCCCAACCGTGAGCGCTCCATCGCGGGCATCAAGCGGATCTCCAAGCCCGGTCTCCGGGTGTACGCGAAGTCCACCAACCTGCCGAAGGTGCTCGGCGGCCTCGGCGTGGCGATCATCTCCACGTCCCACGGGCTCCTCACCGACAAGCAGGCCGGCAAGAAGGGCGTGGGTGGGGAAGTCCTCGCCTACGTCTGGTAGCAGAAGGGAACGGAGGAAACAGCTATGTCGCGCATCGGCAAGCTCCCCATCGCGGTTCCCGCCGGCGTGGACGTCACCATCGACGGCCGCACGGTCAAGGTCAAGGGCCCCAAGGGCGAGCTGACCCACACCGTCGTGGCGCCGATCGAGATCGTCAAGGGCGAGGACGGCGTTCTGAACGTCACCCGCCCCAACGACGAGCGTCAGAACAAGGCTCTCCACGGCCTGTCCCGCACGCTGGTGGCGAACATGATCACCGGCGTGACCCAGGGTTACGTGAAGAAGCTCGAGATCAGCGGTGTCGGTTACCGCGTTGTCGCCAAGGGCTCGAACCTCGAGTTCTCCCTCGGTTACAGCCACCCGATCCTGGTCGAGGCCCCCGCAGGCATCACCTTCAAGGTCGAGGCTCCGACCCGTTTCTCGGTCGAGGGCATCGACAAGCAGAAGGTCGGCGAGGTCGCGGCCAACATCCGCAAGCTGCGCAAGCCCGACCCGTACAAGGCCAAGGGCGTCAAGTACGAGGGCGAAGTCATCCGCCGCAAGGTCGGAAAGGCGGGTAAGTAAGCCATGGCATACGGGCAGAAGATCCTCAAGGGCGACGCCTACAAGCGCGCCGCGATCAAGCGCCGTCACATCCGGATCCGCAAGCGGATCGCCGGTACGGCGGAGCGCCCCCGTCTGGTCGTGACCCGCTCCAACCGCCACATCGTGGCGCAGGTGATCGACGACCTCAAGGGCCACACCCTGGCGTCGGCGTCCACCCTGGACAGCTCGATCCGCGGTGGCGAGGGCGACAAGTCCGCGCAGGCCAAGCAGGTCGGCGCCCTGGTCGCCGAGCGTGCCAAGGCCGCCGGTGTCGAGGCAGTCGTGTTCGACCGTGGTGGCAACCAGTACGCCGGGCGCATCGCCGCCCTGGCGGACGCCGCCCGCGAGGCCGGGCTCAGGTTCTGAGCCGCCGTAGCTAGCGGAAAAGAGAGAGGTAAATCCAATGGCTGGACCCCAGCGCCGCGGTGGCGGTGCCGGTGGCGGCGAGCGGCGGGACCGGAAGGGCCGTGACGGCGGCGCTGCTGCCGCCGAGAAGACCGCGTACGTTGAGCGCGTCGTCGCGATCAACCGCGTCGCCAAGGTTGTGAAGGGTGGTCGTCGCTTCAGCTTCACCGCGCTGGTCGTGGTGGGCGACGGTGACGGCACCGTGGGTGTCGGATACGGCAAGGCCAAGGAGGTGCCGGCCGCCATCGCCAAGGGCGTTGAGGAGGCCAAGAAGCACTTCTTCAAGGTCCCCCGGATCCAGGGCACCATCCCGCACCCGATCCAGGGTGAGAAGGCTGCCGGCGTCGTGCTGCTCAAGCCCGCGTCCCCGGGTACCGGTGTTATCGCCGGTGGCCCGGTGCGTGCCGTACTCGAGTGCGCCGGTATCCACGACATCCTGTCGAAGTCGCTCGGCTCCGACAACGCGATCAACATCGTGCACGCGACCGTGGCGGCCCTCAAGGGCCTGCAGCGTCCCGAGGAGGTCGCGGCCCGCCGTGGTCTGCCGCTCGAGGACGTCGCCCCCGCGGCCCTGCTGCGTGCGCGTGCCGGGGCGGGTGCGTAATCGTGGCGCAGCTCAAGATCACGCAGACGAAGTCCTACATCGGCAGCAAGCAGAACCACCGCGACACCCTGCGTTCCCTGGGCCTCAAGCGCCTGGGTGACGTGGTCGTCAAGGAGGACCGCCCCGAGTTCCGCGGAATGGTGCACACCGTCCGCCACCTCGTGACGGTCGAGGAGGTCGACTGATCATGGCGGAGCAGAACCCGCTGAAGATCCACAACCTCCGTCCCGCCCCGGGCGCCAAGACCGCCAAGACCCGTGTCGGTCGTGGTGAGGCGTCGAAGGGTAAGACGGCCGGTCGTGGTACCAAGGGCACGAAGGCCCGCTACCAGGTTCCGGAGCGCTTCGAGGGTGGCCAGATGCCGCTGCACATGCGCCTCCCGAAGCTGAAGGGCTTCAAGAACCCGTTCAAGACCGAGTACCAGGTCGTCAACCTCGACAAGCTGGCCGCGCTCTACCCGCAGGGTGGCGAGGTCACGGTCCAGGACCTGGTGGCCAAGGGTGCCGTTCGCAAGAACGCCCTGGTCAAGGTCCTCGGCCAGGGCGAGGTCTCCGTGGCGCTGCAGGTGACGGTCGACGCCGTCTCCGGCTCCGCCAAGGAGAAGATCACCGCCGCCGGCGGTTCCGTCACCGAACTCGTCTGATCCTTTCGGACGTCTCGATGACCTGAACGATCCCAACCGGGGATACCCACAAATGGGGTATCCCCGGTTGGTCGTTCCAAGGGGGGCGGTGTCGCCGGTAAGGTGGCCTGCACTGTCCACTTTCATGGGCGCCGCATCACGGGCACCCGGAGCGGCAGTCGATCGTTCTACTAGTCGTTGTTCTGTTGGACCTCAAGACCGTCACCCTTGACGCAGTTGCGCGGGGGTCGCAGGAGGCACCGTGCTCACCGCGTTCGCCCGGGCGTTCAGGACGCCCGACCTGCGCAAGAAGCTGCTCTTCACGCTCGGCATCATCGTGGTGTACCGGGTCGGTACGCACATCCCGATCCCGGGCGTCAACTACAAGGCCGTCCAGCAGTGTGTTACCGAGGCCTCCGGCAACCAGGGGCTCTTCGGACTGGTCAACATGTTCAGCGGCGGCGCGCTGTTGCAGATCACCGTCTTCGCGCTCGGGATCATGCCGTACATCACGGCGAGCATCATCCTGCAGCTGCTGACCGTGGTGATCCCGCGCCTGGAGGCCCTCAAGAAGGAGGGCCAGGCCGGCACCGCGAAGATCACCCAGTACACCCGTTACCTGACGGTGGCGCTCGCCATCCTGCAGGGCACCGGCCTGGTGGCCACCGCCCGCAGCGGCGCCCTGTTCAACGGGTGCACCGTCGCCGGCAGCATCGTGCCGGACCGGGCGATCTTCTCCACCATCACCATGGTCATCTGCATGACCGCCGGTACGGCCGTCGTCATGTGGCTCGGTGAGCTCATCACCGACCGCGGCATCGGCAACGGCATGTCGATCCTGATGTTCATCTCGATCGCCGCGACCTTCCCGTCCGCGCTGTGGGCCATCAAGAAGCAGGGCACCCTGGCCGGCGGCTGGATCGAGTTCGGAACCGTCATCCTGGTCGGCCTGGTCATGGTCGGTCTGGTCGTCTTCGTCGAGCAGGCCCAGCGCCGTATTCCGGTGCAGTACGCGAAGCGCATGATCGGCCGCCGGTCCTATGGCGGTACGTCCACGTACATCCCGCTCAAGGTGAACCAGGCCGGTGTGATTCCGGTCATCTTCGCCTCTTCGCTGCTCTACATTCCGGCACTGGTCGCGCAGTTCGCCGGGGGCAATGCGGGCTGGAAGACGTGGGTCACCCAGAATCTGACCAAGGGTGATCACCCGATTTACATCAGTCTGTACTTCTTGCTCATCGTTTTCTTCGCGTTCTTCTACGTGGCGATCTCCTTCAACCCCGAGGAAGTCGCGGACAACATGAAGAAGTATGGTGGCTTCATCCCGGGCATCCGGGCTGGCCGACCGACCGCTGAGTACCTGTCGTACGTGCTCAACCGGATCACCTGGCCGGGTTCGCTGTACCTGGGTCTGATCGCTCTCGTGCCAACAATGGCGTTGGTCGGGTTCGGCGCAAGCCAGAACTTCCCCTTCGGCGGGACCAGCATCCTGATCATCGTGGGTGTCGGCCTCGAGACGGTGAAGCAGATCGAGAGCCAGCTCCAGCAGCGCAATTACGAAGGGTTCCTCCGCTGATGCGAATCGTCCTCGTCGGGCCGCCGGGCGCCGGTAAGGGAACGCAGGCTGTGCGCCTTGCCGAGAAACTGCGCATCCCGCACATCTCCACGGGCGACCTGTTCCGAGCCAACATCAGCCAGCAGACGGAGCTCGGCAAGCTCGCGAAGTCCTACATGGACGCCGGCAACCTGGTGCCCGACGAGGTCACCATCGCCATGGCCAAGGACCGCATGGAGCAGCCCGACGCCGAGAACGGTTTCCTGCTGGACGGTTTCCCGCGCAATGTCTCGCAGGCCGAGGCGCTGGACGAGCTGCTCGAGGGCGAGAACATCAAGCTCGACGCGGTACTGGACCTGGAGGTCCCGGAGGAAGAGGTCGTCAAGCGGATCGCCGGCCGGAGGATCTGCCGCAAGGACTCCAGCCACGTCTTCCACGTGACGTACAGCCCGCCGAAGAAGGAGGGCGTCTGCGACGTCTGCGGCGGTGAGCTGTACCAGCGGGACGACGACTCCGAGGACACCGTGCGCAAGCGGCTCGAGGTCTACCACAGCCAGACCGAGCCGATCATCGACTACTACAAGTCGCAGGGCCTGGTCCGGACGATCTCGTCCCTGGGTCCGGTGGACGAGATCACGCGGCGGGCGCTGGATGCGCTGAAGCGCGAGGACGCGACGAAGTAGTTCTGCTACGTCGGTTGCAGCCGCGGTTCCCTCGGGAAGGGGCCGCGGCTGCGCTGTGGGGGCGGGTGCAGGCCCCCGTATGGTTGAGAGGGTCCGTCCCCCTCCGGAGAATTCCGGAGAGTCCCCTTCCGGTCCAGAAAGGTTCCCGCCCCCATGGTGCAGATCAAGTCCCCCGAGCAGATCGCCACGATGCGTGCGGCGGGACTGGTCGTCGCCGCCATTCACGCGGCCACCCGGGAGGCTGCCGTGCCCGGGGCGACCACCAAGGATCTGGACGAGGTGGCGCGCAAGGTGCTCGCCGAGCACAACGCGAAGCCGAACTTCCTCGGCTACGGCGGCTTCCCGGCGACGATCTGCACGTCCGTCAACGAGGTCGTGGTCCACGGCATCCCCTCGGAGGACGTCGTCCTCAAGGACGGGGACATCATCTCCATCGACTGCGGCGCGATCATCGACGGCTGGCACGGTGACGCCGCGTACACCGCGTTCGTCGGGTCCGGTCACGCCCCGGAGCTGATCGAGCTCTCCCGGGTGACCGAGGAGTCGATGTGGGCCGGCATCGCGGCCATGAAGCAGGGCAACCGGCTGGTCGACATCTCCCGGGCCGTCGAGACGTACATCCGCCGCCAGCCCAAGCCGGGCGGCGGCCGCTACGGCATCATCGAGGACTACGGCGGCCACGGCATCGGCACCGAGATGCACATGGACCCGCACCTGCTGAACTACGTCGACCGCCGGCGCGGCAAGGGCCCGAAGCTGGTCCCCGGGTTCTGCCTGGCCATCGAGCCGATGGTCTCCCTGGGGACCCCGAAGACCCGGGTCCTGGAGGACGACTGGACCGTCATCACGACGGACGGCACCTGGTCATCGCACTGGGAGCACTCCGTCGCCCTGACCGAGCAGGGGCCGCTGGTCCTGACGGCCCCCGACGGCGGCAGGGCGAAGCTCGCCGAGTACGGCATCACCGCGGCGCCGGACCCGCTGGCCTGACGGCGTCGCAGTCGTCCCGGCCCCCCTTGCATAAGGATCTCCCTCCTGGGGCAGACTTCCCCGATTCGTCTTTCAGGGTGCGCTGACGTAGACTGACTCGTCGGCTCTCGTGCATCCGCATGCCTGCATGCCCCCGCAAGGGACGCAACGGGAGTCGATCAAGGTAGTCGATTCGAAGGGCGAAGCGTGGCCAAGAAGCAAGGTGCCATCGAGATCGAGGGCACTGTCGTCGAGTCTCTGCCGAACGCCATGTTCAAGGTCGAGCTCCAGAACGGCCACCAGGTCCTGGCACACATCAGCGGCAAGATGCGCATGCACTACATCCGCATCCTCCCTGACGACCGGGTCGTGGTGGAGTTGTCTCCGTACGACCTGACGCGTGGCCGGATCGTCTACCGGTACAAGTAGATCTTGCCCACGCTCCGCGTTCCCCGCGGGGCCGCCGGCAACTGACCCGGAGAACCTCACATCCCATGAAGGTCAAGCCGAGCGTCAAGAAGATCTGCGACAAGTGCAGGGTGATCCGCCGTCACGGGCGGGTCATGGTCATCTGCGAGAACCCGCGCCACAAGCAGCGCCAGGGCTGACGCAGGACCGGACCCTCTGCTTCGATCGCAGAGATTCGCGCGACGCGAGCTGAATATGTTCATACGCAGGGCCCGGACGGACACGACTCCGTCTGACACCCCCGGTTCGGAGGCCGGGGACCCAGTTCGTACCTGGTACGGCGGCTGGGATCCGGTTCTGCGGAAGACCTCCGAAGATCAACTGGAGCCATTGAATGGCACGCGTTTCCGGTGTTGACATCCCGCGCGAAAAGCGCGTGGAGGTCGCCCTCACCTATGTGTTCGGCATCGGCCGGACCCTGTCCCAGCAGACGCTGGCTGCCACCGGCATCGACCCGAACACCCGTGTTCGCGACCTCTCCGAGGAGCAGCTCGTCGCGATCCGCGAGTACGTCGACAACAACATCAAGACCGAGGGTGACCTCCGTCGCGAGATCCAGGCCGACATCCGCCGCAAGGTCGAGATCGGCTGCTACCAGGGTCTGCGGCACCGCCGCGGTCTGCCCGTCCGCGGTCAGCGCACCAGCACCAACGCTCGCACCCGCAAGGGTCCGCGTCGCGCCATCGCCGGCAAGAAGAAGCCGGGCAAGAAGTAGTCCGCAGCGACACTCGCCGTCCAGCGGTCTTCGCTGTAGGACCGACCACCTCCCGTAGGAGTTTTCGACATGCCCCCCAAGGGACGTCAGGGCGCTGCCAAGAAGGTGCGCCGCAAGGAAAAGAAGAACGTCGCTCACGGCCACGCGCACATCAAGAGCACGTTCAACAACACCATCGTTTCGATCACCGACCCGTCCGGCAACGTGATCTCCTGGGCCTCCGCCGGCCACGTCGGCTTCAAGGGCTCCCGGAAGTCCACGCCGTTCGCCGCGCAGATGGCCGCCGAGTCGGCCGCCCGCCGTGCCCAGGAGCACGGCATGCGCAAGGTCGACGTGTTCGTGAAGGGTCCGGGTTCCGGTCGTGAGACCGCCATCCGTTCGCTTCAGGCGACGGGTCTCGAGGTCGGGTCCATCCAGGACGTCACCCCGACCCCGCACAACGGCTGCCGCCCGCCGAAGCGCCGTCGCGTCTGACGCACGGCCGCTTCGCAGGCCGGTTTCGGGCGGTACGGCGCCTCGCGGGTGCCGTACCGCCCGTACCCTTGCAGTACCCGCACCCCGCTGGGTGCGGTTCCGTCGGACGTCATATAGCGGGCGTCCACGAAAGAAGGATCTGATCCACACATGCTGATCGCTCAGCGTCCCTCGTTGACCGAAGAGGTCGTCGACGAGTTCCGCTCCCGGTTCGTGATCGAGCCGCTGGAGCCGGGCTTCGGCTACACCCTCGGCAACTCCCTCCGCCGCACCCTGCTGTCGTCGATCCCCGGTGCCGCTGTCACCAGCATCCGCATCGACGGCGTCCTGCACGAGTTCACCACCGTGCCGGGCGTCAAGGAGGACGTCACCGACCTGATCCTCAACATCAAGCAGCTGGTCGTCTCCTCGGAGCACGACGAGCCGGTCGTGATGTACCTGCGCAAGCAGGGCCCGGGTCTGGTCACCGCCGCCGACATCGCGCCCCCGGCCGGTGTCGAGGTGCACAACCCCGACCTGGTCCTCGCCACGCTCAACGGCAAGGGCAAGCTGGAGATGGAGCTGACCGTCGAGCGCGGTCGCGGCTATGTCTCCGCCGTGCAGAACAAGCAGGTGGGCCAGGAGATCGGCCGTATCCCGGTCGACTCCATCTACAGCCCCGTGCTGAAGGTCACGTACAAGGTCGAGGCCACGCGTGTCGAGCAGCGCACCGACTTCGACAAGCTGATCGTCGACGTCGAGACCAAGCAGGCCATGCGCCCCCGCGACGCCATGGCGTCCGCCGGTAAGACGCTGGTCGAGCTGTTCGGTCTCGCCCGCGAGCTGAACATCGACGCCGAGGGCATCGACATGGGTCCGTCCCCGACGGACGCCGCCCTGGCCGCCGACCTCGCGCTGCCGATCGAGGAGCTGGAGCTCACGGTCCGCTCCTACAACTGCCTCAAGCGTGAGGGCATCCACTCCGTGGGTGAGCTCGTCGCCCGCTCCGAGGCCGACCTCCTCGACATCCGCAACTTCGGTGCGAAGTCGATCGACGAGGTCAAGGCGAAGCTGGCCGGCATGGGCCTGGCCCTCAAGGACAGCCCGCCCGGATTCGACCCCACGGCCGCTGCCGACGCCTTCGGCGCCGACGACGACGCGGACGCGGGTTTCGTGGAGACCGAGCAGTACTGATCGGTACCACTTCCGGGGGCCTCGCGCAGGCCCCCGGATCTCCGACGGGCGACCGCCCGCTCGGATACTGACCCCGGTACCTGACACGGCCGGGGCAGACGACTAGGAGAAGAACAATGCCGAAGCCCACCAAGGGTGCCCGTCTGGGCGGCAGCGCCGCGCACGAGAAGCTGCTCCTCGCGAACCTCGCGAAGTCGCTGTTCGAGCACGGCCGTATCACCACCACCGAGGCGAAGGCCCGCCGCCTGCGCCCGTACGCCGAGCGTCTGATCACCAAGGCGAAGAAGGGCGACCTTCACAACCGCCGCCAGGTGCTCCAGGTCATCACGGACAAGGGCATCGTCCACACGCTCTTCACCGAGATCGGCCCGCGTTACGAGAACCGTCCGGGTGGCTACACGCGCATCACCAAGATCGGCAACCGCCGTGGCGACAACGCGCCCATGGCTGTCATCGAGCTGGTCGAGGCGCTGACGGTGCAGCAGAAGGCCGTGGGTGAGGCCGAGGCCGCCACCAAGCGTGCGGTCAAGGAGGCGGACGAGGCCAAGGTCGAGGAGACCAAGGCCGAGGACGCCACCGAGGCTGCGGCCGAGGAGTCGAAGGACGCCTGAGGCTCTGCCTTGCGCTGAGCGGGTCCGTCTCCCTTGTGGGGGCGGGCCCGTTTCGCGTTGCTGAGAGGATCTAGGGGTGAGTGACGAAGTACAGCCCGGTCATGTCCGTGTCCGCCTCGACCTGTCCTACGACGGCACCGGCTTCCACGGCTGGGCCAAGCAGGCCGGCGGGAAGCGGACCGTGCAGGGGGAGATCGAGGACGCGCTGCGCACGGTCACGCGGTCGGGACAGACGTACGAGCTGACCGTGGCCGGGCGGACCGACGCCGGGGTGCACGCGCGTGGGCAGGTGGCCCATGTGGATCTGCCCGGGCAGGTCTGGCGCGAGCACCACGAGAAGCTGCTCAAGCGGCTCGCCGGGCGGCTGCCCAGGGACGTGCGGGTGTGGGCGCTCAGGGAGGCGCCCAGCGGCTTCAACGCCCGTTTCTCCGCCGTCTGGCGCCGCTACGCCTACCGGGTCACCGACAACCCCGGCGGGGTCGACCCGCTGCTGCGCGGCCATGTCCTGTGGCACGACTGGCCGCTCGACGTCGACGCCATGAACGAGGCCGCCCGCGGGCTGCTGGGCGAGCACGACTTCGCCGCCTACTGCAAGAGGCGCGAGGGCGCGACCACCATCCGTACCCTCCAGGAGCTGAGCCTTGAGCGGGGCGCCGACGGGATCGTCACCGCCACCGTCCGCGCCGACGCGTTCTGCCACAACATGGTCCGCTCGCTCATCGGGGCGCTGCTGTTCGTCGGGGACGGGCACCGCGGGCCCGACTGGCCCGCGAAGGTGCTGGCCGCGGGCGTACGGGACTCCGCAGTGCACGTCGTACGGCCGCACGGGCTGACGCTGGAGGAGGTCGGCTATCCGGCCGACGAACTGCTGGCCGCGCGCAGCAGGGAGGCACGCAACAAGCGCTCGCTGCCGCCGGCCGGCTGCTGCTGAGGAGGCGCCGGGGTCACCGCGTGTCACGGTGCGGTCGCGGGCCGACGGAACGCGCGGTACCGATCTTCCGTCGTACGGCAGGGGGGCTTACGGCGGTGCACCGTCCGCGGTTCGCGGACGGCCCAGCCGTACTCGACGGGACCGCCGGACGACGGCGGGCCGGTGGTTCAGGGCGCCGGGCAGGACCGCGCCGGCAGGGGAGACCGAGGAGAGATGACGGGATGACGGACCGGGCGGCACACGGGGACGACATACGGGTCACCGTGGTGATGCCGACGTACAACGAGGCGGCGAACCTGCCGCGGATGGCCGAGGCGGTGCTGGGGCTGCCGCTGGGCGGGCTGCGTCTGAAGGTCGTCGACGACTCCAGCCCGGACGGCACCGGGCGGATCGCCGAGGAGCTCGCCGAGAAGTACAACGCGGCCGGGCAGGACCGGATGAGCGTGCTGCACCGCACCGAGAAGGACGGGCTGGGGCGGGCGTACACGGCGGGCATGACCGCCGCGCTGGAGGAGGGCGCGGCGTACGTCGTGCAGATGGACGCCGACGGCAGCCACCCGGTGGAGGCCGTGCCGCGGATGCTGGACACGGCGCTCGCCTCCGGCGCCGGGCTGGTGGTCGGCAGCCGGTACGTGACCGGGGGCTCACTGGACGAGGACTGGGGCGCGCACCGGGTGCTGCTGTCCCGCTTCGCCAACGCCTACGCGCGCACCGTGCTCGGCACGGAGATCAACGACATCACCGCGGGCTTCAACCTGTGGTCGGCGGCCACCCTGAGGGAGGTGGACCTGTCCACGCTGGACAGCGCGGGCTACAGCTTCCAGGTGGAGCTGAAGTACCGGGCCGTCCGCGCGGGGCACCGGGCCGTCGAGATCCCGATCCGCTTCGGGGAGCGCACCGAGGGTGTCTCGAAGATGACCCTGCGTACGCAGCTGGAGTCGGCGGTGGTGCCGATCAGGCTGCGGCTGAGGCGCCGGTAGGGCGCGGCGCAGACAGGGACGGAGGACAGGGACGGAGGACAGGGACGGGGGCGGCCGTCTACTGGGCGGCGGCCGAGGCCTGGGCCTCGCCACGCCGGCGGATCTGCCGGAACGCGAACTCGGCGAGGTCGTCACCGGTCCGGAAGACCTTGGTGTCCCTGGTCGTCACGTCCCGGTCGCCGGGGAAGCCGCTGAGGGTGAAGTAGGCGTAACGGCCGAGGGTGTTGGTGGTGGAGCGGCAGACGGCGCCGTTGCAGAAGGCCTTCACGCCACCGCCGGAGAGCGGCTTGACGATGCTCTTCTTGTCGGCCTGGCCCTTGGCCCCGGTGGCCTGCGCCTCGGTGTCGAAGACGGCGACGCCGACGGTCACCGCGATGCCGCCCTGGGTGTAGGTCACTCGCATCAGACGGGTGCAGCCGTTGGCGGTGAGGACCTTGCCGAGCGTGCCCTGGGCGGCCGAGGCGCAGTTCTTGGTGTCGGCCGTCGGGCCCTTCTTGTACACGGTGTCGCCCATGGTCAGCTGGGTGCCGGGAAAGAGCGTGTCCGGGCTGAGCGGGGCCGTGTCCTTCTTCACGCTGGATATGAAGTCCTTCGGGTCCAGCGGGGGCGGGGCACTGGTGGGCGCGAAGGACGGGGCGGTGGCGGAGCCGCTCGGCAGGGCCGCGGTGGAGGGCAGCTGAGAGGTCGGACGGCCCGACGCGTCATTGCTGCCGTTCGCCGAGACCACGGCCATGGCCACGGCAGCGCCGACCCCGACGGTGGCCAGCACACCACCGCCGACGAACAGCAGCCGGCGCCGCTTGTTGCGCGTCTCCGACGCCTCGGCGAGCGCGGCCCAGTCCGGAGTCTGACCGCTGCTCCCACTGCTCCACGGCTGCTGAGAATTCGGTTTCCAGGGATCCCACTGGGACTGCGAGCCCCCCTGCCCATAACTCATGGGGCGCATCTTAGACGGGGGTTGGGGGGTGCTGACGCGCCCGCGGTGGGCGGGCGGGGGCCCTTCGGTGCAGGCCGGTACAAAGCGACCGCGGTCCTCATCCCGGCGCCGGCGCGCATCGACGGGCCGTCCGGGGACGGCGGCCCCCGGGGCCGGCCGTCCCGTACCCCTACACTGGGTACAGAACACCCGGGACCGGCGCAGGCAACCCCGTTTTGACCCCTGGAGGGCCGCGCGGGTATCCTGCATGTTCGTTGTGTATTGGCTTGGCTCTTCTCACGGACCCGGCCCTTACACCGGTCCACCGGGCCGATGACCAGCGACCAGCACGCGGTTTGCGTCACCGCAGTGCGGTCAGGGCTGTCGTGATCGTCTTCGGTGACCTTGTCAGGACCATTCACTGAAGAAGCGAAGGCTACGAACCGTGCGTACGTACAGCCCCAAGCCCGGCGACATCACGCGCCAGTGGCACGTCATTGACGCCCAGGACGTCGTCCTGGGCCGCCTGGCGTCCACCGCCGCCACCCTTCTGCGGGGCAAGCACAAGCCGATCTACGCGCCGCACGTCGACGCTGGTGACTTCGTCATCATCATCAACGCCGACAAGGTGCACCTCTCCGGCAACAAGCGGACCCAGAAGATGGCGTACCGCCACTCCGGCTACCCGGGTGGTCTGCGCTCCGTCCGTTACGACGAGCTGCTCGACAAGAACCCCGAGAAGGCCATCGAGAAGGCCGTCAAGGGCATGCTCCCCAAGAACTCCCTTGGCCGTCAGATGCTCTCGAAGCTGAAGGTCTACAAGGGTGACCAGCACCCGCACGGCGCCCAGCAGCCGGTGCCGTTCGAGATCACCCAGGTCGCGCAGTAAGTCCGGCCACCCCCTAAGACTGAAGAGAATCTGAGGAGAATCGTGGCCGAGACCACTGCCGAGCAGCCGCTCGAAGAGCTTGACATCGACAGCTACACCACCGAGTCCGAGGTTCCCGTCGAGGGCGAGTACACCTCGGAGTCCCTGGCCTCCCGCTTCGGCGAGCCGCAGCCGGCCGCCGGCCTGGGCCGCCGCAAGAACGCCATCGCCCGCGTCCGGATCGTCCCGGGCTCCGGCAAGTGGAAGATCAACGGTCGCACCCTCGAGGACTACTTCCCGAACAAGGTGCACCAGCAGGAAGTCAACGAGCCCTTCAAGGTGCTCGAGCTCGAGGGCCGTTACGACGTCATCGCCCGCATCGCCGGTGGCGGCGTCTCCGGCCAGGCCGGTGCCCTCCGCCTCGGTGTCGCCCGCGCCCTGAACGAGGCCGACGTGGACAACAACCGCGGTCCGCTGAAGAAGGCCGGCTTCCTCCGCCGCGACGACCGTGCGGTCGAGCGCAAGAAGGCCGGTCTGAAGAAGGCCCGCAAGGCCCCGCAGTACAGCAAGCGCTAATCAGCAGCTGCCTGCTCGTACTCCGAACGCCCCGGCGGCACGCCACTGTGCCGTCGGGGCATTCGTATATCACAGGACTTGGGCGTATAACGGCACAAGGCGCTCAGAGGCCGGTGTGATGGGATGCTCGGGCAATGCTTTGCCTGGGATGCGGGAGCCGCAGGCGCGTCGAGAACATCAAACCCAGTGAACACGCGCTGAACGCATCGGCACGGCTTATCGAACTGACGCTTTCTCTGGAGGACAAGTGGGACGACTCTTCGGCACGGACGGCGTGCGTGGCGTCGCCAACGCGGACCTGACCGCCGAGATGGCGCTCGGCCTCTCCGTCGCCGCGGCGCACGTACTGGCCGAGGCGGGCACCTTCGAGGGGCATCGGCCCGTGGCCGTGGTCGGACGGGACCCGCGCGCGTCCGGGGAGTTCCTGGAGGCCGCCGTGGTGGCCGGCCTGGCGAGCGCGGGCGTGGACGTGCTGCGCGTGGGCGTGCTGCCGACGCCGGCGGTGGCCCACCTCACCGGCGCGCTCGGCGCCGACCTCGGTGTGATGCTGTCGGCCAGCCACAACGCCATGCCCGACAACGGCATCAAGTTCTTCGCCCGGGGTGGTCACAAACTGGCCGACGAGCTGGAGGACCGGATCGAGACCGTCTACGAGGAGCACCGCACCGGCGCTCCCTGGGACCGTCCGACGGGCGCCGGTGTGGGCCGCGTACGCGACTACGACGATGGCCTCGACCGGTACGTCGGTCACCTCCTCGGCGTCCTGCCGAACCGTCTCGACGGAATGAAGATCGTCCTCGACGAGGCGCACGGCGCGGCCTCCAAGGTCTCCCCGGAGGCCTTCACGCGTGCCGGTGCCGAGGTCGTCACCATCGGCGCCGAGCCGGACGGCCTCAACATCAACGACGGCTGCGGCTCGACGCACCTGGAGCAGGTCAAGGCCGCCGTCGTCGAGCACGGCGCCGACCTCGGCATCGCGCACGACGGCGACGCCGACCGCTGCCTGGCCGTGGACCACACCGGCGAGGAGGTCGACGGCGACCAGATCCTGTCCGTACTCGCGCTGGCGATGCGGGAGCGTTCCGCACTGCGCTCCGACACCGTCGTCGCGACCGTGATGTCGAATCTGGGCTTCAAGCTGGCGATGGAGCGCGAGGGCATCCACCTCGTGCAGACCGCCGTCGGCGACCGCTACGTCCTGGAGGAGATGAAGGAGAAGGGCTTCGCCCTCGGCGGCGAGCAGTCCGGCCACGTCATCATCCTCGACCACGCCACCACCGGCGACGGCACCCTGACCGGCCTGCTGCTGGCCGCCCGGGTCGCCGAGACCGGCCGTACGCTGCGGGACCTGGCGTCGGTGATGGAGCGCCTGCCGCAGGTCCTGATCAACGTCCCGGACGTGGACAAGTCCCGGGTGAAGACCTCCGCCGACCTGGCCGCCGCGGTCGCCGAGGCGGAGCGGGAGCTGGGAGAGACCGGGCGGGTGCTGTTGCGTTCCTCGGGCACCGAGCCGCTGGTCCGCGTGATGGTCGAGGCCGCGGACATCGACCAGGCCCGCTCGGTGGCGGGCCGGCTGGCCGACGCGGTGAAGTCGGCGCTCGGCTAACCGAGTTCCACAGCACGCTGAGTCTGCCGGGCACGCTCGCGCTGCCGGGCCCAGAACCACTTCTGGGCGAGCAGCGTGAGCGTGCCGGCCAGGACGATGCCGAGCAGGTTCAGCAGAAGCTGCTCGGTGGATCCCCAGGTCTGCCGCATGTCACCGTAGGCGAGCGCCACGGCCGCGTTGGCGGCGGCCGGGACGGTGGTCACCGAGATGGCGACGCCGACCAGGGCGCCGGACTTGGCCGAGGTCAGGGAGAGCGTGCCGGCGGCTCCGGCGAGGACCGCCACGACGAAGGAGAACCAGTCCGGGGCGTAGACGAAGTTCGTGTTGGGGCGCGCGCTCTCCAGTTTCGCCTTGCTGAACAGACCGACGGCGTCCATGAACAGGCTGAAGCCCGCCGTCACCGCCATCGCCAGCGCGAAGCCCGCCAGCAGCGCGATCAGTGACCGCAGCGCCAGCCGTGGGGCCCGCTGCACCAGCGCGGTGCTCACCCCGGCCAGCGGTCCGAACTCCGGCCCCACGGCCATCGCCCCGACGATCAGGATGGCGTTGTCCAGCAGCACACCGCAGGCGGCGATCATGGTGGCCAGCGTGATGAACGCGAGGTAGGTGACCGACAGCGTCGACTCCTCGTGCGTGGCGTCCGTCAGGTGCTCCCACAGCACCGCGTCCGCGCCCTCTCCCGGTGCCTCCTCCTCGGCCTTCTCGGCCCGCCTGGACAGCGACAGGTCGATGTTCCCGACGGCGATGGAGCCGGTGCGGTCGATCCCCAACTCCTGCAGGCCGGTGAGGAGTTCGTCGCCGGCCTCGCGTGCGACGTCGCACATCACCACGTCACCGGCCGGATTGCGGGCCGCGCCCCGCAGCACGACGAGATGCGTGGTGCCCACCGTCTCCTCGATCAGACTCACCACGTCGTCGGTGCGCTCGGCGGGGGCGATCAGTCGCAGATGCAGCATGGAGGGCAGCGTAGACGGCCGTGGCGGTGCGGGTCCGTGGCGGTGCGGGACCGTGCAGGTCAGAGCTTGCGCAGGCTCAGTCGCTGCACCTTGTGGTCCTGGCCCTTGCGCAGCACGAGCGTGGCCCGGCCGCGGGTGGGGGCGATGTTCTCGACCAGGTTGGGCTTGTTGATCGTCCGCCACATGGTGCGGGCGTAGTCGAGGGCGTCCTCCTCGGAGACCTGGGTGTACTTGCGGAAGTACGAGGACGGGTCCTGGAAGGCCGTCGCGCGCAGCTTGCGGAACCGGTTGAGGTACCACTGCTCGATGTCCTCGGTGCGGGCGTCGACGTACACGCTGAAGTCGAAGTAGTCGGCGAGACCGACCCGGGTGCGGCCGTCCTTGCCGGGCAGGGCCGGCTGGAGGACGTTGAGCCCCTCCACGATCAGGATGTCCGGGCGGCGGACGGTGAGCTTGTCGCCGGACACGATGTCGTAGATCAGGTGCGAGTAGACGGGGGCCGTGACCTCGCCCCTCCCCGCCTTGATGTCGGCGACGAACCGGGTCAGCGCCCGCCGGTCGTACGACTCCGGGAACCCTTTGCGGGACATCAGCCCCCGGGCCTGAAGCTCCCGCGTGGGCAGCAGGAAACCGTCCGTCGTCACCAGCTCGACCCGCGGATGCTCGGGCCAGCGGGACAGCAGCGCCTGGAGAAGACGCGCGACGGTCGACTTGCCCACGGCGACGGACCCCGCCACCCCTATCACGAACGGTGTCCCCGACTGGGACCCCTGCTCCCCGAGAAAGGTGTTCAGCGCGCTGCGCAGCCCGTCCGTGGCGCCGACGTAGAGGTTGAGCAGCCGGGACAGCGGCAGGTAGATGTCCCGCACCTCGTCGAGGTCGATGACGTCACCCAGACCGCGCAGTCGCTCGACCTCTTCGGCACTGAGCGGCAACGGCGTCTTGTCGCGCAGCGCGCTCCACTCGGTACGGGTGAGGTCGACGTAGGGAGTCGCCTCCGGCCGCTGCCGGTGGGCGCTCCGGGGCATCGAGGGGACCGGAGAGATCACATTCCATTGTTAACGGAGTTTGAACGGGACGGCGGGTGGGGTGCGTCACGTGTGCGCCCGGCGCACCGGCAGTGCCGCAGGGGAGGGCGGAATCAGGCTCGCCCTCCCCTGCGCTGTAGGGGCTCGGGTGCCGCACAATCCATGCGGATCCTGTTCCGGTCGTCGGGACAGGGACCGCCGCGAAGGGCTCGGATCAGTCGGCCAAGGCGGCCTCCTCGACGGCCTTCACCAGGCCGTTCGCGAGGTCGAAAGCGTTCTCGCGTTCAAAAAGGAGATGACATCCCTTCCAGGGAAGGCGTGGTGGTCAGGGCCGCTGCGGTTCGACCAGCGCGGCCTCGACAGCCTCACCCGTCATCTCGATCACCATGGCGTCCTCCCGCATGCCCGCCGACAGATGCGCATATACGTCGGCGCATGGCTGGTTTTCGTTCATGGAACGCCGGCCGGCCACCCGTGCCGATCCGACCGGACCGGTGGTGGCCTCCTGGCCCGGTCGGGCCGGACCGGTGGTGGGCGCCTTTCGAAGATCACGCCGGTGTCACGGTCGGATACCGGGTGGTCGTTTGGTGATCATCTGTGTGTCCGCTGTGCCTAAAGTGCGGGCAAAGCACTGGGAAAGCCATTGCTGATCCGAAGAGAAGGTAGCGCTTCCTTGAGACCCACCGTCGTGCGCCGCACCGCCCTCGCCGCGTCCGCCGCCACCCTCGCCCTGCTCGCCACCGCCTGTGGCGGCTCGTCCGACGGCGGGGACAAGGGGGGCGACGGCAAGACGGCGCAGGCGGACAAGACCGCCTCCGCCGCCCCGGCCAAGGCGCTCACCGCCGCCGAGTTGGAGAAGGCCGCCCTCACCCAGGCCGACGTCAAGAGCGGCAAGCTGGGCAAGGTCGCGGCGAAGGACGACATCGCGCAGGACGAGGCGAAGGCGGACGACCCGGCCTGTGCGCCGCTCGCCCACCTCCAGGTCGGCAGCTACGTCGGCAAGCCCTCCGCCTCGGTGAAGCGGAGCTGGGTGGGCGACCCGAAGAAGCCCGCGGCAGGTGCGAGCGCCGAGGCGAAGCTGATGGCCGGTCTCGACCGGTCGAAGGTGATCGAGACGCTCGCCTCCTACGAGAGCGGCGGCGCCGAGCAGGCGATGAAGGATCTGAAGACGGCCGCGCAGAAGTGCGCAGGCGGCTTCTCCTACACCGTGACGGGCACCAAGAACCAGTACGAGAAGGTCGTCACCGCGCAGGCGCCCGGCGGGGCGGACGACGCGCTCGCCCTGACGCTGACCATGGAGGCCGACGGCGTCAAGGCCCCGGTGAAGGCCGTCGTCGTCCGCAAGGGCGCCACCCTCGCCTACTTCCCGGCGATCAACCTCGCCGCCGCCGCCACCGGAAAGGACTTCGACTTCCCGGCGGAGCTGGTCCAGGCGCAGCTCGGCAAACTCGGCTGACCGGGCTCCTTGTTCCCGTCCCCACCGGGGTGTTGGCTCGCACCCCGGTGGGAATTTCCGATTTCGGGCACGGAGAGGCCGCTTTCGGTGGGCGTCGGCCCGTAGGCTGCCGCCCATGTGCGGAATCGTGGGATACGTGGGGTCACAGTCGGCGCTCGAGGTCGTGATGGCCGGGCTGAAGCGGCTGGAGTACCGGGGTTACGACTCGGCGGGCGTCGCCGTGCTCGCGGACGGCGGGCTGGCGGCGGCGAAGAAGGCCGGGAAGCTGGTCAACCTGGAGAAGGAGCTGGTCGACCGGCCGCTGCCGGCCGGTTCCACGGGCATCGGGCACACCCGCTGGGCCACGCACGGCGGCCCGACCGACGCCAACGCCCACCCGCATCTCGACAACGCGGGGCGGGTCGCCGTCGTCCACAACGGCATCATCGAGAACTTCGCCGCGCTGCGGGCCGAACTGGCCGAGCGCGGCCACGAGCTGACCTCCGAGACCGACACCGAGGTCGTCGCCCACCTGCTCGCCGAGGAGTTCTCCTCGTGCGCCGACCTCGCCGAGGCCATGCGGCTGGTGTGCCGGCGGCTGGAGGGCGCGTTCACGCTGGTCGCCGTGCACGCCGACGACCCCGACGTCGTCGTGGGCGCCCGCCGCAACTCCCCGCTGGTCGTGGGCGTCGGCGAGGGCGAGGCCTTTCTCGCCTCGGACGTCGCCGCGTTCATCGCCCACACCCGCTCCGCGATCGAGCTGGGCCAGGACCAGGTCGTGGAACTGCGCCGCGACGGTGTGACGGTCACCGGTTTCGACGGCCGTCCCGCCGAGGTCCGCTCCTACAACGTCGACTGGGACGCGGCCGCCGCCGAGAAGGGCGGCTACGACTACTTCATGCTCAAGGAGATCGCCGAACAGCCCAAGGCGGTCGCCGACACCCTGCTGGGCCGTATCGACGCGGGCGGTTCGCTGACGCTGGACGAGGTCCGCATCTCCGCCTCCGAACTGCGCGAGATGGACAAGGTCGTCATCGTCGCCTGCGGTACGGCCTTCCACGCGGGCCTGATCGCCAAGTACGCCATCGAGCACTGGACCCGCATCCCCTGCGAGGTCGAACTCGCCAGCGAGTTCCGCTACCGCGACCCGATCCTCGACCAGCAGACCCTGGTCATCGCCATCTCCCAGTCCGGCGAGACCATGGACACGCTGATGGCGCTGCGCCACGCCCGCGAGCAGGGCTCCAAGGTGCTGGCCATCTGCAACACCAACGGCTCCACCATCCCGCGCGAGTCGGACGCCGTCCTCTACACCCACGCCGGCCCCGAGGTCGCGGTCGCCTCCACCAAGGCGTTCCTGACCCAGCTGGTGGCCTGCTATCTGGTCGCCCTGTACCTCGGCCAGGTCCGCGGCACCAAGTGGGGCGACGAGATCCAGGACGTCATCCGCGACCTGTCGCAGATCGCGGGCTCGGTCGAGCAGGTCCTCAAGACCATGGAGCCGGTACGGGAGCTGGCCCGTTCCCTGGCCGACAAGAACACCGTGCTGTTCCTGGGCCGCCACGTGGGCTATCCGGTCGCCCTCGAAGGCGCCCTGAAGCTCAAGGAGCTGGCGTACATGCACGCCGAGGGCTTCGCCGCGGGCGAGCTGAAGCACGGCCCGATCGCGTTGATCGACGAGGACCTCCCGGTCGTCGTGGTCGTCCCCTCCCCGCGCGGCCGGTCCATCCTCCACGACAAGATCGTCTCCAACATCCAGGAGATCCGCGCGAGGGGTGCCCGCACGATCGTCATCGCGGAGGAGGGCGACGAGGCGGTCGTCCCGTACGCCGACCACCTCGTCCGGATCCCGGTCACCCCGACCCTGCTCCAGCCCCTGGTCGCCACGGTGCCGCTCCAGGTCTTCGCCTGCGAGCTGGCCACGGCGCGGGGCAACGAGGTTGACCAGCCACGCAACCTCGCCAAGTCGGTCACGGTGGAGTAGTTCTCACGCAGTGCGTCCGGTGCGCCGCCGGGAGTCCGGTCCGGCGTCCTGACGAGGACGTCGGAAACGGAAGGATCCCGGCGGCCGCCGGAGGCGTCAGGGACAGGCCGGCCGGTTCACCCCGTACAGGAACCGCTGGTGGATGCCCTGGTGTTCGGTGAGGGTCCACAGCTGGTTGGCCGAGCGGAGCCAGTAGAGGTCCTGCAGACCTCGGCCGCCGAGCTGCGACCTCGGCGTCCTGTTGCCCGTCGTGTTGGCCCGGACCAGGTCGCGATTGCCGCCCCCACCACCGGTGTTGAAGTAGTAGCAGCCCCGCGAGAAGGCACCCTGGACGTAGCGGACGGGCTGGTGCCACGCGATGTACGGATGGATGGTGCCCTGGAAGCGGGTCATCGCGGAGTCCGTCCAGCGGGCCACGCGGCCGACGCTGTTCCTGCGGAATTCGCTGGTCAGGAACGCCACGCTCCCTGAGGGGGCGCGCTCCAGCGACATGGAGTCGTAGCGGGTGCCGGCTCCCGTGTTGCTCCATCGGCCGATCTCGGGCAGCAGGTAGTGGTACCCGCGCCCGCAGTACTTGCCGTTCTGGAGTCCGGTCGGGCAGTTGGGACTGATGTTCCCCTTCGGGTTGTTGGCGAGCTGCAGCAGGTTGTCGGTGTCGAAGACACGCACCCCACCCTCGTTGGCGGTGACGAAGACGTAGTGCTGGTACCAGACGATGCCGCCCGCGTGGACGGTCACATCGCTGTAGCCGGTCCCCGTACTGTTCGGCACCACGAGCAGCACGTGGATGTACTTGTTGCTGGTACTGGCGCGGTCGAGAAAGCTCAGCCGGGTGCCTGTGTCCGAAGGAAGTGGCCTCTCACCGCCCGCGTGCCAGGAGAAGGCGATGGCCCGGTGCCCGTCCACCGTGCCGGCTCCCGGCTGGGCGTCCTCGGTGCCGCTGACCCCTTGCGGGGTCCAGTTGGAGTTGTTGGCGTCGTCGCTCTGCAGGCAGTAGTAGGCGACCGCATGCGCGCCGGCCAGGGCACTGCCTTTCGCCCTGACCTGAGCCCTGCAGCGGGCGTTGTTCTGCGTGTGGGCCTGACGGTTGGCCGCGTCCAGCATGGACCCCACCGTGACCCGGTTACCGCCCGGGTTCACGGCCGTCCTCAGCGATCGGGCCTGTGTGATCCGGTCGTGGTCGGTGGCCCACTGGAGCGCGAATGCGCTCGCGTCGGCAGCGGTCATCGGCACCGGGGGCGGATTGGGGGCGGCGGCTGCGGGTGCGGCTGCGGGTACGGCTGCGGGTACGGCTGCGGTGAGCATGCCGAGCACAGCCAGGAAGAGCGCTGCGCCGGGCACACAGCGACGCCTGGGAACTCTCATGACCTCTCCGAGGGCAGGGGGAAGGAAGCGCGGAGGCGCCCTGCCGCCCATGACTGACGGCGACGGTGGCTCACCGGCAAGACGGTGATTCCCCCCCCACCCCGGGAGAGGCATGTAGATGATCAGAAAATCACTCCGACGGCACGGCGAGAAGGTGTTCGGGTGACACCCAAAAGGCTCACCGTCCGGGCCGCGGATGCGTCTTCAGGGCCTGTCCGGCGAGTGGGTCTTCAGCGCGTCGAGGAACGCGATGAAGGACGTGGCGAGGAAGGAGAGGGTGGCCCTGGCCGGGGCTTTTGAGTCGCGGATGGCTATTCGGGGGTGCACGTTCGCGATCTCCGCGCGGGCATTGCCGTCGCCGCTGCCAGAGTAGGACGACTTCCGCCAGTTCTCCCGGGTCGTCATGGAGGTGCCTCCTCGTTACTTCATGAATCTGGAAACGCTCTGCAAATGGCTGATATGAGGTGCTGTCTGGCGCAGAGCCGACCTTGACCCGGGTTCGCGAGTGCTGATGCGCTTGCTGGCGGTGAGGAGTCGAGTCCGGGGGTCTGCATGTTCGTTATGTGTCTGCGTACGCTGCTTTTACTTGATGGTTGCCGGAGAGCGAAAGGAGCACTACCGCCTCACTCCTCGTCCGGCAATGCGGAGCCCCACGCATGAGGATCCGGCGTGGCGGGACGATCGCCGTAGTCGCTGGCGGCGGAGCAGTCACCACGATGCTCGTGGGCCTGGTCACGAACACGGTGTCGGCACAGTCGCATTGGCCTTCCTGGCTGGGGTGGTTACAGGAACACCCCTGGCTGTCCTTCGTCATACTGGGTGTCGCTACGGCCACTCTGACGGCGCTGCTCGCTGCGCTGGGTGATCAACATGAGCCGGGGCAGAGTTCCGCGCCGACCGGGCGTATGGGCGACGGGTCGGGGCCGCCTGGCGCTGCCCTCGTACTGCGTTCGCTGCCGCGCGACACCACGGCGTTCACAGATCGATCCGCCGAACTCGAGTCGCTGGTGCGCTCCGTTCGTTCCGCACAGGACACTGGTGAAGTCCTGCCGGTACACGTCATCGACGGCATGCCCGGAGTGGGCAAGACCACCTTCGCCGTTCACGCCGGACATGTCCTCGCCGAGAGCTTCCCGGACGGCCAGCTCTTCGTGAACCTGAATGGGCACACGCCGGGGCGCAGCCCCGTTCAGCCCACCGAGGCCCTTGCCTCGCTCCTCGCGGCCGCGGGTGTGCCGACCCAGCAGATTCCGGTCGGTGATGACGTGGGAGCGATCACCGAGGCGCGGGCGGCCATGTGGCGCAGTCGGCTCGCGGACAAGAAGGCGCTGCTCATCCTCGACAACGCGGCCAGCTACCGTCAGTTGGAACCTTTGCTTCCGGGCGGACGTGGTTGTCTCGTGCTGGTGACCAGCCGCAATCGACTGGCCGCACATGAGGAGGTCGTGCTGCCGGTGGAAGCGCTGCCCCCGGATCACGCGGTCGACCTGTTCGTACGGCTCAGTGGGCGGCCGACGCACTCGTTCGACCGGGACGTGCTGGAAGAGCTGACCCGGTTGTGCGGGTATCTCCCGCTGGGAGTGTCGTTGCTCGCGGCACGGCTGCGCCACCATCCGTCCTGGACCGCGGACGCTCTGCGCGAGAGGCTGGTGGCGACCCGGCACCGGCTGGGCGAACTGCGCGCAGGCGACCGTGCCATGGCCGCGACCTTCGATCTCTCCTACCGGGATCTTGGGCCCGAGCAACAGCGCTTCTTCCGGCGGCTCGGCTGTTATCCCGGAACGGATCTCGACACGTACGCCGGGGCGGCTCTCGGAGAGGTATCCGTGCCGATCGCAGGCGAGCAGCTCGACTTGCTCTACGACGCCCACTTGATCGACGAACACCCCGGCAACCGCTACCGGCTTCACGACCTCCTACGCCACTACGCCCGCGGTCTCGCTGACGAAGGAGACGGCATGGAACACGTACAGGCAGTCCGCCGTGTGTGCACCTACTACCTTGCCGCGCTCGCCGTCGCGAACGAGTACATCGTCCGCAGCGGTGCAGGCCTGCCCCCGCGCCCGCATGGTGCCGCACAGGTGCGGACCCCGGTCATGGGGTCCCGTACGGCGGCACTGGGCTGGCTGGAGAACGAACGGGCCAACGTACTGGCGTGTATTCGCCGGGCGAACGAGCTCGCTCTGTACGACCTCGTGGTCCAGCTGGCCGCGGCAATGGCTCCCTTCCTACGGCAGGCCGGACCCTGGGACCAGGCCGTGGGATTGCATCGGACCGCCGCCGAAGCCGCCCGGCAAACCGGTGACCAGCGAGCCCTCGCCGACGCGCTCGCCGAGCTGGGCGTCGTACGGCGCTTCATGGCTGCATACCCCGAGGCCACCCAGATCCTGAACCAGGCAGTCACGGAGTACGAAGCCGTCGGGGACCGGCGCGGCAAGGCGGATGCTCTCAATCAGGCGGGCATCGTCTGGTACCTGACCGCCGACAATGACGCATCGGCCCGCGCCCAGAGCGATGCCCTTGCCCTCTATCGCGAGGTCGGCGACCGGCTCGGGCAGGCCAACGCGCTGGCGGACCTCGGTATGGTGCGGCGCCAGACCAGTGATTTCTCCGCGGCTGTCGAGGCCCAGTCCGAGGCGCTGTCGATCTACCGTGAGCTCGGTGACCGGTACGGAGAGGCCAACTCTCTGCGGGATCTGGGTGTCGTGCACTGCCTCATGGGGGAGTACGAACTGGCCATGGGGCGGCACCAGGAGGCGTTCACCATCTACCGGGAGCTCGATGACCGGGTCCACCAGGCATACGCCCTGAATGAGTTGGGCGTCGTGCGGCGTCTCACCGGAGATTTCGACGGGGCCAGGGACGCCCATGCTCAGGCACTCGAGCATTACACGGAACTGGGCGAGCGCTTCGGGCGTGCGAACAGCATCCGTCACCTCGGCGTGCTGGATCTCCTGGGGGGCGATGTGACGGCGGCGGTCCGGATACTGGAGGAGGCGCTGGATACGTATCTCGGACTCGGTAGCCGGGGAGGTGAGGCCGCTTCACTCGCCGCGCTCGGTGTCGCCCGCGGAGCCGGCGGTGACCGGAATGGCGCCGTCGAGGCGTTCCGTCGAAGCCTTCAGATCCACCGGGCACTGGGTGATCGTTGTGGTGAGTCAGAAGTGCTCAATCACTGGGGAGACCTCCTGCAGGCGGTCGGTGAACCGGAGGACGCGCGCGGGCACTTCGATCAGGCCCTCGGGCTGGCACGGCGCATCCGCTGTCCGTTGGAGCAGGCCCGGGCTCTGGAGGGGATCGGACGCTGCGACTGGGTGATCGAAGGACCGGCTCAGGCGGAGGCGCCGCTGCGTGAAGCGGCCACCGTGTACCGGCAGCTGGGTCTGAGCGCGGCGGCGGACGGCATCGAGCGGCTACTGGTGTCACATGCGGGATGAGCCGGCACCTGGCCAGTTTCCCTGTGTCGCAGTGAGCGACCGGGCTGCTACGTTGAGCGAATTGTCGCTTCAACCACCACCGTCGCACCGTGCCGTTCCCCGGTACGTTCATCACGAGGAGCGTTGAATGCCGTCACACAGCTCCCGCCCCGCGCCAGCCACGATGGCCCGGACAGGCCAGGAAACGACGCAGGGCAATGTGGTGCTGGACCGTGTCGCCGCCCGGGTACGGCAGCGGCGCGCGGCAGAGAAGGCCGCCGCGAACCATGTCGGCGACGGCGCCCACGCGGCCTCTCTCATCTGGCCCTGGCCGCTGTGAGCGCGATCGTTCGATGACGCGGCTCCAAGTCATCGTCCCTTTCCGTACGTTCATCCTCAAGGTTGCCAACCGCTGCAACATCGACTGCGACTACTGCTTCGTCTTCAATTCACAGGATCAGGCCGCGCGGCGTCTGCCCGCCAGGATGAGCCTGGAGGTGGTTCGGGCCGCGGCCCGGCGTATCGGCGAGCACGCGACTTCGCACGGCCTGTCCGCGGTCCACGTCGTGCTGCATGGCGGGGAGCCGCTGCTTGCAGGGGTTCGGCACCTGGCGGACCTGCTGGGCGTCGTGCGTGAAGCGGTCCCGGCCGGCGTCGAGGTCCGCTTCGAGCTGCAGACCAACGCGACGCTTCTCTCCGAGGCGTGGCTGGCCGTCTTCGAGCGGTACGAGGTGGCCGTCGGAGTCAGCCTGGACGGACCCCCTGCTGCGAACGACCGGCACCGGCTGACCCGTGCCGGACGATCGAGTGCTGCCTCGACCGAGCGCGGCATCGAGCTGCTGCGCTCGCGGCCGCAGTTGTTCGCGGGCCTGCTTGCCGTTGTGGACCTGGCCAACGACCCGGTCGAGGTCCACGACTACCTGGCGTCCTTCGACCCACCAGTGATCGATTTCGGACTGCCGCATGGGACTCACGACGACCCGCCACCCCGCGGTGACGCGAGAGCGAGCGAGTACGGGTGGTGGATGAGCCGTGTTTACGACGCCTGGCTCGCGCGCCCGGAGTACCGGCATAGTGTCCGGTTGCTCGAGGACATCGTGGCGCTCAGTTCCGGCGTACGCGGCTCGGTGGAAACGCTTGGCCTCGCCCCGCCCACCAGCGTGGTCGTCGAGTCCGACGGTGGCATAGAGGGCGTGGACACCCTGCGCTCCGTCGAGGAGGGTGCCAGCTGGCTCGGACTCGACGTCTTCAACCACTCCTTCGACGAGGCCCTCGGCCATACCAAGGTCCAGCACCGGCAACACGGCAGGGACGCGCTCGCCGAGCAGTGCCAGAGCTGCGCGCTGGTGGAGGTCTGCGGAGGAGGCTACCTCCCCCATCGTTTCAGCGCCTCAAACGGCTACCGCAATCCTTCCGTGTACTGCGCGGATCTGGAGTTCCTCATCCGGCACGTCCAGGGCTCGCTGCAGCAGCATGGCTGGGACCTTTGAGCGCTGGGCAGAGAGTGAACGAAATGATCGAAGAACAACGGGAGACGCCGATGAGCGTGACCATCCGACCCGCCGACAAGCGGGACATCGGGGCCGTGGCCGAACTGATCGAGGAGATCGAGCGGTTCTACGGATCGACCGACATCCAGCCCCTCGAAGAGCGACGCTCCCAGGTGGAGGAAGCCCTTTTCGGCTCACCGCCGCTGGCATCCGCGCTCCTGGTCGAGGACCGCAACGGGGACATCGTCGGCGTCGCCGCCTACTCGTTCCTCTGGCCGGCGGCGGGCTCCTCCCACTCCCTCTTCCTCAAGGAGCTCTACGTCCGCGACACCCTCCGACGACAGGGCGTCGGCGCCCGGCTCATGGAGGAGCTCCGCTCCCTGGCGGCGGCCCGTCCCGGGTGCAGCCGCGTCGAGTGGATGACGGACCGGGACAACCCGAGCGCCCGCGCCTTCTACAAGTCGCTGGGATTCGCGGAGTTCGACGGGAAGATCGTCTACCGCGTCGACTCCGGCCCGGTCGCGGAGTAGTCCTCGCTCTTGAGGGCTTCGATGAAGGTGGTGAAGGCCCCGGCCGGGAAGGTGAGTATGGCTCTGGCCGGGATTTTTGAGTCGCGGATGGCTATTCGGGGGTGCACATTCGCGATCTCGACACAGTCGTTGCCTTCACCGCCGCCGGAGTAGGAGGACTTCCGCCACCGTATGTGGGTCATCATGCTGTTCCTCACAGTTCCTTGGCTAGGTCATGGATGAGATCACGCGACTGCTTCGGGGGAAGCGATTCCGCTTTCACCCTACGGAAAAGCTTCCGAAAGTGCTCCAGTTGGGCCTCGGAGTCGACGAACGCCGTACCGTGCGGAGCGTCCCGCACCACGGTGTCCAAGAGGGGGACCGTCCCGCCGAGGTGCACCATGGTGCTTCCGGCACCCGCGAAGTCGTCCAGCGCGAACGGGATGACCCGCACGGTGACGTGGTCGGCCTCGGACATCTCAAGGATGCGTGCCAGCTGGGTCCGGGTAGCGTTGCGTCCTGCCACCTTGATGCGCAGCGCCGCCTCGTGGATCACAGTCTCGTATGGCATCGGATCCGGGCCCTCGATGACCACCTTCCGCCTCATCCTGTGTCCCACCCTCAGCTCCACCTCGTCCTCCGGGAACTCCGGATTCATGTAGGCGAAGAGGGCTCGGGCGTAGTGATCCGTCTGAAAGAGCCCGGGCACGTGGATGACGGCCACGTCGTGACGGAACGTCGCGTGGTGGTCCAACTCGGCAAGGTCCAGATAGGCGGCGGGGAGAACATGTCGGTACTCCTCCCACCAACCCCGCGTTCGGTCGGTGGCCATGGCCACCAAGGCGTCGACCAACCCCCCGTCGGAACAGGCGTAATTGGCGGCGAGTCGACGCAGCCGCTGCTCGCTCACGCCTGAGATTCCGGACTCGATCTGGCTCATCTGGACAGAGTTCGTGCCGAGCAGGCTTGCCGCCTCAGTTGCCTTGAGCCCTGCAGCCTCACGCAGCTTCCGGAGCTCTGCGCCCAAGCGCACCTGACGTGCTGTGGGTTGCCGTCTTGCCGGCACGACGTCCTTCTCTCTTCAACAGCTCTGGTGAAGCGACTCTTTCGAGGGCCAGATTACGCGACTCGCTTGTGGCGACTGAAATTTATGACCTACTGTCAGTCATCAGGCGCATACGTACAGGAAGCGCACCGCTCCGTCCTGCCACGGCGGCTGCGGCAATGCCACCGCCCGTCACGCCGCCGTAGATCACAACCCTCACCCCTCGAACGGAGCTCACCCATGCCCGAAACAGCCCGCGATCCCTGGGAGTACTGCCTCTACATCCCCAACGACCCCCGGGCCGTCACCGTGAGTCGCCGTACCCTCCGCCTGATCCTCACCGTGCACGGCTTGGTCGGCCGCGTGGACGTCGCCGAACTCCTCGCGGCCGAGCTGGTCTCCAACGCGGTATGGCACACGAAGGGGCCGGCCGCCCTGCGGGTGCGCTGGGCGGCCGGGGTGCTGCGGATCGGGGCGTGGGACGCGGACCCCGCGCCGCCGGAGCCGCCGGTGCCCCTGGTGGAGGTGGTGGACCTGGAGGAGGGGCGGGGTCTGGCGCTGGTGCGTGCCTGTGCCGACCTGTGGGGCTGGCAGCCGCTGTCCAGGGAGGGCAACCGCGGGAAGGTCGTGTGGTGCGAACTGGCCGCGGCTTAGCGAAAAGTGACGATGGGTCCGTCGAAGGTCATGTGGGTGTCACCCCCACGCGTGAATGGGCTGCCTGGGCTCAACGCAATCCGGCCCTGACCGAACTGGAGTGATCTGGCTCCGTGGTGCGCTGGTGGCGCGCCCTGGGCCCGTCCGTAGTGGCGTCAAGGCGTGGGAAGTCGGTGGTGTCGCCGCAGGTGGGCCCTGTGAGCATCGTCGATGCGTACGGCGGCAGAACGCCTCGGCACTTGCCATAGAGGGCGCCAAGAGCTTCTCGACCGAGTCCAGCGCCACGAGGTACGCCCGCACCGCCCGCCAGTCACCGGCGCGGGCCGCCGTGCGCAGCGGCCCGAGTTCGGGCAACGTCCGGTACGGATCGAAGGTCGGCCCCGGCGAAGTACCGGATCCGCCGTTGCCGCCGCCGGCCGTGCCGCTGCTCATGTCCCCGCCCCCTGGCCCGTGCAGAGACACCGGCGCGCCGGCCGGCCCCCCGGGGCGCGCTGACGGTGTGTGAAGTGATCAAGTCGCCGCAGGCTAGCAGTCCGCTGTGACAGAGGGGCGGCGGAGGGGCGGGTGAGGGCGGGTGGGGGCGGGTGGGGATGTTGGCGCGATCCCGGCACGGCGGTGCCCCCGGGCCGGATCGGTCCGGGGGCAGGGGGTGCCGCTGGGACTTCCGGGTCCCGTGGGTCAGTCCCGGAAAACGTCCTTGGTCTTTTCCAGGGCTTCGCGGGCGTCGCCGCGGGATTCCTTCATACGGCCCTCGGCCTGCATGCGCTCGTTGCCCATGGCGCGTCCCGCGGCCTTCTCGGTCTTGCCCTTGAGCTGCTCGGCCTTCGCCTGCGCCTTCTCGTTGCCGGCCATTTTCTTCCCATCCCCTCGTGGTTGTGGAATTTCGTGACGTCCGCATTTCCGCCGCGCAGGCCGTCAAACGCCTTGATCCCACTTCCTGGTGCCGCCCGGGTGCGGGTGAGCCATTCCGTATTCCCCCGGGTTCGACGAAGAAACCACGAATTTCCGGCGCTTGTTCGCTCGATGAGGGGGCATTCGGCTCACTGGAGGTTGATAGACATGGTTCCCTTGCTTCTGGTTCTGCTTCTGGCTCTGATCCTCTTCGGCGCGGGCTTCGCGCTGAAGGCGCTGTGGTGGATCGCCGTCATCGTGCTCGTCGTGTGGCTGCTGGGCTTCGTCGTACGCCCGGCCGGCGGCGGCGGCCGGCGGGGCCGTTGGTACCGCTGGTAGACAGTCGCTTCATACGGCCGCTTCATACGGCGAGGGACCCCGGCTCCGGCCGGGGTCCCTCGCCGTATGCGCACGACGCGATGTCCCCGGGGGCGCACATCGCGCAGAGGGTGTGAAAACCGGCGTAACTCCTGCTTCGCCGGGCAGGAGCAGGACGTCGGGCGCCGGCCGCGCAAGGAACCAGCGCCTCCACCCCGGCGCCCGACGTCCCGGCCCGCAACCGCGACCTGCGTAGGCTGCTCGGCATGAGCATCATCGGGGTCGGAATCGATGTGGCCGAGATCGACCGCTTCGCGGCGTCGCTGGAGCGGACGCCCACGCTGGCGCGACGGCTCTTTGTGGAGAGCGAGTTGCTGCTGCCCAGCGGGGAACGCCGGGGCATCGCCTCGCTCGCCGCCCGCTTCGCCGCCAAGGAGGCGGTCGCCAAGGCCCTCGGCGCACCGGTCGGGCTGCACTGGACGGACGCGGAGGTGTACGTCGAGGACTCCGGCCGGCCACGGCTGAGGGTCCAGGGCACCGTCGCGGCCCGGGCGGCCGAACTCGGCGTCCGCACCTGGCACATCTCCCTGAGCCATGACGCGGGGGTCGCGTCGGCGGTGGTGATCGCGGAGGGGTGAGGGCTTCCGTCGGCGCTGTCCGCCCCCGGTGCTGTCCTCCCTCGGCGTTTGCGGCTCCCGGCGCCGTCCTCCCTCGGCACTCGCCGGAGCCGGGTCCGCCCTCCAGGACGTGGAAGGGGAGGAGCACGGGCCATGTGCGGGTGCGGCACCGGACGGATCCGGGGCAGACTCGACCGCATGCGTACCGCGTACAGCGTAGAGACGGTCAGGACAGCCGAACGCGCGCTCATGGCGCGGCTCCCCGACGGCGCCCTCATGCAGCGTGCCGCCGCCGGACTCGCCGCCGCCTGCGCGGACTTGCTCGGGCGGGTCTACGGCCGCCGGGTGGTGCTCCTGGTCGGCAGCGGGGACAACGGGGGCGACACCCTGTACGCCGGGGCCCGGCTGGCCCGCCGCGGCGCCGGGGTGGCCGCGGTGCTGCTCGCGCCGGAGCACACCCACCCCGCAGGCCTGGCAGCCCTGCGGCGGGCGGGCGGCAGCGTCGCGCGGCCCGGTGCGGCCGAGGGGCTGATCGACCGGGCCGATCTGGTCGTCGACGGCATCGTCGGCATCGGCGGCAAGGGCGGGCTGCGTCCCGGCGCCGCCCCGCTGGCCGAGCGTGCCGCGCGCGCCGGGGCGGCCGTCGTCGCCGTGGACCTGCCGAGCGGAGTGGAGGCGGACACCGGCGAGGTGCGCGGGGCCGCCGTCCACGCCGACCTGACCGTCACCTTCGGCACCCACAAGCCGGGGCTGCTCATCGACCCGGCCCGCGAGTACGCCGGCACGGTCCGCCTCGTCGACATCGGCCTGGGCCCGGAACTGCCCGCCGAGCCCGAACTGGAGGCACTGCAGCACGCCGACGTGGCCCGCCTGCTGCCGCTGCCCGCCGCCGAGAGCGACAAGTACCGCCGGGGCGTCGTCGGCATCGCTGCGGGCTCGGCCCGCTACCCGGGCGCGGCCGTGCTCGCCGTCTCGGGCGCGCTGCGCGGCGGGGCGGGCGCGGTGCGCTACGTCGGCCCGGCCGGGCAGGCGGTCGTCACCCGTTTCCCCGAGACCCTCGTCTCCGACCGGGGGCCGCGCAGGGCGGGCCGCGTGCAGGCATGGGTGGTGGGGCCGGGCGCGGGGGAGGACGCCACCGCCGTCGCCGAGGTGGTGGACACGGACGTACCCGTACTGATCGACGCGGACGGACTGCGCCTGGCCGACCGCGACGCCGTACGCGCCCGTAGCGCCCCGACCCTGATGACCCCGCACGCCGGCGAGGCCGCGGCCCTGCTCGGCGTGGCGCGGGAGGAGGTCGAGGCGGCCCGCCTGTCCGCCGTCCGTGAACTCGCCGCCCGCTACGGGGCGACCGTCCTCCTCAAGGGCTCGACCACGCTCGTCGCCGACCCGGACGGCGGGCCCGTACGGGTCAACCCGACCGGGACGCCGTGGCTCGCCACGGCCGGCAGCGGTGACGTGCTGTCCGGCCTGGCGGGCTCGCTGCTGGCGGCCGGTCTGTCCGCCCGCGACGCGGGCAGCGTGGCCGCCTATCTGCACGGGCTGGCAGGCCGCTTCGCCGCCGACGGCGCACCGCTCGGCGCGCACGACATCGCGGAGACCCTCCCGCAGGCCTGGCGGGACGTGCGGGACTGAGCGGACGGCGGGGCCGGTCGTCCAGGACTGAGCGGACGGCGGGGCCGGTCGTCCAGGACCGAGCGGACGGCGGGGCCGGTCGTCCGGGACCGAACGCACGGACCGGGCGGCCGGCCGCGCGCGTGTGCGGGGAAGCGGCGGGGAAGCGGCGGGGAAGTGAGCGAGCTCGCGCGACCGGTGCCGCGGGGGTGTCCGGCCCCTCTGAGACACTGGGGGCGCGATGACTGAGACAGCACACCCGCGGACGGCACCGCTGCGCGCCCGCGCCGAGATCGATCTGGCCGCCCTGCGGGCCAACGTGCGGGCCCTGCGCGACCGGGCGCCCGGCGCTGCCCTCATGGCCGTGGTCAAGTCCGACGCCTACGGTCACGGCGCGGTCCCGTGCGCCCGCGCGGCCGTCGACGCCGGGGCGACCTGGCTCGGCACCGCCACCCCCGAGGAGGCGCTCGCCCTGCGCGCGGCCGGGCTGCCGCCCGAGCGGGTCAGGATCATGTGCTGGCTGTGGACGCCCGGCGGGCCCTGGCGCGAGGCGGTCGAGGCCGACCTCGACGTGTCCGTGAGCGGGATGTGGGCCCTGGCGGAGGTACGCGCGGCCGCGCGGAGCGCCGGGCGTCCCGCGCGCGTGCAGCTGAAGGCCGACACCGGCCTCGGCCGCAACGGCTGCCAGCCCGTCGACTGGCCCGAACTCGTCGCCGGGGCGCTGCGTGCCGAGGCCGAGGGGCTCGTCCGCGTCACCGGACTGTGGTCGCACTTCGCCTGCGCCGACGAGCCCGGACACCCCTCCATCGCCGCCCAGCTCGACCGCTTCCGCGAGATGGTCGGACACGCCGAGCGGCAGGGCGTCCGCCCCGAGGTGCGGCACATCGCCAACTCGCCCGCCACGCTCACCCTCCCCGAGACCCACTTCGACCTCGTCCGCACCGGCATCGCCCTCTACGGCGTCTCGCCCAGCCCCGAACTCGGCACCCCGGCCGACTTCGGACTGCGCCCGGTGATGACCCTGTCTGCATCCCTCGCCCTGGTGAAGCACGTACCGGGCGGCCACGGCGTCAGCTACGGCCATCACTACGTCACCGCGGGCGAGACCACCCTCGGCCTGGTCCCCGTCGGCTATGCGGACGGCATCCCGCGCCACGCCTCGGGAGCCGGTCCGGTCCTGGTCGGCGGCAAGTGGCGTACGGTCGCGGGCCGGGTCGCCATGGACCAGTTCGTGGTCGACCTGGGGGGCGACGAGCCCGAGGTCGGCTCACGGGCCGTCCTCTTCGGCCCCGGTGACCACGGCGAGCCCACCGCCGAGGACTGGGCGCAGGCCGCGGGCACCATCGGTTACGAGATCGTCACGCGGATCGGAACGCGCGTTCCCCGCGTCTATGTGAACGAGGAGCGGGACGAGCAGGGCGGCCCGAACCCATAGGCGGCCGGAACCCATGGACGACCGGAACCGATGAGGACGACCGGGGCCGGCCGGGACCGGACGGAACCGACAGCAGGGACGGCATGGCCAACCCGCAGGCGGACAGGGCAAAGAGGAGCGGTACGTGAGCGAGAGCAGTGCGGAGGCCATCGCGAGCGCCGCCAAGGCGGCCGTCGCCTCCGCGGTGGGGGCGGCCGGTGGCTGGCGCAGGGCGACCGGCATCGCGGGCGCCGCGATAGGCGTGGTGGCGGCGGGCGCCGCCGCCGGTGTCGCCATCGAGCGGATGACCGTCGGCCGCGGGATGCGCAGGAAGGCCCGGCTCGCCCTGGACTCGGCGGGCCCGTACGGGGCGCTGCGCGGGACCCCCGGCAAGGCCCGGGCCGACGACGGCACCGAGCTGTACTACGAGGTCGACGACGTCGAGCCCGACACCGCGGCGGCCCTCGGCCCACGCCGCCGCCGTCTCTTCGGCCGCAAGGCCCCCGCCCCCGTCACCGTCGTCTTCAGCCACGGCTACTGCCTCAGCCAGGACTCCTGGCACTTCCAGCGCGCGGCACTGCGCGGCGTCGTACGGACCGTGCACTGGGACCAGCGCAGCCACGGCCGCTCCGGGCGGGGCGTGGCGCAGACCAGGGACGACGTGCCGCTGACCATAGACCAGCTGGGCCGCGATCTGCGGGCCGTCATAGAAGACGCCGCCCCGGAGGGGCCGCTCGTGCTGGTCGGCCACTCCATGGGCGGCATGACGGTCATGGCCCTGGCCGCCCAGTATCCCGAGCTGATCCGCGAGCGGGTGGTCGCCACCGCCTTCGTCGGTACGTCCTCGGGCCGGCTGGGCGAGGTCAACTTCGGGCTGCCGGTGGCCGGCGTCAACGCGGTGCGCCGGGTACTGCCCGGCGTGCTGAAGGCGCTCGGGCAGCGCGCCGAACTGGTGGAGAAGGGGCGGCGGGCCACGGCCGACCTGTTCGCCGGGATCATCAAGCGGTACTCGTTCGCCGGGCGGGACATCGACCCGGCGGTCGCCCGGTTCGCCGAGCGGATGATCGAGGGCACCCCGATCGACGTGGTCGCCGAGTTCTACCCGGCCTTCACCGACCACGACAAGACCGAGGCGCTCGCCCTCTTCAAGGACATGCCGGTGCTCGTCCTGGCCGGGGTCCAGGACCTGGTCACGCCCAGCGAGCACAGCGAGGCCATCGCCGATCTGCTCCCCGACGCCGAGCTGGTGCTGGTCCCGGACGCGGGGCACCTGGTGATGCTGGAGCACCCGGAGGTCGTCACCGACCGGCTCGCCGACCTGCTCGCTCGCGCAGGAGCGGTGCCAACCACGACTACCGTGGGTGGCTGCGACTCCGCCTCCTCCTGACGGAGGTGGCTTCCAGCCTTCGGCTGCGGTCCAGCCGGACCGGCCCCTCGCGGGGCGTGACAAGCACTACTGCAAGTGAGTGACGATGGAAGAAACCGCAGCAACGCACGCCGGGGCGCCCCACGGTGTCGCAGCTCAGATCACCGTCAACTCCCCCGAGCAGATGAGGGAGCTGGGCCGCCGTCTGGCCAAGCTGCTGCGCGCGGGCGACCTCGTGATGCTCAGCGGTGAGCTCGGCGCGGGCAAGACCACGCTGACCCGCGGACTCGGCGAGAGCCTCGGCGTGCGCGGCGCCGTCACCTCCCCGACCTTCGTGATCGCCCGTGTGCACCCTTCCCTCGGCGGCGGTCCGCCGCTCGTCCACGTCGACGCCTACCGCCTGTCCGGCGGCCTGGACGAGATGGAGGACCTCGACCTCGACGTCTCGCTGCCGGAGTCGGTGATCGTCGTGGAGTGGGGCGAGGGCAAGGTCGAGGAGCTGACCGACGAGCGGCTGCAGGTCCTGATCCACCGGGCGGTCGGCGACACCACGGACGAGGTGCGGCACGTCACGGTGACGGGGATCGGGGAGCGGTGGGCGGCCGTGGACCTGGGGGTTCTCACCGCCTGAGGCCCACCGGCGGTTCCGACAGGGTGTCGGCATGTTCTTGCGCCGGGCCTCCAGGCGTGGTCACATGGTGTCCAGCCCGTAGTTAGGCGTGCCTAACTACGCCGCCACCGAACGCCAGGAGGCGTCCATGCCGGCCACCGACAACCAGCCGCCGCGGCGGCCACCGCCACGGCCGTACGTGGTCGGGGGCCTGTCCATGCGTGAGCTGCTGGCCTCCTGCGCCGCGGCGGACGCGATCTCACGGCCGCCGCGCGCCCCGGAGCCGGCGGCTGCCCGCCCGGCGCCCCGCCCGTCCGCCCGTTCGGATGAAGACCGCCGCGAAGCCGCATAGCCCTATCGGATGACGACGACCTTCTGCCCGATCGTCGCGAACATCCACATCGTCTCGCCGTCCGCCTGCGACTCGCGGATGCCGCCGGTCTTCACGCCCGCCGTCGTGTCGACGTCCGGCGTGGCGCCGTCCACGGCCGCGCTGAAGCCGATGACCACCCCGTTCACGTCGGCGAAGCGCACGACGTGCTCGACGGGCACACCGTCGGTTCCGGTGATCGCCTTCGACCGCGAGGTGACCACGTAGGTGCCCGGAGCGGGGTCGACGCTGCCGGGAGCGACCTTGAAGGTGTTCTCGACCCGGTTGCCCGCGCCGACCAGCCACACCCGGTCGTCGTCCACCGAGTACACGACCCGCTCGCCGGTACCGGAGCCCCCGGGCAGGGCGGCGGGGTGCAGCTTGTCGCGGGGCGCCTTGGTGGCGCTCGCCGCCGGCGTCGCACTCGCGCCGGGCTGGCCGCTCAGGCTCTGCGGGACGCTCGCCTGGGCCCGGTAGGCGAGGAAGCCGACCACGGCGACGGCAGCCGCGGTGAGCCCGGCCACGAATCCCGAGCTGCTCCTTGTCACCGTCCACCGCCGTATCACGTCGTACGAGCTGCCTTGCGGCGACCGTAGCAGTCAGGGGCGGGCGTACCCGGGCGGCCGTGTCCGTGCCGCGGGAGCCGTAGGCTGTTTGCGTGCTCTTGCTCGCTCTGGATACCGCCACCCCCGCCGTCACCGTCGCCCTGCACGACGGCACGGCCGTCATCGCCTCGTCGAGCCAGGTGGACGCACGCCGGCACGGAGAGCTGCTGCTGCCGGCCGTCGACCGGGTCCTCGCCGAGGCCGGGCTCGGGCTGGACGCCGTCACGGGCATCGTCGTCGGCATCGGCCCCGGCCCGTACACCGGACTGCGCGTCGGCCTGATGACCGCCGACACCTTCGGGCTCGCCCTCGGTGTCCCGGTGCACGGCGTGTGCACGCTCGACGGCCTCGCCTACGCGGCCGATCTCCCCGGCCCCTTCGTCGTGGCGACCGACGCCCGCCGCAAGGAGGTCTACTGGGCGCGGTACGCCGACTCCCGCACCCGGGTCACCGACCCGGCCGTGAACCGGCCCGCCGACATCGCCGACCAGGTCGGCGACCTGCCCGCGGTCGGCGCGGGCGCGCTGCTGTACCCCGGCACCTTCCCCAGGACGCACGAGCCCGAGCACGTCTCGGCCGCCGCCCTCGCCTCGCTCGCCGCCGAGAAGCTGGCCGCCGGCGAGGAACTGCCCGCGCCCCGGCCGCTCTACCTGCGCCGGCCGGACGCCCAGGTGCCCAAGAACTACAAGGTGGTCACCCCCAAGTGACGCGACGAGCGACGGGACAGACGACGACCGGGTCCGCGGGTCACGTACTGCGTGAGATGCGCTGGTGGGACATCGACCCGGTGCTGGTGCTGGAGAAGGACCTGTTCCCCGAGGACACCTGGTCCCGGGGCATGTTCTGGTCCGAGCTGGCGCACTCCCGGGGCCCGGAGGCCACCCGGCGGTACGTGGTCGCCGAGGAGAACGGGCGGGTCGTGGGGTACGCCGGGCTGGTCGTCACCGGTGACCAGGGCGACGTCCAGACCATCGCCGTCGCCCGCGACCAGTGGGGCACCGGGCTGGGCTCCCGGCTGCTGGCCGAACTGCTGCGGGCCGCGACCGCCTTCGAGTGCACCGAGGTGCTGCTCGAGTGCCGGGTGGACAACGTCCGCGCGCAGAAGCTCTACGAGCGCTTCGGCTTTGAACCCATCGGTTTCAGACGCGGCTACTACCAGCCGGGGAACGTGGACGCCCTGGTGATGCGCCTGACCGATCCAGCAACCTCCGTAACCTCAGTCAACGGCGTAGAAGGAACCGAGACCCATGGCTGACACCCGGGACGAGCCGCTCGTCCTCGGCATCGAGACGTCCTGCGACGAGACCGGCGTCGGCATCGTGCGGGGCACCACGCTGCTGGCCGACGCGGTCGCCTCCAGCGTCGACGAGCACGCCCGCTTCGGCGGCGTCGTCCCCGAGGTGGCGTCAAGGGCCCACCTGGAGGCGATGGTGCCGACCATCGACCGCGCGCTGAAGGAGGCGGGGGTCCGCGCGAGGGACCTGGACGGCATCGCGGTCACGGCCGGCCCCGGTCTGGCCGGCGCCCTGCTGGTCGGCGTCTCGGCGGCGAAGGCGTACGCCTACGCCCTGGGCAAGCCGCTCTACGGCGTCAACCACCTCGCCTCGCACATCTGCGTGGACCAGCTGGAACACGGCCCGCTGCCGGAACCGACGATGGCGCTGCTGGTGTCGGGCGGGCACTCCTCGCTCCTGCTGTCCACGGACATCACCGCCGACGTACGCCCCATGGGCGCGACGATCGACGACGCGGCGGGCGAGGCGTTCGACAAGATCGCGCGCGTGTTGGACCTGGGCTTCCCGGGCGGGCCGGTCATCGACCGGTACGCACGCGAGGGCGACCCGGAGGCGATCGCCTTCCCGCGCGGTCTGACCGGCCCGCGCGACCCGGCGTACGACTTCTCCTTCTCCGGCCTGAAGACGGCGGTGGCCCGCTGGATCGAGGCCAGGCGGGCGGCCGGGGAGGAGGTCCCGGTCCGTGACGTGGCCGCCTCCTTCCAGGAGGCCGTGGTGGACGTGCTGACCCGCAAGGCCGTACGGGCCTGCAAGGACGAGGGCGTCGACCACCTGATGATCGGCGGCGGGGTGGCCGCCAACTCCCGCCTGCGCGCCCTGGCCCAGGAGCGCTGCGAGGCGGCCGGCATCCGCCTGCGCGTCCCGCGCCCCAAGCTCTGCACGGACAACGGCGCGATGGTGGCGGCCCTGGGCGCGGAGATGGTGAGCCGCAACCGCGCGGCCTCGAGCTGGGACCTGTCGGCGGACTCGTCGCTGCCGGTGACGGACCCGCACGTACCGGGCGACGACCAGGCCCACCCCCAAGGCCACACCCGCGCCCGCGGCCAGGCCCACACCCACGTGCACGATCATGATCACGTGCACGAGGTCAGCAAGGAGAACCTCTACTCATGACGGTCGCCCTGATGTGGGAGGCCCGCGCGGCCGAGGGCCGGGGCGACGAACTGCTCGCCTGGGTGCGGAGGCAGACCCTTCCTGCCCAGCCCTTGCGCCGCGAGAGCTTCCGCGCCCCGCAGGACCGGGTCCTGGTCATCACCTGGTGGGACGCGGACCACGACGCCGAACTCCCTGAACTGCCCGAGCCGGTGGGGGAGTTGATGACACGGTCGGTGCATCGGTGGCGGTTCGAGTCGATGGGCCCGGAGGCGGGCGAGGAGACGGGCGCGTAGACGGGCGCGGGTCACTGAGTGGCGCGTACCGGGCCGGGTGCGCTATGATCATCACACGCGAACGGCCGGAACACCGGCCCGAACGCGGTGCGTTGGTGGTCCAAGGAAAGACGTCCCGCTTCCTGCGGGGAGATGCAGGTGCAAGGCCTGCCCGGCGCTCCACTTCACCCCGCCCGCCACCGGTCATCCGGTGGCGGGCGGGGTGTTTTGCGGTGCTCGCACTCCGGCGGCCCCGGCGCAGGAACCTCTCGTGCTCAGGCGCGCATCCCACGGCCCCCTGCCCGGCCGGCCGCCAGGATGCACGCTCTGTCCGGCGGTCCCAGCATGGAAGTGGAGGACGACGACTCGGGGCGGTGGCGGAGGGGACGCCTCACGGCGGAGTGGAGGCTCTCATGGCAGACAACGAACAGTTCGTACGTCACCTTTTCGAGGCGTGGAACAACCGCGACTACGACGCCATCGCGGGGGCGGTCGCTCCCGACTGCACCCTCGTGGAGGAGGGCAGCGGACGGACCCTCAAGGGCCCGCAGGGGTTCACCAAGCTCGCCAAGGCCCTGTTCGACGCCATGCCCGACGGCAAGTTCCACCTGGACCACCTCACGGCCCAGGGCGACACGGTGGTCATCGAGTACACGGGCAACGGAACCCAGACCGGCGACCTGATCCTGCACGCGGGCACGGTCCCCGCGACCGGCCGGGAGGTCACGGTGCACGCGTGCGACATCTACGAGGTTCACGACGGCAAGGTCACGGAGGCCCGCGCCTATCTGGACACCGGGGGCATCATGGCCCAACTGGGCCTGACCGAGCGGATGGGCGCCTGACCCGGAGGGCGCGCGTCGCAGGGGCGGCCGGCCGCGGCCGCCCCTGCAGCGCACCTGCCGTCCGGATCGAGCGGCGCTCCGCTCGCCCACTCACCCCTCCCACGCCACCTCCGTCTCGCACCGCAGCCGCCGATCCGCGCCCGGTTCGCGCACCGGCCCCGTCAGCGTCGGCCGGGCCGTGTGGCGGACGTCCGTGCCGCGCCCGAACAGGCCCGACCGGTCGGCCCAGTACGGCCACGCGCGTGTCCGCCTCCGACGCGCGCGCCACCGCCTCCTCCAAGCCCGAGGTGTCCGGGTCCAGTACGCCGCAGCCCTCGGCGAACGTCACCTTCGCGTCGGGGAGTTCCACGCGCAGGGCCTCCAGCAGGGTCGGGATCTCGATGCCCGCCGGGACGTCCGGGTGCTGGGTGCCCACGTGGGAGGGGAAGGAGTAGCAGCCGAGCATCGCCAGGGCGTCCGCCGCCCTCGGGCCGACCACCGCGATCCGGGCGCCGGGGGACAGGGGGAGCACGCCGCCGGGGTCCGACAGGAGCACCGCCGACTGCTCGGCCGGGCGGCGGGCCACGGCCCGGATGGAGCCGGCGAGGAGTCTGGTGGTGCGCAGCAGCACGGCGCCGCCGGCGCCGTGACTCTCGCGCCTTCGGCGCCTTCGGGACTTCCGAGGACGCGTGTCCGAACGCACCCGAAGGTCGTTGAATATGGAAGTTTCCAGGGGGGAGTGCCGACCCGGACTCGCCGGGCGGGGCCGATGCGGGACCGCGAACGGGCCGGCGGCGAGCAGGCTGCGGGCGTCGACGAGGTGACCCTGCGAGAACAACCCCCCGGAAAAAATCTCCGGGGAATTCCGGCGAGCGTGTCGATTCCGGTGTCCGCCGCTCGACGCAGTGGTGAGCGGCGGGGAGAGGCCCCGCCGGCCGGCCCTTTGGGAGTCACCATGCCGCGTTACCTGACGATCGTGCACGTCGACGAGACCACCGCGCCGCCGGAGGGCCCCAGCCCCGAGCTGATGCAGCGGATGGGCGAGCTGATCGAGGAGATCACCAAGGCGGGGGTCATGCTGGACACCGCGGGGCTGACCCCGCAGAGCCAGGGCAAGCGGGTCCACTGGGCGGGCGGGAACCTCACCGTGACGGACGGGCCCTTCACCGAGTCCAAGGAGGTCATCGGCGGCTATGCACTGATGCAGTGCAAGGACATGGACGAGGCCCTGGAGTGGACCAAGCGGTTCGTGAAGACCCACGAGGAGCACTGGACGGTGACCTGCGAGGTGCGGGAGATCGCCGAGGGCTGAGCCCCGCTTGGCCGGCGGCCGCCGGAGGTGTTGCATGGTGGGCTGTGGAACAGCAGCCCACCCAGCCGCCCGCCCGGATGACCGGGGCCCTGGAGACCGTCTTCCGGCTCGAGTCGCCCCGGGTCGTCGCCGCCGTCGCCCGGATCGTGCGGGACGTCGGCATCGCGGAGGAGCTCACTCAGGACGCGCTGGTCGCGGCGCTGGAGCAGTGGCCCGGGGACGGGGTGCCGGACAACCCCGGCGCCTGGCTCATGACCACCGCCCGGCGGCGCGCCGTCGACCTGGTCCGCCGCCGGGAGAACTACGCCCGCAAGCTCGCGGAGATCGGCCGCGACCTTGAGACCACGGCGGCCGCGGCCCCGTACGCGGAGCCTCCCGCCCCGGACGACATCGACGACGACCTGCTCCGCCTGGTCTTCACCACCTGCCACCCCGTGCTGTCCCCCGAGGCCCGCACGGCACTCACCCTGCGGCTGCTCGGCGGCCTGACCACGGCCGAGATCGCCCGCGCGTTCCTCGTCCCCGAGGCGACGGTCGCCCAGCGCATCGTGCGCGCCAAACGGACGCTGGCGACGCGGAACGTCGCCTTCGAAGTGCCCTGCGGCCCCGACCGCGAGGCCCGCCTCGGCTCGGTCCTGGACGTCATCTACCTGATCTTCAACGAGGGTTACGCCGCCACGGCCGGCGACGACTGGCTGCGCCCCGCCCTGTGCGAGGACGCGCTGCGGCTGGCCCGCCTGCTGACCGGCCTGATGCCGAAGGAACCGGAGGTGCACGGACTGACCGCCCTGCTGGAGTTCCAGGCGTCCCGCGCCGCCGCACGCACCGGTCCGGACGGCACGCCGGTCCTCCTGAGGGACCAGAACCGCCGCCGCTGGAACCGCATGCTCATCGCCCGCGGCGTCACCGCCCTCGCCCGCGCCGACGCCACCGGCGGCGCCCCGGGGCCGTACGCCCTCCAGGCCGCCATCGCCGCCTGCCACGCGCACGCGTACACCTACGAGGAGACCGACTGGCCCGTCATCGCCACCCTCTACGGCCTGCTCGCGGCCCGCGCCCCCTCCCCGGTCGTCGAGCTCAACCGCGCGGTGGCCGTGTCGATGGCCGAGGGGCCGGGGCCCGCCCTGGAACTCGTCGACGCCCTCGCCGCCGAACCCGCCCTGCGCGACTACCACCTGCTGCCCAGCGTGCGCGCCGACCTGCTGGCCCGCCTCGGCCGTACGGCGGAGGCCCGCGCGGAGCTCGAACGCGCCGCGTCCCTCACCCGCAACGAACGGGAACGGCAGTTGCTGCTGCGGCGCGCCTCGGAGGTGTCGTAGCGGGGGCAGGCTGGTGCTGTGGCCGGAAAGGTTCACCGGCTCGCGACGCCCGGCACGGCACCTCGCCGCGTTGTCGCATCACCCGAGTACATCCGCAGTACGCGGGCGATGCTCCGCCCTGCGATGCACCGCACCGGACGCCGCGAGCCTTCCTGCAGTCCTTTCCGGCCACGGCACTAGGCGGGGTTTCCCAGCAGCATCGTCGGGGCCCCGGCGACCCGGGTGAGGAAGACCGTCGTGGAGCCGGTCCCGTGCGGCTTGGGCAGGACCTTGCGGCGCAGTTCCTCCGGCTCGACCGCCGAGCCTCTCTTCTTGACCGTGAGGATGCCGACCTGCCGTTCGCGCAGCAGCGCCTTGAGCTTCTTGACGTTGAAGGGGAGCCGGTCGGTGATCTCGTAGGCGGTGGCGTACGGGGTGGGGCACAGTTCGTCCGCGGTGACGTAGGCGATGGTCTCGTCGATCAGTCCGCCGCCGTCGAGGCCGGCGGCGACCTCGGCGACCAGGTGGGCGCGGATGACGGCGCCGTCGGGCTCGTAGAGGTAGCGGCCCGGCGGGCGGACCCGGGGATCGGCCAGGCCGCGGCCGCGCAGGGTGTGGGGGCCGGGAAGCAGGGTCGCCCGCACCAGCCCCGGTTCGGTGCCGAACCACAGCACCGCCTCCTTCACGTCCCCGCCGTCGGAGATCCACTCGGCCTCGGCCTGCGGCGGGATCGCCTCGTGCGGGACGCCCGGCGCGATCTTCAGGGCGGCGTGCGGTGCGGCGAGGGCCGCGCCGACGGCCCAGGACAGCGGGGGCGAGTACGCCTCGGGGTCGAAGATCCGCCCGCCCGTCGTCCGGCCACCGCCCCGCACCGACGCGCTTTGCGCGGCCCCTCCCTGTCTGACGCCCCGGCGTGCCGGGTCCACGAACACGGCGTCGTAGGAGGCGGTGTCGACGTCCATGACGTCCGCCTCCCGTACCTCGATCAGGCCGGCGAGCCCCAGGGCCTCGGCGTTCGCCCGTGCCACGGCCGCCGTCAGCGGGTCCCGGTCCACGGCGAGGACGCGGATCCCGGCGCGGGCCAGGGCGATCGCGTCGCCGCCGATCCCGCAGCACAGGTCGGCCAGACAGGACACGCCGAGTTCGCGCAGCCGCCGCGCCCGGTACGCCGCCACGGTCGCCCGCGTGGACTGCTCGACCCCGTTCGGCGTGAAGAACATCCGCCGCGCGTCCTCGTCCCCGACCTTCGCCGCCGCCCGCTGCCGCAGCCGGGCCTGGCCGAGCGCCGCCGACACCAGTTCGGCGGGGTGTTCACGGCGCAGCCGGGTGGCGACGGCGAGTTCGCCGGCGGGGCCGGTGTCGCGCACCTCGTCCAGGAGGGCGCGGCCCTCGGGGGTGAGCAGCGAGGCGAAGGCGTGGAGCGGTTCGGTCACCGGTTCATTGTCGGTCGGCCGGTGGTGCACCGGCTCATTGGGCCGGTCGGTGGATGGTGTGCTTCCGGCCGCGGTGTCGTCGCGGGTTCCCGGCGGCGGCCTGCGAGGATCCGGCGCCATGAGAGTAGTAGTACAAAATGACAAAAAGGTCGCGTATCGGATGAAGCAGGGAGTCCGGGGACAGCGCGGACTCCGGAAGCCCGGTGTCCGCGCCGCACTCGCCGGGCTCGCCGTCGCCGCCCTCGCCTCCGCCTGCGCGCAGCCCGCCGCGCCGGTCCGCCCGGCCCAGGGCCAGCAGCGCCTCCAGGCACCCCCGGCCCGCGCCCTCGACTCCTATGCCAACCGGCTGACGGGCTCGTACCAGGCCCGGGCGGCCGCCGCCAGGCGCTGGGGGCTCGAGCAGGTTCCGCTGACGCCCCCGCCGCCGCCCGCAACCAAGCCGATGATCACTGCCCGCGAGGGCTTCGAGGTGGGTCACCAGGAGGACTGGAACCTGCCCCCGGTCTTCACCACGATCCCCACCAAGGAGAAGATCGTCTTCCTCACCATCGACGACGGCTCGGAGAAGGACCCCGCGTTCCTGCGCATGATGAGCGACCTGAAGATCCCGTACACGGCCTTCCTCAGCAACTACCTGATCAAGGACGACTACGGCTACTTCCGGAAGATGCAGGCCTCCGGAATCACCCTCAACAACCACACCCTGCACCACCCCTACCTGCCCGGTCTGTCCTACGAGGAGCAGAGGCACGAGATCTGCGACATGCAGGACATCATGCAGAAGCAGTTCGGCAAGCGCCCGAAGGTCTTCCGCCCGCCCTACGGCAACTACAACCAGGACACCCTGCGCGCCGCCAAGTCCTGCGGCATCCAGTACGCGCCGATCTGGAACGAGGAGGTCTACGTCGACCACTGGGAGTACCGCGAGGACGACCAGCGGATGCGCCGCGGCGACATCGTCCTCACGCACTTCCGGGGCCGCGACGACTGGAACGGCACGATGGTCGACGACATGCGCCGGTTCCTGAACAAGGTCACGGCCGAGGGGTACGCCGTGGCCCGGCTGGAGGACTACCTGTGAGGCCGCGGCTGCGACGCACGGCCGCGGGCCTGCTCGCGGCCGCGCTCCTCACCGGCTGCGCACAGTCGGTGGACCCGATCGAGCGACTGGGCCGGAAGGCGGCGCAGCGGGTGCGGCCGGCGAACCCGGCCGCCGTGCAGCCGTACCGGCGCTGGGGCCTCACGGCGCCGCTGCCCGCGCCGCCGGGGCGGCCGTCGGTCCGTCCGCTCGGGCTTCCCTCCGGCGCCCCGGAACCGGGCCTGCCCCCGGTCGTGGACCACGTCCGGACCGCCGACAAGGTCGTCTTCCTCACCTACGACGACGGGGCCCAGAAGGATCCGCGGTTCGTCGACATGGTCCGTGACCTGCGGCTTCCGGTCAGTATGTTCCTCACGGACAGTGTCGTCGGACCGGGGTACGGGCACTTCGCGCGTCTGCGGTCGGTCGGCGCCGACCTGCAGAACCACACCCTGGACCACCCCGCGCTGCGCGGCCTGCCCTACGCCGGCCAGCGCGCCGAGATCTGCGGTCAGCGGGACAAGCTCCGCGCCCGCTTCGGCGTCCGCGCCCGCCTCTTCCGGCCGCCCTACGGCTCGTACGACCGCACCACGCTGCGCGCCGCCGCCGACTGCGGGGTCTCGGCGGTCGTCCTGTGGCGCGCCTCGATGCAGGACACCGACCTGCACTTCGCCCACGGCCGCCACGCCCTACGTCCCGGCGACATCCTCCTGGTCGCCTCGGACGACGACGACCTGGACGGCCCGACCCTGTGTGAACGCACCGTGCGGCTGCTGCGCCGCGTCCAGGAGGCGGACCTGACGGTGGGCCGGCTGCAGGACTACCTCTGACACCTGCGCCGCATGCGCTGCATGTGCCGCTCGCGCCACCTGTGCCACTTGTGACACGTGCGTCACCTCTGACACCTGCGTCACCTCTGACGCCTGGGGCACCCGGGACCCCCCTGACACGTGCGAGGCGTTGACCAGCCGGTCGGACGGGGGAGTGGAGGGGAAGTGGGAATGGGCCTGCGCGTCGCGCCACGCCCCCAGCGCGGCGCCCGCCACGACGAGGGCGAGCGCCAGCTGCACGGCCCCGGTGAACCGGTTGCCGCCCCGCACCAGCAGGACCCCGGCCACCCCGGCCGCCAGCGCGAAACCGCAGTAGCAGAACAGCGGAACCCAGTCGACGAGCGGCGGTCCGGACGTGTCGCCGCCGGGCACGTCCATCCTGCTCAGCCCGCGCACGGCCAGCACGATGACGACCAGCATCCCGGCCGTCACGTCCGCCACCAGCACGAGCAGGAGCAGCAGGCCACCGGTGACGGCGTCGGCGGAGTCGGGACGAGAACGCATGTATGTACGGTGCTACGGAAGTGGGTTCGCATCAACAGTCCGTCCGGGGTCCGCCATGCCGCACGGCGCCTTGCGTGGACGTGCATCGGAACGAAGCCACCGCCGACGCGCCGCAGGCAATTGGCACTCCGCTTGACCGAGTGCTAACGACGGTCATAGTCTCGGGTCTGGCACTCCTCCCTGGAGAGTGCCAACACAGCGACGGGCAGGTCCGGCACCCGCGACGACGGATCGACCTGGTCGCCACCTCAGACAGTTAACCCCGTGAGATCTCCGAAGGGGGAGGTCGGATCGTGACGACCGCCAGCTCCAAGGTTGCCATCAAGCCGCTCGAGGACCGCATCGTGGTCCAGCCGCTGGACGCCGAGCAGACCACGGCCTCGGGCCTGGTCATTCCGGACACTGCCAAGGAGAAGCCCCAGGAGGGCGTCGTCCTGGCCGTGGGCCCGGGCCGCTTCGAGGACGGCAACCGCCTTCCGCTCGACGTCAAGGTCGGCGACGTCGTGCTCTACAGCAAGTACGGCGGCACCGAGGTGAAGTACAACAACGAGGAGTACCTCGTTCTCTCGGCCCGCGACGTGCTCGCGATCATCGAGAAGTAATTCACTTCGAAGCACTCCTGCTTTGAGCTGCGCCCCTGGCCCCCGCGACCGATAAGAAGCCGGGCGCCCGGGGCGCAGCGTCTTTTTCACCCAGATTTCCGAGAGGGCTCCCGCTGCCATGGCGAAGATCCTGAAGTTCGACGAGGACGCCCGTCGCGCCCTCGAGCGCGGCGTCAACAAGCTTGCCGACACGGTCAAGGTGACGATCGGCCCCAAGGGCCGCAACGTCGTCATCGACAAGAAGTTCGGCGCCCCGACCATCACCAACGACGGCGTCACCATCGCCCGCGAGGTCGAGATCGAGGACCCGTACGAGAACCTCGGTGCCCAGCTGGTGAAGGAGGTGGCGACCAAGACCAACGACATCGCGGGTGACGGCACCACCACCGCCACCGTGCTCGCCCAGGCGCTGGTACGCGAGGGCCTGAAGAACGTCGCCGCCGGTGCCTCTCCGGCCGCCCTGAAGAAGGGCATCGACGCCGCGGTCAAGGCCGTCTCCGAGGACCTGCACGCCTCGGCCCGCCCGATCGACGAGAAGTCCGACATCGCCGCCGTGGCCGCGCTGTCCGCGCAGGACCAGCAGGTCGGCGAGCTCATCGCCGAGGCGATGGACAAGGTCGGCAAGGACGGTGTCATCACCGTCGAGGAGTCCAACACCTTCGGTCTGGAGCTGGACTTCACCGAGGGCATGGCCTTCGACAAGGGCTACCTGTCGCCGTACTTCGTGACGGACCAGGAGCGTATGGAGGCCGTCCTCGACGACCCGTACATCCTGATCCACCAGGGCAAGATCTCCGCGATCACGGACCTGCTCCCGCTCCTCGAGAAGATCATCCAGGCGAACTCCTCGAAGCCGCTGCTGATCATCGCCGAGGACGTCGAGGGCGAGGCCCTGTCGACCCTGGTCGTCAACAAGATCCGCGGCACCTTCAACGCCACCGCCGTCAAGGCCCCCGGCTTCGGCGACCGCCGCAAGGCGATGCTGCAGGACATGGCCGTCCTCACCGGTGCCACCGTCATCTCCGAGGAGGTCGGCCTCAAGCTCGACCAGGTCGGCCCGGACGTCCTCGGCTCCGCCCGCCGCGTCACCGTCACCAAGGACGACACCACGATCGTCGACGGCGCCGGCAAGAAGGAGGAGGTGGAGGGCCGCATCGCCCAGATCAAGGCCGAGATCGAGAACACCGACTCCGACTGGGACCGCGAGAAGCTCCAGGAGCGCCTCGCGAAGCTGGCCGGCGGCGTGTGCGTGATCAAGGTCGGCGCCGCCACCGAGGTGGAGCTGAAGGAGAAGAAGCACCGTCTGGAGGACGCCATCTCCGCGACCCGCGCCGCGGTCGAGGAGGGCATCGTCTCCGGTGGTGGCTCCGCGCTCGTCCACGCCGTGAAGGTGCTCGAGGGCAACCTCGGCAAGACCGGCGACGAGGCCACGGGTGTCTCCGTGGTCCGCAAGGCCGCCGTCGAGCCGCTGCGCTGGATCGCCGAGAACGCCGGCCTCGAGGGTTACGTCATCGTCTCCAAGGTGGCCGAGCTGGAGAAGGGCAGCGGCTACAACGCCGCCACCGGCGAGTACGGCGACCTGATCAAGGCCGGTGTCATCGACCCGGTCAAGGTCACCCGCTCCGCCCTGGAGAACGCCGCCTCCATCGCCTCCCTCCTCCTGACGACCGAGACCCTGGTCGTCGAGAAGAAGGAAGAGGAAGAGCCGGCCGCCGCGGGCCACGGCCACGGCCACGCGCACTGACGTATGTACTGACGTACGTACTGACGTACTTCGGCAAACACCGAGGCCCGTCCCCCTGCCGAAGGGGGCCGGGCCTTCGCCGTGCCGTTACCGCATTCAGTTCTCCAGCTCGTCCAGCGCTCCCAGCTGCTGCAGCAGGCCCAGCTGGTCGTGCTGCCACCAGGTCTCGGCGATCTTGCCGCTGCCGGCGAAGCGGATGATCGTCGTGCCGGTCATGGTGACCTGCTTCCCGGTGGGCGCGATGCCCAGGAAGTCGCCCTTGTGGGTGGCGTTCCAGGTCCAGCGGGCGCACACCCTCTCGCCCTGGGCGATCAGGTCCTCGATCGTGAACGTGAAGGCGAAGGCGTTCCGCCACATCCGGTACTCGCCGCAGACGGCGTCCAGGCCGATCGTGTCCTGCGGGTTGACCGGGTCGTGGCTGTGCACGTCCTCGTCCAGCAGATCGTTGAGCGGCGGCAGGTCGCCCGCCGTCGCCAGGGTCTCGAAGAGCCGCCGCGCGGTCACCGCGTACAACGGCTCGTCCCGTACCACGTCCAGGTCGGTGAACGTGGGCGTCTCGTCGCACAGGGCGACCATGCTCCGGAAGATCTCGTCGGTCTCCGGGAGTTTCGAGTTCCGCATCGCCTCCTCGTACGACGGGAACTCCACCATCTCGACGATGTGCGCACCGTCCGAGCGGTCCTTGCCGACCACCGCGTGCGAGGCGGTCCGCTTTCCCCTGGTCTGCTCGACCCAGGTGTCCATCAGCCGGTTCATCTCGTCGAACCGGCTCGTCCTGCACTCGATGAGCTGTACAAAGGTCATGACGCCGCCTCCGGCCCCCCTGGTCCGGCTTCCGTCAGGGCCATTTTCCCACCGGGGCGACGACGTCACCTCCGTAGCGCCGGCTCCGTACCTTCACTGCGGTCCGTACTTGCGCCCGGTCTTCGACGTGATGCCGCCCAGCAGGCCGCGCGGTGTCACCTTCACCAGGCCCATCAGCGCCTTGTAGCGAGGGTCCGGGATCGACAGGGTCCTGCCGCGGGCCAGGTCCGCCAGGGCCGCCGCGACCAGTTTGTCCGCGTCCAGCCACATCCAGTTCGGGATGTTGTCCGTGCCCATCCCGGCGCGCTGGTGGAACTCGGTGCGCACGAAGCCGGGGCACAGCGCCATCAGGCGTACACCGGTGCCGGCCAGGTCCCGCGCCGCGCCCTGCGTGAACTGCACGACCCACGCCTTCGACGCCCCGTAGGTGCCGCGCGGCACGAAGGCGGCCACCGACGCCACGTTCACGACCCCGCCACGGCCGCGCTCGCGCATCGCCTCCGTCGCCGCCGACGTCAGCCGCAGCACCGCCTCGATGTGCACCTTGAGCATCTTGAGCTCGTCGGCCATCGGCACGTCGAGGTAGCGGCCCTTGTTGCCGAAGCCCGCGTTGTTGATCAGCAGGTCGACGGGGTTGCGGCGGTCACCCAGCCGGGCGGCGACCGCCTCGATGCCCTTGTCCGTCGCCAGGTCGGCCGTCAGCACCTCCGCCTCGATGCCGTGCCGGTCGTGCAGCTCGGTCGCCTGGTCGCGCAGGCGCTTGGTGTCCCGCGCCACCAGTACGAGGTCGTGCCCGTCCGCCGCCAGCCGTCGCGCGAACGCGGCGCCGATGCCCGCGGTCGATCCCGTAATCAGAGCCGTTGTCATGACGAAAGATTAGTGGCCGGGAGCGGGTGACTCCGATCTCCGCACGAGTCCTTCCGATCGATGACGATCAGATGGAGGGACAGCCGGTGACCCACGGTCAGCCCGCGGACGCCTCCAGGTACTTCCGCGCCGCCGCCAGCGACTCCGGATGCAGCGCCGTACCCGCGGCGAGCAGGCGCGGCAGCAGGGAGCGCTCGGTCGTGACGGCCCGGAACTGAAGGGCCACCGTCACGTCGTGGTCAGGGCGGTGCACGATCTCCATCGGGTCGCCCGTCCGGATCTCGCCCGGCTCCAGGACCCGCAGATACGCGCCCGGCGCCCCCCTGCGCGTGAACCGCTTCACCCACCCCTGCTCACCCAGATGGCCCTGGAAGGTACGGCAGGGAATCCGGCCGCAGGTGACCTCCAGCAGCACCGACGGGCCGGCCGGCGGGCCGATGCGCCAGCGCTCGCCGATCCGCGCGCCGGACACGTCGATGCCCTGCGTGGTGAGGTTCTCGCCGAAGGAGCCGTTCGGCAGGGTGCGGCCCAGCTCGCGCTCCCACTCGTCGAGGTCCTCGCGCGCCATCGCGTAGACCGCCTGGTCGTCGCCTCCGTGGTGCCGCGTGTCGCACACCGAGTCCCCGGCCAGACCGCTCGCCCCGACGCCCTTCGCCCCGGGCGCCGCCACCCGCACCGGCCCGTCGGCCGGACGTTTGTCGATGCCGGTCAGGCCCTCGGGCTGGTCGGTGTACGGCACGGCCCGCGGGCGGCCCAGGTTGACCGACAGAAGCTTCATGCCCGCACGGTAGGGGAGCGGATGTCAAAGTGTCGACGCAATATTCGGCATACGTCCCAAGACTCGCTTATGCTTGGACGGTGATCGAGGCTCGTCATCTCCGTGTGCTGCGCGCCGTGGCCGCCGGCGGCTCCTTCTCGGCGGCGGCGCGCGAGCTGGGCTGCACCCAGCCCGCCGTCAGTCAGCAGATGAAGGCCCTGGAATCGTCCGTGGGCACCCCGCTGCTGGTGCGCACCGGCCGCGAGATGCGCCTGACACAGGCCGGCGAGGCGCTCGTCCGGCACGCGGGCGGCATCCTCGCCGGGCTCACCGCCGCCGAGGAGGAGGTCGCCGCCATCGCCGGGCTGCGGGCCGGACGCGTGCGGCTCGTCTCCTTCCCGAGCGGGAGCTCCACGCTCGTGCCGACCGCGCTCGCCGCGCTGCGCGCCGCGCACCCCGGCACCCGGGTCTCCCTCGAGGAGGCCGAGCCGCCGAAGTCGGTCGAGCTGCTGCGCGAGGGCGACTGCGACGTGGCGCTCGCCTTCCGCTACGAGGGCGCCGCCGGCGCGAAGGAGTGGGAGGACCTGGTCGTCCGGCCGCTGCTCACCGACCGGCTCGTGGGACTCGTGCCCGAGCGGCACCGGCTGGCCCGCGCGGGGTCCGTCGCCATCGGCGAACTCGCGGGCGAGCCGTGGATCGCAGGCTGTCCGCGCTGTCGCGGCCAGTTGGTGCGGGCGTGCGAGAGCGCCGGCTTCACGCCGCGCATCGACTTCGCCACCGACGACTACCCGGCCGTGGTGGGACTGGTGGGGGCGGGACTGGGGGTCGCCGTCCTGCCCCAGCTCGCGATCGAGTCCGTACGGCCCCGGGGCGCGCGCATCGTCGAGCTCGAGCCGGCGGTGCGGCGGGAGATCGTCGCGCTCACCCTGCCCGACCTGGCCCAGGTGCCGGCGGTGGCCGCCACCCTGGAGGAACTGGCGCGCGCGAGCGCCGGGTAGGGCCGCGAACGGCGAAAACAAGGGCACGCGCGGGCGTGCCCTTTTGCCGGTAGATAGGCCAAATGACGAAGAAACGTTTCCTTCAGTTGTTCGAGGCGGGGTCCCCGCTGGTCGACGATGCCGTCACCAGCCGGTTCCGTGCCCGCCCCATGAGCTCTTCGCGCTCGTCCTCGGTCAGGCCGCCCCACACTCCGTACGGCTCGCGCACCGCCAAGGCGTGTGCCGCGCACTCCGCACGGACGGGGCACCTCATGCAGACCTCCTTCGCCGAGTTCTCTCGAGCGCTCCGAGCCGCCCCGCGCTCGCCCTCGGGATGGAAGAAGAGCGAGCTGTCCACGCCGCGGCAGGCAGCCAGCAGCTGCCAGTCCCACAGGTCCGCGTTCGGTCCGGGAAGGCGGGAGAAATCTGCCATTACGTGACCCCTTGTAGCCGTTCGTGGCGGATACGGTGCCAACGACCGTACATCTCCGATCTAAGGAGATGAAAATATGACTCATTGCGAATCTAGCCCTAGACACCTAGAAACGGGAACAAAAGGGGCTAAACGGGGCATAGCTTGTGATGAAAAGTTGAGGGTCTGACGTTCGTGTCTGCGCTGTGTCCGCTCCCTCACGTAGAGTGCCGAAGATGGCACACAGCCCCGTAACTCTTTCGAGTGACCGTCGTTGAGAGTGCGGAGGCGGTTGAAAACACAAGTGCTCGGGCAGGCGTCCGAGACGGTCGACCGCACAGGTGACGATTTCGTACCAGCCTGGAGGCTCAAGGTGACGCGCATCAGCTGCGGAGGGCGGCCATGACATCCGTCCTCGTCTGCGACGACTCCCCGCTTGCCCGAGAGGCGCTCCGCCGCGCGGTCGCGACCGTGCCCGGCGTCGAGCGTGTGACGACGGCGGCCAACGGCGAGGAAGTCCTCCGCCGCTGGGGCGCCGACCGCTCCGACCTCATCCTCATGGACGTGCGCATGCCCGGCCTGGGCGGCGTCGAGACGGTCCGGCGTCTGCTGTCCGCGGACCCCGGGGCCCGCATCATCATGCTCACCGTCGCCGAGGACCTCGACGGCGTGGCGCTCGCCGTGGCCGCCGGCGCGCGCGGGTATCTGCACAAGGACGCCTCCCGCGCGGAGCTGCGCGCCACGGTGACGCAGGCCCTGGCCGACCCCACCTGGCGGCTCGCCCCGCGCCGGCTGCGCTCGGCCGAGATGGGTGCGGCGCCGACGCTCACCGCGCGTGAGATCCAGGTCCTGGAGGGCATGAGCCACGGCCGGTCCAACGCGGAGATCGGCCGTGAGCTGTTCCTCTCCGAGGACACCGTCAAGACGCACGCCCGCCGCCTGTTCAAGAAGCTCGGCGCCTCGGACCGCGCGCACGCGGTGGCGCTCGGCTTCCGGTGGGGTCTGGTCCGCTAGGACCCCGTCCGGGTCCCGGGCTCGCAGGCCCGGGTCCGGAGTGCCGGGCCACCTCCCGGCGCTCCCGGCGGCGGGGGCCGGTCGGCCCGGCCCGGCGAAACACGGCGGCACCCCCACGCGCGCGATCGGGCGTGGGGGAGCGTCCGTTCACCGGACCGCCCTGGTGCCGAGGGTGATGACCGGTGACACCTGCGACGACACCCGCAATCGCGGTGCCTTCACCGCAGGGCGGATGCCGGTGGCAAAGCGGCCCACCGGGCGGCCGACGCTCGTTTCGCCGCGGATGCCGCATCCTTGGAGGTGTGGAGTTCCTCGGGGACGAGTCGGTCGAGCGGAAGGGGAGGGCGCAAGGGATGAGTTCCGGCGCACCTGCTCATAACGCTTCGGTGCACAACCACGAAGGCGATGCCGCGGATGGGAAGACGCCAAGGCACCATGGACCGATGCGTGACGACGAGGCGGCACTTGCCCATGGGGCGATCGGTGCGCTCGTCCACCGTGCTGTCGACGGCGACGAGCAGGCCACGCACGATCTGCTCGCCCGTGTCCACCCGCTCGCGCTGCGCTACTGCCGCACCCGGCTGTCCCGGCTGCCGGGCGACGCGCGCCACTTCGTCGAGGACCTCGCCCAGGAGGTCTGCGTAGCCGTTCTGCTCGCCCTGCCGCGCTACCGGGACACCGGTCGCCCCTTCGAGGCGTTCGTCTTCGCCATCGCCGCCCACAAGGTCGCCGACCTGCAGCGCGCGGCCATGCGGCACCCCGGCTCGACGGCCGTGCCCTCCGACGAGATGCCCGAGCGCCCCGACGACTCCCTCGGCCCGGAGGAGCGCGCCCTGCTCAGCAGCGACGCCGAGTGGGCCAAGAAGCTCCTGGCCAACCTCCCGGAGAACCAGCGCGAGCTGCTGCTCCTGCGCATCGCGGTGGGGTTGACGGCGGAGGAAACGGGACAGATGTTGGGAATGTCACCGGGCGCGGTCCGGGTGGCCCAGCACCGCGCGCTGAGCAGGCTGCGCGCCCTCGCCGAGCAGTAGCCGCGCCCCGCGCAGCCGTTGCCCGCCGCTCAGTTGAACAGGCCGCCCGCCGCTTCCGTACGAACATACGAAGCCCAGGGTCGCCGTCCACCGTGGAATGAGACACCCCAGCTTCCCGTTAGCATGGACATCCGCACCGAGCAAGGCCATTTGGGGAAGGTGTCATGACTGCCTACGTCGACGGAGTGCCCGAGAAATTCGCGACACTCGGGCTGACCTACGACGACGTGCTGCTGCTGCCGGGCCCGTCGGACATGGCGCCCGACGAGATCGACACCGCCTCGTACGTCTCCAGGAACGTGCGGGTCAACATCCCGCTGCTGTCCGCGGCGATGGACAAGGTGACCGAGTCGCGCATGGCGATCGCGATGGCCCGCCAGGGCGGCGTCGGCGTGCTGCACCGCAACCTGTCCATCGAGGACCAGGCCAACCAGGTCGACCTGGTCAAGCGCTCCGAGTCCGGCATGGTGGCCAACCCGATCACCATCCACCCGGACGCCACGCTCGCCGAGGCCGACGCGCTGTGCGCCAAGTTCCGCATCAGCGGCGTCCCCGTCACGGACGGCGCCGGCAAGCTGCTCGGCATCGTCACCAACCGCGACATGGCCTTCGAGCCCGACCGCTCGCGCCGGGTCAGCGAGGTCATGACGCCGATGCCGCTGGTCACCGGCAAGGTGGGCATCTCCGGCGTGGACGCCATGGAGCTGCTGCGCCGCCACAAGATCGAGAAGCTGCCGCTGGTGGACGACGCGGGCATCCTCAAGGGCCTGATCACCGTCAAGGACTTCGTCAAGGCCGAGCAGTACCCGAACGCGGCCAAGGACGCCAAGGGCCGCCTGCTGGTCGGCGCGGCGGTCGGGGTGGCCGGTGACGCCTTCGAGCGCGCCCAGGCCCTGATCGAGGCGGGCGTCGACTTCATCGTGGTCGACACCGCGCACGGCCACTCCCGGCTGGTCGGCGACATGATCGCCAAGGTGAAGTCGAACTCGTCGGGCGTCGACGTCATCGGCGGCAACGTCGCCACCCGGGACGGCGCGAAGTCCCTGGTCGACGCGGGCGCCGACGGCATCAAGGTCGGTGTCGGCCCCGGCTCCATCTGCACGACCCGGGTGGTCGCAGGCATCGGCGTTCCCCAGGTCACCGCGATCTACGAGGCTTCCCTCGCCGCCAGGGAGGCCGGCATCCCGGTCATCGGCGACGGCGGTCTGCAGTACTCCGGCGACATCGCCAAGGCCCTGGTCGCCGGCGCCGACACGGTGATGCTGGGCTCACTGCTGGCCGGCTGCGAGGAGTCCCCGGGCGAGCTGCTGTTCATCAACGGCAAGCAGTTCAAGTCCTACCGCGGCATGGGCTCGCTGGGCGCCATGCAGTCCCGCGGCGACCGCAGGTCGTTCTCCAAGGACCGCTACTTCCAGGAGGGCGTCGCCTCCGACGAGCAGCTGATCCCCGAGGGCATCGAGGGCCAGGTGCCCTACCGAGGCCCGCTGTCCTCGGTCGTCCACCAGCTGGTCGGCGGCCTGCGCCAGTCGATGTTCTACGTCGGCGGCCGGACGGTCCCCGAGCTCCAGGCGAACGGCAAGTTCGTGCGGATCACCTCGGCGGGTCTGAAGGAGTCGCACCCGCACGACATCCAGATGACGGTCGAGGCACCGAACTACAGCAACGAGAGGTGATCCACGCGCGCGTGGAGCATGTCTGAGGGCGGCCCCGGATCCTCCGGGGCCGCCCTTGTCATGGGCGTCGGCGATACTGGAAGACGCTGAGACGCATCAGGGAAAGGCCACAGACGTGACTGAGATCGAGATCGGGCGCGGCAAGCGCGGCCGCCGGGCGTACGCCTTCGACGACATCGCCGTCGTCCCCAGCCGCCGTACGCGGGACCCGAAGGAGGTCTCGATCGCCTGGCAGATCGACGCCTACCGCTTCGAGCTGCCCTTCCTGGCCGCACCCATGGACTCCGTCGTGTCCCCGGCCACCGCGATCCGCATCGGCGAGCTCGGCGGCCTGGGCGTGCTCAACCTCGAGGGCCTGTGGACGCGGTACGAGGACCCGCAGCCGCTGCTGGACGAGATCGCCGAGCTGCCCGCCGAGGCCGCCACCCGCCGCCTCCAGGAGGTCTACGCGGCCCCCGTCAAGGAGGAGCTGATCGGGCAGCGCATCAAGGAGGTGCGCGACGCGGGTGTGGTGACCGCCGCAGCGCTCTCCCCGCAGCGCACGGCCCAGTTCTCCAAGGCCGTCGTGGACGCGGGCGTGGACATCTTCGTCATCCGCGGTACGACGGTCTCGGCCGAGCACGTCTCGTCCTCGCACGAGCCGCTGAACCTGAAGCAGTTCATCTACGAGCTCGACGTCCCGGTGATCGTCGGCGGCTGCGCCACGTACACCGCGGCCCTGCACCTGATGCGCACCGGCGCGGCGGGCGTCCTGGTCGGCTTCGGCGGCGGCGCCGCGCACACCACGCGCAACGTGCTGGGCATCCAGGTCCCGATGGCCACCGCGGTCGCGGACGTGGCCGCCGCCCGCCGTGACTACATGGACGAGTCCGGCGGCCGGTACGTGCACGTGATCGCGGACGGCGGTGTCGGCTGGTCCGGCGACCTGCCCAAGGCGATCGCCTGCGGCGCCGACGCGGTGATGATGGGCTCCCCGCTGGCCCGCGCCACCGACGCGCCCGGCACGGGGCACCACTGGGGCATGGAGGCCGTGAACGAGGAGCTTCCGCGCGGCCAGAAGGTCGACCTGGGCACGGTCGGCACCATCGAGGAGGTCCTCACAGGCCCCTCCCACACCCCCGACGGCTCCATGAACTTCTTCGGTGCGCTGCGGCGGGCGATGGCCACGACCGGGTACAGCGAGCTGAAGGAGTTCCAGCGGGTCGAGGTGACGGTGGCGGACTCGCAGCACCGGCGATAACTCCCGGGGCGATCACTTCAGGGGCCCGGTCACCCGCTCAGGCGGGTGACCGGGCCCTTTGGTGTGTCCGGGGCGTGTGCCCAGGTGGGGGCGTGTTCTGGCGGTGCGGGGGCGCACGCCCCATGGGCCGTCACCGCAAGCCCACTCTCTGGGATCGCAGCCGGCTTCGGCTGGGGCGGCACTGGCTTCGGCCGGTGAAGTTCCGGAGGAGGCGGATCTCGCGGATCTTCGGTCGGTGAGCGGCCACCCCTCCAAGAACGAGGGGCGGACACTCGTGAATCGACCAGGAGCCTGCCGCAGTGGCCTCTGCGGTGGGCTCCACCCTCCCGTGCGCTACCGGAACCGCCGTCGGGTGGCACGGCACCCCACAGGATCGTCACAGCCCGCCGCCGGGCCGGCGAACTCCGCGCTCGTACGCTGCCGACGCCGGGAGCCCCACGCCATCAGCCCCGGAAGCACAACCACCTCGCACACGCCCCCTTCACAACCGATGCGCCGCCCCGGTGGGCGCAGCCCCCCGCGTGTCCAGCAGCAGTTGCGCCTTCACCGACAGCCCCTGCAGGTCGTAGGTGCGGTGCTGCTGGAGCAGGATCGTCAGATCGGCGTCCGCGACCGCCTCGTACAGCGAGTCCGCGCGCGGCACGGGCCGGTCCAGGATGCTCCACGCGGGCACGTGCGGGTCGTGGTAGCTGACGGAGGCGCCGAGCCGCGTCAGCCGGACGGCGATCTCCTCGGCGGGCGTGCCCTGGAGGTCGGCGAGGTCGGGCTTGTACGTGACGCCCAGCAGGAGGACCCGGGCGCCCCGGGCCGACTTGCCGTGCTCGTTCAGGAGGGTGGCGGCGCGCTGGACGACGTAGCGCGGCATGCGGCTGTTGACCTGCTGGGCGAGTTCGACCATCCGCAGGCCGCGGCCCGCCCGCCCGGCCAGGTCCTGCGGCAGGCCGTGGCCGCCGACGCCGGGGCCGGGGCGGAAGGCCTGGAAGCCGAAGGGCTTGGTCTCGGCGCAGCGCACCACGTCCCAAAGATCGACGCCGAGGTCGTGGCAGAGGACGGCCATCTCGTTGACGAGGGCGATGTTGACGTGGCGGTAGTTGGTCTCCAGGAGCTGGACCGTCTCCGCCTCCCTGAGCCCGCGCGCGCGGACCACCTTGTCGGTGAGCCGGCCGTAGAACGCGGCGGCCGACTCGGTGCAGGCAGGGGTCAGGCCGCCGATCACCTTGGGCGTGTTGGCGGGGGTGACGTCGCGGTTGCCGGGGTCGACACGGCTGGGGGAGTAGGCGAGGTGGAAGTCGCGCCCCGCGCGCAGGCCCGAGCCCTTCTCCAGGAGCGGGCGCAGGAAGTCCTCCGTGGTCCCGGGATGCACGGGCGACTCGAGGATCACGGTGGTGTGCGGGCGCAGCCGCTCGGCGAGCGCCCGGGCGGCGGCTTCCACCTGGCTCAGGTCGAGCCCGCCGTCCGCGGCCCGCGGGGTCGGCGCGCAGATCACCGCGGTGCGCACCCGGCCGAGCTCGGCCGGGTTGGTGGCCGGCCGGAAGCCCCCCGAGAGCATCCGGCGCAGTTCGGCGGGGCTGAGGGAGCCGGACTCGTCCCCGGTCCGGTACCCGAGGGTGGGGATGCCGGCGGCGACGGCGGCCTGGGCCAGGGGCAGGCCGAGAGGACCGAGTCCGATGACGGCGAGATCTGCGGGCATGGCGTGGGCCGTCCTTCCCAATAACCGAGGCGTGGCAGGCCCGCAAGCCCTGTGGACAGGACGAGCGGGCGCAATGTCAGACTAGGAGTAAATATGACCGTTTTGCGGGATTGACCAGCGTGTTTCTCGGTGAAGCGGTGCGGGTTGTCCACAGGCCGGGGCCGACTGGTGGCTGAAGACGGGCAACCCGGTCAGAATTTGGGCATGGGGAGGAGGCGGGGGGACCGGGGAGGGATGGGAACGGGCTTCGCCCGACGGGTGCGGCCGACGCGACCGACAGCGGGAGGCAGCGGTGAGGACAGCGACACTGGGGCCGGCGCAGCGTGCCGAGTCACTGGCGGGAATGGCCGAGCGTGAGCTGGACATCCTGGTCGTGGGCGGAGGCGTGGTCGGCGCGGGCACGGCCCTGGACGCCGTCACCCGCGGTCTGACCACCGGAATAGTCGAGGCGCGCGACTGGGCATCGGGCACGTCGAGCCGTTCCAGCAAGCTGATACACGGCGGGCTGCGCTATCTGGAGATGCTCGACTTCGCGCTCGTGCGGGAGGCGCTGAAGGAGCGCGGCCTGCTGCTCGAGCGCATCGCCCCGCACCTGGTCAGGCCGGTGCCGTTCCTGTACCCGTTGCAGCACAAGGGCTGGGAGCGCTGGTACGCCGGCTCGGGCGTCGCGCTCTACGACGGCATGTCGATGGCCCGCGGCCATGGTCGAGGGCTGCCCCTGCACCGTCACCTGAGCCGCCGTCACGCCCTGCGCGTCGCCCCCTGCCTGAAGAAGGACGCCCTGGTCGGCGCGCTGCAGTACTACGACGCCCAGATGGACGACGCCCGCTTCGTGGCCACCCTGGTGCGCACCGCGGTGTCGTACGGCGCGAAGGCCGCCAACCGGGCCCGGGTCACCGGCTTCCTGCGCGAGGGCGAGCGCGTGGTCGGCGCCAGGGTGCAGGACGTGGAGGGCGGTGGCGAGTACGAGGTCCGCGCCAAGCAGGTCGTCAACGCCACCGGGGTGTGGACCGACGACACCCAGGCCATGGTGGGCGAGCGCGGCCAGTTCCACGTCCGGGCCTCCAAGGGCATCCACCTCGTCGTGCCCAAGGACCGCATCAACTCCACCACCGGGCTGATCCTGCGCACCGAGAAGTCCGTGCTGTTCGTCATCCCCTGGGGGCGGCACTGGATCGTCGGCACCACCGACACCGACTGGGACCTCGACAAGGCGCACCCGGCCGCCTCCAGCGCAGACATCGACTACCTGCTGGAGCACGTCAACTCGGTGCTCGCGGTGCCGCTCGGCCGCGACGACGTGCAGGGCGTGTACGCGGGTCTGCGGCCCCTGCTGGCCGGCGAGTCCGACGCCACCAGCAAGCTCTCGCGCGAGCACACGGTCGCCCATCCGGTGCCGGGGCTGGTCGTCGTAGCGGGCGGCAAGTACACGACGTACCGGGTGATGGCCAAGGACGCCGTCGACGAAGCGGTGCACGGACTGGACATGCGGGTCGCCGACTGCGTCACCGAGGAGATCCAGCTGTACGGCGCCGAGGGGTACCGCGCGCTGTGGAACGCGCGGGCGCGCATCGCCGCAGACACCGGCCTCCACGTGGTGCGCGTGGAGCACCTGTTGAACCGGTACGGCTCCGCGGCGCTGGAGATCCTCGCCCTCATCACCGAGAACCCCGCCCTCGGCGCGCCCCTCCAGGCCGCCGACGACTACCTGCGCGCCGAGATCGCCTACGCCGCCTCGCACGAGGGTGCACGGCACCTGGACGACGTCCTGACCCGGCGCACCCGGATATCCATCGAGACCTTCGACCGGGGCACGCTCAGCGCCCTCGACGCCGCCGAGCTGATGGCGCCGGTGCTGGGCTGGGACAAGGACCAGATGGAGCGCGAGGTCCAGCACTACGAGAAGCGGGTGGAGGCCGAACGGGAGTCGCAGCGCCAGCCCGACGACCTGACGGCCGACGCGGCCCGGCTGGGGGCGCCGGACATCGTGCCGTTGTGACGGCCCGGGTCCCGCGAGGCAGGACCCTTAAGGGTGGATGTGTCCCGGAGCGCCGGTGCCCACGGCCGTTTCCTTGTCACGGCCCGTCACTCCGTCGCACGCAGCGCGTTGTTCACCGCCGTACAGGGTGTCCCCAGGGGCCCCCTGGGCGTTGAGCACTTGTCGGGTGAGAGACAATGGAGGCTCTGTCAGGGCGGGTTGCATGAGGGGACGCATGTCGGAGGCGGAGCGGGCGGGGACATCTCGTCAGGACACTCGTCAGGACACTGCTCAGGACAAGAGCCAGCGTCTCCTCGCCGGGCGGTACCGGCTGGGAGACGTACTCGGCCGCGGCGGCATGGGCACGGTGTGGCGGGCCGAGGACGAGACCCTGGGCCGGACGGTCGCCGTCAAGGAGCTGCGGTTCCCGTCGAACATCGACGAGGACGAGAAACGGCGCCTGATCACGCGCACGCTGCGTGAGGCCAAGGCGATCGCGCGGATCCGCGACACCAGCGCGGTCACCGTCTTCGACGTGGTCGACGAGGACGACCGGCCGTGGATCGTCATGGAACTCGTCGAGGGCAAGTCCCTGGCCGAGGCCATCCGCGAGGACGGCCTGCTGGAGCCGAGGCGGGCGGCCGAGGTCGGGCTCGCGGTCCTCGACGTGCTGCGCTCCGCGCACCGTCAGGGCATCCTGCACCGCGACGTGAAGCCGTCCAACGTGCTCATCGCCGAGGACGGCCGGGTGGTGCTCACCGACTTCGGCATCGCACAGGTCGAGGGCGACCCGTCCATCACCTCGACCGGCATGCTCGTCGGCGCCCCCTCCTACATCTCGCCGGAGCGGGCCCGCGGCCACAAGCCGGGCCCGGCGGCCGACCTGTGGTCGCTCGGCGGCCTGCTGTACGCGGCGGTCGAGGGCACGCCGCCCTACGACAAGGGCTCGGCGATCGCCACCCTGACCGCGGTCATGACCGAGCCACTGGAGGAGCCGAAGAACGCCGGCCCGCTCAGGGACGTCATCCACGGCCTGCTCAACAAGGACCCGGTCAAGCGCCTCGACGACGCGGGCGCGCGGGCGATGCTCAACGCCGTCGTCAACGCGCCCGAGCCGAAGGCGGCCGAGCCGGAGCCGCCCGCGGACGCGACCAGGGTCGTACCGCTGCCCGCGCAGCCCGGCCGGCGGGACGACGAGGGCGGCCCGGCGGGCACCGGGGGCAAGCGGGGCGAGGACGCGGCCGAGCGGTTGCGCGGGGCGCTGCGGTCGGTGCGCAAGGCCGCCGTGGCTGCGGCCGCGGCCACCTCGGCGGCCGCGGCCCGCACGAAGTCGGCGGCCGGCGGGAGCGGTTCGGCGTCTGCTGACGCCGGTTCCGGTTCCGGCGCTGGTGCGTCTTCGTCTTCGGGTGCCGGCTCGGACACGAGTGCCGGACCGGGCAAGGACGCGGGCAGGACAGCGGGCAAGGGGGCGGGTTCGGGCGCCGGTTCGCGGGGCGGGAGCGCCGCCGGGGCGGCTGAGGCCCGTACGCCGGCCGGCCCGCCTTCCGCGGCTGCTTCCC
>NZ_JBIRST010000001.1:285480-417873 GCF_044334385.1 Streptomyces sp. NPDC020801
CCCGGCATCCCCGGCATCCCCGGCATCCCCGGCATCCCCGGCATCCCCGGCATCCCCGGCATCCCCGGCATCCCCGGCATCCCCGGCATCCCCGGCATCCCCGGCGTCCTCGGCGTCCTCGGCTTCCCCGGCGTCCTCGGCCTCCGGTGCCGGTGCCGGTGCCGGAGGCGGAGGCGGGGCGCAGAGTGGGCGTACCGCTTCGGGGTGGCCCGTGGTGCCGCCGCCGGACCTGGACCTGCCGCCGCGACCGGTACCCAGAGCGCCGCTGACCGACGTGGTGCCGCGGCGGACGCTGGTGATCATCGCGGTGGTCGTGGTGCTCGCCGTGATCGGTGCCGTGCTGGCCCTCACCCTCGGCGGCGACGACAAGGGCTCGAAGGGCGGCCGCAGCGCCGGCCGCACCTCCGCCTCCGCCGGAGCGTCCGCGAGCGCCTCGACCAAGAAGGACACCAGCGGCGGAAGCGCCACGGACGGGAAGACCGACTCCACGGCGGGCACCGCCGGTTCGGGCGGCTCGCCCGCCACCGGTGCGGGCTCCGGCGGGCCGGGCAAGGACGGCTCCGGCGACGGCTCCACCTCGGGCGGCGGCAGCGCCGACGGGGCGGCCACGTCGACGTACAGGAGCGGTCAGGGGTTCTCCATCGGGCTGCCCAAGGGGTGGAAGTACGCGACCACCGACTCCGCGGGGGTCCGCTTCACCGGCCCCGACGGGCAGAAGCTGCTGGTCGGCTGGACCTCGACGCCCAAGGACGACCCGGTCGCCGACTGGAAGAACCAGGAAGGCGCCATGGTGCGCCCGCAGTACCAGCGCATCCGTATCGAGAAGGTGGACTACAACGGCTGGAACACGGCCGACTGGGAGTTCACCTATGTCGACGGCGGGACCAAGTACCGCAGCATCGACCGCGGGTTCGTCGTGAACGGACATCAGGGGTACGGCCTGATGTACACCGCGAAGGCCGCGAACTGGGACGCCGGCCTGCGCAAGAGCACCTGGCAGACGCTGACGAAGACCTTCCGGCCCAAGTCCTGAGCCGAAACGGTCCCGGGTTTGGGGCGCGAGATCCGTCATCCCCTCTTTGCGGGTTGCCTCCGGCACGTATCGTGAGTGGTTGCGGACCGTAAGCATCGGGAACGGGACGCGTGGCGAACGGAATTGACCGACCGTGCGGCCGGGGGAGGCAACGTGGACGACTATGCGGGCCGGGTTCTCGCCGACCGCTACCGCCTGCCGCTGCCTGCCTCCGACGAGTACGAGCTCACCGAGACCCGCGCCTTCGACACCTACAGCGGGCAGGAAGTCCTCGTCCGGCAGGTGCCGTTGCCGGAGGTGGTCGAGGCGGAGGTGCTCGATGCGGACGGGCTGCCCGAGGGGTTCACGGCGCGGGACGGCGCCGCACGACGGCCCGCGGGACGTGCGGGGCGTACGGGCGGCGGGGCGGGCGCGGCGCGTACGGCGACGCGGCGGCCCACCGATCCGGCGGTGCGGCGGGCGGTCGAGGCCGCGCAGGCCGCCGCGCGGATACCCGACCATCCGCGGCTGGACCAGGTCTTCGACGTGTTCGCGGAGGGCGGTTCGCTGTGGGTCGTCAGTGAACTGGTCGCCGCCCGGCCGCTGGCGGCGCTGCTCGCCGAGAAGCCGCTGACGCCGTACCGGGCGGCCGAGGTCGCCTCCGACATCCTCATGGCGCTGCGCGTGCTGCACGCCCACGGCTGGGTGCACCGCAACATAACCGCCCGCACGGTCCTCGTCTGCGACGACGGCCGCGTGATGCTCACCGGGCTCGCGGTCGGCGCGGCGGAGGAGGCACTGTGCGGGTACGACCCGGTGCCGGCGCAGGACGGCGGGAGCGACGCCGGCGCGCCGGGCCCCGGTGACGCCGGTCCGTGGGAGACGGCCGCGCCGGGCGGGACCGGCAGCGCAGGAGGCGGACAGGGGCGCGGTGGTCTCGGCGGCCCTGGGGGCGGCGGTGTGGGCTTCGGCGGGCGGGCGGCCGGTCCCGGTGCCACCGGGGCGGACCCCGAGGCCGCGCGGCGAGCCGCGATCGAGGCACGGGCGGCCGGGGCGTTGTCCCTGCCCGGGGCCGACCCGGCGACCGGGCCCGGTGAGCCGGGCACGCTCGCGCGGCGCACGCCGGAGACCGGCGGCGACGTCAGGGCGGCGAGGGCCGGGGCGATCGCCGCGTACCGTGCGGGCGCGCGGGCGGCGGCCCGGGTGCAGGAGGCGCAGCAGAGCGCGCGCGCCGCGCTGCCGGGGACCCGGCCGCCCGCCGAGGGCGGGACGCGGCCCCAGGGCACCGCGGAGCCGCCGTACGGCTCCGGAGCGGGCGTGGCGCGCCAGGGCGGCCGCATCGTGCCTCCCGGCCAGATCGCCGACCCCTACGGCGTGCGCGCCACCTCCTGGAACGGCACCGCACAGCGTTCCGGCACCGACGGCACGCCGTCGGCGGATGCCGGTGGACCCGGACGTGCGGCCCTTCCCACCGGGACAGCCGAGAGCGCCGGCCCCGGCTACGGCCTCGAGCCGCCGGCGCCGGCGCCGACCCACGCGGACCCGTCGGACCCGTCGGACGGGGCGGACCCGTTCGGCCCTTCCGACCCGTTCGGCCCTTCGGACCGCACCCCGTCGCCCGCCCGGTGGGGCGAGTCGGCCGCCGGTGCACCCGTGCGGCGGGGACCCGCCACCGCGCTCGCAGCCGAGCGGGCGCGGCAGGCGCGGATGACCGTGGTGGGGCCGGTGACCGAGCGGTGGGCGCCGGAGCAGGCCGGTCCCGTGCACGAGAACTGGCAGCTGGCCGCGCCCATCGGTCCCTCGACCGACCTGTGGGCGCTGGGCGCGCTGCTCTTCAGGGCCGTACAGGGGCATGCGCCCTATCCGGAGGAGTCGACCGCCGAACTGGTGCAGATGGTGTGCGCCGAGCCGCCCGCCTTCGCGGAGGAGTGCGGGGCCCTGCGGCCGGTCGTGGAGTCGCTGCTGCGTCAGGACCCCACCGACCGGCTGGACTTCGAGGAGCTGGGCGGCTGGCTGCGCTCGCTGGTGCGTTCCGCGCCCGAGCCGGAGGCCGGCGCGCACGTCGTCTCCGCCCCGCCCGCCGACCCCGGCCGGCTGCCTGTCGTGCGCCGCCGCGGCGAGCTGGTGCGCAGGCGCCGCGCAGGGCTGCCCGCCACCCACGGACGGCACAAGCGGGACAGGCAGGAGGCGCGTTCGCCGCGGAGTCTGGGCCGCACCCTGCTTGTGCTCGTGCTGCTCCTGCTGGCCGCGGCGGTCGCGTACGCGATGCTGTTCATGCCTAAGTCGGACCGCAGCGGCGCGGCGGCCGGCGACCGCACGAGAACCGCCGGCGAGGCGAGCCCGGCCCCGAGGGGGCCGGGCGGCGGTGACGTGAGCGGCGCGCCCGGGCCCGGCCGGACCTCGCCCGACGCGGACAACGGCCCGTCCCGGGATGCCGGTTCGGCTCAGACGCAGACCACCGGCTCCGAGGTCGCCTCCGGTTTCACCCTGCGCAAGGACCCGGCCGGCTTCCGGATCGCCGTCGCCAAGGGCTGGGACCGTACGCCCGGGAACGGCCAGGGGCAGGTGGTCTACTCGCACGGGGCCTTCGAGCTGATCGTGGTGCCCGGCCGGGACGGCGCGGCCGGGTTCGGCAGCGACCCGATGGCCTATCAGCGGGAGAAGGAGGCGGAGTTGCAGGGCTACCGCTCCTCCAGCTGGGCCACCTCCTCCGGGATGCGGACCATCCAGGTGGGCGGGCGGACCATGGCCGAGGGGCAGTTCACCTGGACGGACGCGAGCGGGCAGGAGCTGTTCGTGCGCAATCTGGCCATCCTGCTCGACGGCCGCTACCACGTGGTGCAGGTACGGGGACCGGAGGCGCAGCGGGACGAGGTGACCAGGCTGTACGAACAGGCGTCGGCGACGTACCAGTACACCGGCTGAGAACGGGAGAAACCCACGATTCCCACCGGTCCCGGGAAGCGAAAACCGTCACAGTGAGGTTTCCTTGGGACCCCGCTGGTTCCCTGTTGGGGGGCCGGTCCTTACTCTGACCCTGTCAAGACCATTGCGGGGAAACGTGAATCAGATGCAGGGCCTGCTCCTCGCGGGCCGCTACCGGCTCGCCGACGCCATCGGCAGCGGCGGCATGGGCCGGGTGTGGCGTGCGCACGACGAGGTGCTGCACCGGGCCGTCGCCATCAAGGAGTTGACCGCCGCGCTCTACGTGTCCGAGAGCGACCGGGCGGTCCTCCTCGCGCGCACCCGGGCGGAGGCGCGCGCCGCCGCCCGGATCAACCACTCCGCCGTCGTCACCGTGCACGACGTACTGGAGCACGACGGCCGCCCCTGGATCGTGATGGAGCTGGTCGAGGGCCGCTCGCTGGCCGACGAGGTCAAGGAGCGGGGCCGGGTGGAACCCCGCGAGGCCGCCCGTATCGGCCTGTGGGTGCTGCGCGCCCTGCGCGCCGCGCACACCGCCGGGGTGCTGCACCGCGACGTCAAGCCCGGCAACGTGCTGCTCGGCCAGGACGGCCGGGTCCTGCTCACCGACTTCGGCATCGCCCAGATCGAGGGCGACACCACCATCACCCGCACCGGAGAGGTCGTCGGCTCGGTCGACTACCTGGCTCCCGAGCGCGTCCGCGGCCACGACCCGGGCGCGTCCTCCGACCTGTGGGCGCTCGGCGCGACCCTGTACACGGCGGTGGAGGGCCTCTCGCCCTTCCGCCGCACCTCCCCGCTGTCGACCATGCAGGCGGTCGTCGACGAGGAGCCCCGTGATCCCCAGCACGCCGGCCCGCTCGCCCCGGTCATCACCGCGCTGCTGCGCAAGGATCCGGCCGTACGGCCGGACGCGGCGGAGGCCGAGCAGATGCTCGCCGAGGCCGCGGAGGGGCGGCGGCCGGACGCCGCGCAGGTCTTCGTGCCGACGCAGCAGGTCGGAAACCAATGGGAGACGACCGACCACCCCGGTGCGCAGACGGCCGGGACGGCGGTGACGGGCGCCGCGACGCCGTACCAGCCGCTGACCGCGCCGACGGCCGCCGGACCCGTACCGGGACCCGGACCGGAATCCGGTCACCCGCACGCCACCGCGACCGCCGCCGTGCCGCCCAGGCGCCGCCGGTTGCGCACCTTCGCCCTCGTGGTGGTCCTGGCCGCGCTCATCGGCGGCGGCACCGCGGTGGCGCTGCAGAAGTGGGACGCGGGCCGGCAGCAGGACGCCGGCGCGTCCTCGTCCTCGTCGACGTCGCCCTCGCCGAGCCCCTCGGCCTCCAAGGGCGCCGACCCGGCGGACGGCCTCCCGGCCGGATGGGAACGCCGCAGCGATCCCTACGGCTTCAGCATCGCGGTGCCCGGCGCGAACTGGAAGCGGCAGGAGTCCGACGAGGCGCTCCACCAGGTCGACTACACGCCCGACGGCGGCCGGCACTTCATCCGCATCGCCATCGACGAATCGCCCGACTTCCCGACCGCGCACGACCATCAACTCGACCTGGACCAGCAGCTCCAGCGGCTGGTCGACTACAAGCGGGTGACCCTGGAGGCGAACACCTTCCGCGACCGTTCGGGCTCGCTGTGGGAGTACACCTGGACCGCGCTGGCGAAGGACACGCCCTTCCCCGGACCGCGGCACGCCATCGAGGAGACGTACTTCTCCCGCACGGGCGTCGAGTACGCGATCTACATGTCCTCGCCCGCGGACGACTGGGCGACCACGCAGAAGCAGTTCAAGTCCGTGCTGCAGAGCTGGCGGCCCGACTCCGGCTGACGCGGGCCCCGCGCGTCGGTGCTTGGCCGGTCGGCGCCCCGGAAGGGGGACCTCCGATGCGGCATGATGGGGCGCATGGGGACCGAGGGGGACGACTTCCGTGTCATCGCGGGCCGTTATCGCCTGGAGGCGAGGCTCGGGCGCGGGGGCATGGGCGTCGTGTGGCGGGCGACCGACCAGTTGCTCGGACGGCGGGTCGCGGTCAAGGAACTCCCGCTCGACGAGACGCTGTCGGCCGAGGAGGCCAGGCTCCAGCGTGACCGCACGCTGCGCGAGGCCCGTGCGGTCGCCCAGCTGCGGCACCCGCACATCATCGTCGTCCACGACATCGTTGAGGACGACGAACGCCCGTACATCGTCATGGAGCTGATCGACGGCGGCTCGCTCGCCGACCGGATCGCAGGGCGTGGCCCGGTGGACGTGGCCGAGGGCGCCCGGATCGGCATCGCCCTGCTCAGTGCGCTGCGCACGGCGCACGAGGCGGGGGTCCTGCACCGTGACATCAAGCCGGCGAACGTCCTGCTGGAGTCCGGCACCGACCGGGTGGTCCTCACCGACTTCGGCATCGCCCAGGTCGCGGGCGCGACCACGCTGACCGAGACCGGGTCCTTCGTCGGCTCGCCGGAGTACACCGCGCCCGAGCGGATGTCCGGGGCCAGGACCGGCCCCTCCTCCGACCTTTGGTCGCTCGGCGCGCTGCTGTGCACCGCGCTGAGCGGCGAATCGCCCTTCCGGCGCGACTCGTTGGGGGGCATCCTGCACGCGGTCGTCGTCGACGAGATCCGGCCGCCCGCGCAGGCCGGTCCGATCCTCCCCGTCGTACGAGGGCTGCTGGAACGTGATCCGGAGCGGCGGCTGGCGGCCGCCGAGGCCGAGCGGATGCTGCGGGCCTTCCTGGAGTCGGGCCGTACCCCGCAGCCGCCCGCCCGCTACACGCCGACACAGCACGACGTACCGCGCTCGGCGGTGCCCGCGACCCCGCCGCCGTCGCCGGGCGAGGCGTCCGGTGCCTCCGGTGCCTCCGGGGTGCCAGCCCGGCACTCCACCCGGGGTGTGCTGGTCGCCGCGCTGCTGGTGGCCGCGATGGCCGGGGCGGGCGTGTCCGCGGTGGCGCTGCTGATGCAGGGCGGCGGGGGCGGCGGCGGTACGCCGGCGACTTCGGCCCCCCGGACGGGCCCCTCCGCGGGCTCGGCGTCCCGGTCGTCCTCGTCCGTCACCTCGCCGTCCCCGTCCTCCACCCGGCCGACCGGTCCGTCGTCCACGGCCACCGTCACGCGGCCCGCGTCCTCCGCCGCCGACGGCCCCACCGCGCCCTCGGGCTACCACCCGGTCCGGGACCCGGCCGGTTTCTCGGTCGCGGTCCCGGACGGCTTCACCCGCAAGCCACAAGGGGAGCGGATCTTCTACATGTCGCCGGGGGAGACCTTCCGGCTCGGCATCAAGATCGCCGACCCGGGCGCCGGCGGCCCCCTCGGGGTGATGCGCCGGGCGGATGCCGCAGGCCCGTCCACCAACCCCGGTTACCACGACGGACGGGTCACCAGCACCACGCACGCCGGACACCCCGCCGCCCTCTGGGAGTTCACCTGGAACGGCTTCAGCGCGGCGGAGGGGGCGCGGCACACCTACGACGTGTGCTGGGAACAGAACGGGCAGATGTACGACGTGTGGGTGTCGGCGCCGGTGGGCGAGGTCCGGGAGGCCAAGGAGTACTTCGACGTAGCGGTCGACACGTTCGCCCCCGCGTAGGCCCGCACAGGTGTGTACCCCGTAGGTCACGGGTCTGTGACCACCGGGCCCACACGGTGGAGGCACGTGCGGTGGTCGCGATATGGATGGACCCATGAGCAACGACGGGGGAGCCCGCTACGAGGCCGACGAGCCGACGAGTTTCGCTCTGCAACCGCCCAACCCGCAGGCACGGGTGCCCCATCCGCAGAACCCGTACGCCGCACCGGCGCAGGGGAATGGCGCCGCGCAGCCGTACGGGCAGGCCGCCGCGCAGCCGCAGGCGAACGGCACCGCTCCGGCGCGGGGCCAGGCCGCCGCGCAGCCGCAGGATCGTTCCGGCGCGCAGCCGCGGGGCCAGGCCGCCGGGCAGCCGCACGGGAACGGAGCCGTGCAGCCGCACGGGAACGGAGTCGCGCAGCCGCAGGGCCAGGCCGCCGCGCGGCCCCAGGACCCCGGTGCCGGCCGGCTGATCGCCGGGCGTTACCGGCTGCTGGCCAGGCTGGGCCACGGTGGCATGGGGACCGTGTGGCGGGCCAAGGACGAGACGGTGGACCGCGAGGTGGCCGTCAAGGAGCCCCGCGTCCCCGACCACCTTCCCGAACGGGAACGCGCCAACGCCTTCGAGCGGATGCGTCGCGAGGCGCGTGCCGCGGCCAGGCTCGACCACCCGTCGGTCGTCAACGTGCACGACGTGGCCGTGGTCGACGGGCAGCCGTGGATCGTGATGGAGCTGGTGCAGGGCCGCTCGCTCGGCAGCGCCCTGCAGGAGGGCACGCTGGACGCGCGCGAGGCGGCCCGGATCGGCCTGGAGGTGCTCGGTGCCCTGGAGGCCGCGCACGCGGCGGGCATCCTGCACCGGGACGTCAAGCCGGACAACATCCTGCTCGGCCGGCACGACCGGACCGTCCTCACCGACTTCGGCATCGCCCAGATCGAGGGCGAGACCAGCCTGACCGACACCGGCGGCTTCGTCGGCTCGCCCGAGTACATCGCGCCGGAGCGGGTGCTGGGGCAGCGCCCGGGACCCGCGAGCGACCTGTGGTCCCTCGGCGTGGTGCTGTACGCGGCCACGGAGGGCGTCTCACCGTTCCGTCGCAGCAACACCCCGGCCACCCTCCAGTCCGTCCTCAACGCCGCCCCGGCCCCGCCGGCCGCCGCGCCCGGCCCGCTCGCCGAGGTCATCACCGGCCTGCTGCACAAGGACCCGGCGCACCGCCCCGACGCCGTCCGGGTCCGCGCCCTGCTCCGGGCGGCCGCCAGCCCGCCCGCCCCGGCACCCACGCAGGTGGTCCACTACGCGGGGGGCGCCGAGGGCGGCAGGCGTACCCCGCGGCTCGGCCGCAAGGCGTGGTTCGGGGCCGGCGCGGCCGCCGTCGCGGCGGCGGTGGCGGCGTACGTCCTGCTCGCCCACCCGTTCGCGGGTCCGCTGCCCGGCGGCTGGACGACCCATCAGGAGAAGGACGTCGCCGCGACGCTCGCGGTGCCCGCCGGGTACGTGCGCTCCCTGCCCGACCGGAAGACCGACAAGGGCCACTGGGTCACCTGCACCGACTGGAGCGGCAGTGTCTGGATCAACCTGTCGCTCGGCCGGAAGACGGAGGACACCAGTCACGAGATCGCGGACTCGGCGGCGGCCCAGATGTACCAGGACGACGCCGAGTTCAAGCAGCAGGGCGACTACGCGCTCGGCATGCCCTCCAAGGGGGCGACGACCCGTCCCGACGGCAACGCGACCTTCCACGGCCGGAAGGCCGCCGGCAACACGGTCACCTACACCACCGACGACTCGCAGAACCCCCGCCCGCGCGAGGTGCGGATCTTCTACTACAAGACCGCCGGCGGCGACATGTACAAGCTCACCGTCGGGTTTCCCGGCAAGGGCGACTTCACTGCGCGCGGCCGCGAGGTGGCACGTACGGCCATCGCGAACCTGGACGTGGACGAGTTGTAGCCCGTGGGAGCGGACATCACCTGATCGCCCCCGCACAACGCCCTGATCAGCGCATTCGTTGCCAGTGATCACTGGCGTCATGTGAGCACTCCGTGAATCCCCATTACCGACGGGTACACAAAGGCTCCGCCGCGGCATACCCTGCGCCTCATGACGGACGCGCAGGCCCCGGCGAAGACCGGTACGAATCCCCTGGCCCCCGCCCCCGCGGGTGCCCGCACCGCCGCCGAGGTGGTGACTCCCGAGCTGGTCGCCCAGCTCACCAAGGGCGTGGCCGGTTCCGGCCGGACCGCGAACCACACGCCGTTCACCGGCGAGAAGCTCGCCGACCTGCCCGAGTCCACCCCCGAGGACGTGGCCCTCGCCTTCGAGCGCGCCCGCACCGCGCAGGCGGTCTGGGCGCGGACCCCCGTGCGGCAGCGCGCCGCCGTGCTGCTGCGCTTCCACGACCTGGTCCTCGAACGCCAGGCCGAGGTCCTCGACCTGATCCAGCTGGAGACCGGCAAGGCCCGCCTGCACGCGCACGAGGAGGTCCAGGCCGTCGCGGTCGCCGCCCGGCACTACGGCCGCCGGGCCGCCGCCTACCTCGGGCCGAAGCGGCACACGGGTGCCATCCCCACCCTCACGCGCGTCACCGAACTGCGGCACCCGCGCGGGGTGGTGGGCCAGATCGCCCCGTGGAACTACCCGCTGGAGCTGTCCGTCGGCGACGCGCTCCCCGCCTTCGTCGCGGGCAACGCGGTGGTGATGAAGCCCGACACGGAGACGTGCCTGACCGCGCTGTGGGCACGGGACCTGCTGATCGAGGCCGGGCTGCCCGCCGAGGTCTTCCAGGTCGTCATCGGCGACGGCCCGGTGGTCGGCCCGGAGGTCGTCAAGCACGCCGACTACGTCTCCTTCACCGGCTCCACCCGCACCGGCCGCGAGGTCGCCCAGGGTGCCGCCGCCCGCCTGGTCGGCGTCTCCCTCGAACTCGGCGGCAAGAACGCCATGCTGGTCCTTCAGGACGCCGACATCGAGAAGGCGGCCGCGGGAGCGGTCCGCGCCTGCTTCTCCTCCGCCGGTCAACTGTGCATCTCGATCGAGCGGTTGTACGTCCACGAGGCGATCGCGGACGCGTTCCTGGAGCGCTTCGCCGCCCGTACCAGGGCGATGCGGCTCGGCACGTCCCTCGCCTACGGCGCCGACATGGGATCGCTGGTCGGCGAGCGGCAGCTTCGGACCGTCACCCGGCATGTGGAGGAGGCCGTCGCCAAGGGCGCCAGGGTGGTGGCCGGCGGCGTCGCCCGCCCGGACATCGGCCCGTACTTCTTCGAGCCGACGATTCTCGACGGCGTCGAGGCGCCGATGTCGGTGTGCACGGAGGAGACCTTCGGCCCGGTCGTCTCGATCTACCGCTTCAAGACCGACGACGAGGCGGTCGAGCGCGCCAACTCCACCCCGTACGGCCTGAACTCGTCCGTCTGGACGAAGGACGCCCGCCGCGGTCGCGAGGTCGCCGCCCGGCTGCGCACCGGCACGGTGAACATCAACGAGGGCTACGCCCCCGCCTACGGCAGCGTCCAGTCCCCGATGGGCGGCATGAAGGACTCCGGTCTCGGCCGCCGGCACGGCTCCGAGGGCATCCTCAAGTACACCGAGGCCCAGACCCTCGCCCACCAGCGGCTGCTGCCCATGGCCCCGTCGCTCGGCATGGACGACGAGAAGTACGCGGCGTTCATGAGCCGGAGCCTGAGGCTGATGAAGACGTTCCGTTTCCGCTAGGCCGCGCCGGTTCCCCACGCCGGTTCCCAATGAGGAGAGCACGTGTCGCAGGAGAAGTCTGTCCAGACCCGGGACGAGGACGGGTACGACTACGACGTCATCGTCGTGGGATCGGGGTTCGGTGGATCCGTCTCCGCCCTCCGCCTTACGGAGAAGGGTTACCGCGTGGGCGTGCTGGAGGCGGGCCGCCGCTTCACGCGCGAGACCCTGCCGAAGAACTCCTGGGACCTGAAGAACTACCTCTGGGCCCCCAGGCTCGGCATGTACGGCATCCAGCGCATCCACCTGCTCGGCAATGTCATGGTGCTGGCGGGCGCGGGCGTGGGCGGCGGCTCGCTCAACTACGCCAACACGCTCTACGTGCCGCCGAAGCCCTTCTTCGACGACCCCCAGTGGCGGGACATCACCGACTGGCAGGAGGAGCTCAGCCCGTACTACGACCAGGCCCAGCGCATGCTCGGGGTGCGGCTCAACCCCACGATGACCCCCTCCGACGTGCACCTGAAGGCGGCCGCGCAGCGCATGGGCGTCGGCGACACCTTCCACATGGCGCCGGTCGGAGTGTTCTTCGGGGACGGCGAGGACGCCGACGGGAAGGCGAGGGCCAAGGCGGGTGAGCAGGTCGCGGACCCGTACTTCGGCGGGGCCGGGCCGGACCGCAAGGCCTGCACCGAGTGCGGCGAGTGCATGACGGGCTGCCGGCACGGCGCGAAGAACACGCTGAACGAGAACTACCTCCACCTCGCCGAGAAGGCGGGCGCGGTCGTGCACCCGATGACCACGGTCGTGTCGGTCACGGACGACTCGCGGGGCGGATACGCGGTCGCCACACTCCCGACGGACAACAAGAAGAAGGGCGCCGGCCGCGTCCTCACGGCGCGCAGGGTGGTCCTGGCGGCCGGGACGTACGGCACCCAGACACTGCTGCACCGGATGAAGGCCGGCGGGCAGCTGCCGTATCTCTCGTCCCGGCTCGGCGAGCTGACCCGCACCAACTCCGAGGCGCTGGTGGGCGCCCAGACCGACAACCGCCGCTACCGCAAGGCGACCGGCGAGGCGAAGGCCGACTTCACGCGCGGTGTCGCCATCACCTCCTCCATCCACCCCGACGAGAACACCCACATCGAGCCGGTCCGCTACGGCAAGGGCTCCAACTCGATGGGCGGCCTGTCGATTCTGCAGGTCCCGTACGCGGAGGGCTCGTCGAGGATCGCGGCCTGGCTGGCGAACGCCGCTCGCCACCCCCTGCTGGTGCTGCGCTCCCTGTCCAACCGCCGCTGGTCGGAGCGGACCATCATCGGCCTGGTGATGCAGTCCCTGGACAACTCCCTGACCACGTACCTGAAGCCGGACGGCGTCGGCAAGGGACTGCTGACGGCCCGCCAGGGCCACGGTTCGCCCAACCCCAAGCAGATCAGAGCCGCCACCGAGGGCGCCGTCGCGCTCGCCGCCGAGATCAACGGCTTCGCCGGCTCCAACGTCGGCGAGCTGATGGGCACCCCGCTCACCGCCCACTTCCTCGGCGGCTGCCCGATCGGCGACTCGCGCGAGACCGGCGTCATCGACCCGTACCACCGCCTCTACGGCCACCCCGGCATCTCGGTGGTCGACGGCGCGGCGGTCTCGGCGAACCTGGGCGTCAATCCGTCCCTGACCATCACGGCCCAGGCCGAGCGGGCGATGTCGTACTGGCCCAACAAGGGCGAGAGCGACCCGCGCCCGCGGCAGGGCACGGCGTACGAGCGACTGAAGCCCGTGGAGCCGCGCAGTCCGGCGGTCCCGGCGGACGCGTTCGGCGCGCTGCGGCTGCCGTTCCTCGGGATGCCGACGGTGCCGCCGAAGAAGTAGGCCCGGGCAAGAGCAGGCCCGTACATGAGCAAGTCCGAACAAACTGGACAAAAGTCGCCCGCGTGGAAGTGGGCCCGCGCAAGAGAAGGACCTGCGCCCCCCTCCTGGCACAGGTCCTTCTCCGGTCGTGGCGAGCTCCGGCGAACCGCGGCGAGCTCTGCGCGTCGCGTCGGTTACGCGTTCGAACCGGCCTTGCGGCGGCGGACGGCGAACAGCGCGCCGGCACCGACGACCACCGCGACGCCGCCGACGAGACCGACGGTCGGCATCATGGAGCTGGAGCCGGTCTCGGCGAGGCTGCCGGTGACCTGCTGGGTGTTCGTCCGGTTCGGCTTCTGGGTGGGAACCGGGACCTTGCCGCCTTCCTGCGGCTTGGTTCCGCCCGTGTCGGTGCCGGCCTTGACGATCTGGAGCACGTAGTGCGCCTGGTCCGAGCCGAGGCAGTTCTGCTCCTCGTCGAAGTAGAGGCCGCCGCCGATGGTCAGGCCCTCGCCGATCGGCGCGTCGGCCCTGACGTTCACCCGGAGCTGGTAGGCGACCGTCTGTCCGGCGCCGATGTCGGAGAGGTCGAGGTAGCCCACGGAGTGGCCCTCGCCGTCGTTGACGTCGACCCAGGTGCCGTTGTACTTCACCTGGAGCTGGACCTGGCCGGAGTTGAACGCGTTCTCGGCGTTCGGGTCGTTGGGTCCGACGCCGGCGTAGAAGACGACGTCCTTGACGCCGGTCTTCGTCGGGTTCCTGACGGTGAGCGAGAAGGGGTGCCAGCCGCTGCCGACCGCGATCTTGCCGGGCAGCCCGTTGAGCTGGGCGTCGAGCTTGGACTTGTAGCCCGCGTTGTCCTCGCAGACGCCGGACGGCGCGGACGGCTCGTCGGTGGGCTCCGCGGACTTGCTCGGCGGCGTGGAGGCCGGGGCCGAGCTGGTGGCGGGCGCGCTGCTGGGCGGCGTGGACTCGGGCGTGCTCGCCGGCGGCGTGCTCTCCGGCTCGCTGCTGGGCGGAGTCGACTCCGGCTCGCTGGTGGGCGGGGTGGACGCAGGCGTCGACTCGGGCGCCGAGGAGCTCGGCGGCGGGCTCGTCGGCTCCTCGGCGGAGGCGGAGGGAGCCGTCATCAGCGCCAGCGGGGCTATGACGGCCGTCGCGGCCGCGGTGACCATGGCGCGGCGAAGCTTCATGAAGACCTCGGGAGTTTCCGGCGTACTGCGGGCGGCGCAGTACGAACGTCGGGGGAGGCCTCCGCGTGTGGGGCGCGGGTTTCGGCCCGTGGTTCCGGTGGTGTGACTTCGCGAGGCTGTGAATGGTTGTGCTGCTTTTCGCAGGCCGCTTATGTGCCTTGCGTCACACGTGACTCTCCGGAGTGACCAGGGCCCAGCCGGAACGGCTGCCACAGGGCGAAAGGGCGCCCGCAAGGCGACGGCCTCCGCAAGGCAATGGCCTCCGCAAGGCGACGGCGCCCGCAAGGCAATGGCCTCCGCAAAGCGATGGCGCCCGCAAGACGAAGGGCCCCGCGGGACGTGCGCCGCGGGGCCCTCCTATCGTCAGCACCGACGTCAGGGCAGCGCCGGTGCCTGGGGCGGCGCCGGGGGGTTGCGCCGCTTGCCTCGTGCGTTCTGCGTGTGTCCGCCTCCGTCCCCGGGGCGGGCGGTGGTCTGGACCGCCGGTGGCCGGGCGGCACACCGCAATGCCGTTGCCTGTTCGGGGACTTGGGCTTCGGGGCTTTCCGGGCATCGTGCTGGATGAACGCGGCCTCCGCAACCGTTCGACCCGGCCTTGTGCATTTTTCTGTTTTCCGCCGGCCGGCCCCGGGCGTCCCCGGAGCCGGCCGTTAGTTGGGTGACCGGGCTGCTGTCCCCTGCCGTCCGGTCACTTCTCCGAAGCGAGGTCCCACGGCGCACGGCGTGATCCGTACGCCTCATCGCTCCAGAGAGCCACGCGTGGTTCTTTCGGGCCCGCCCCTGGCTGGCACGGACACCCTGACCAACGAGGCCGCTCGCACGGCGGTCACGCGCCGTACGGGTGAGATCCGGGCGGCAGGCGCGGACGGGTCTCAGACCTTGCCCCGGCACAGCTCCAGCAGGGTCATCGCCAGGGTCGTACCCGGCTTGCCGAGCGCCTTCCTGTAGTGGCCGAGGATCTCCATCTCGCGGGAGAGGTTCACGCGCCGGCCGCCCGAGCCGATCCGCGCCTCCTGGACCACGGCGGAGACGGCCATCCGTTCCTGGATCAGGCCGATGATCCGGTCGTCGAGCGCGTCGATGCGCTCCCGGGCGTGCGCGATCACGTTCGCGGCCTCGTCGGAGCGGGCGCCGGTCTTCTCTGTGGCGGGGGCGGTGGCGGTCATCTCGGGGGCTCCTCACGGTGGGTTCACTGGTGGGTGCGGCGCCCCGGATCGGCAGGACCGGAAAACGCCAGGCGCCCCGGACCTTGTCGGCCCGGGGCGCCTGGGAAGTCGCTTGTCAGTGGCTCAAGCAGCACGACCATGGCAGCCGGTGGGCCGGTTGCCATAGGTAAAGAGGAAGGTCGGGTGCGCGAGCATGCGGACAGTATGCCACGGCCCCGTCCCCTCCCGCCGAGCCTGGTGGCGAGGGCATGGGCCCGGGGGTTTCGGGCCGGATCCACCGGGAGCGGGACGTCACCCGCGGCCTCCTCGGTAGAATCGGCAAGCACAAGGACCCGTCCAACCGCCGGAAGGCACCCCGTGTCATCAGCGACCCCTGCCGCAGCCGCCCCCGACACCGTCCTGGTCGTCGACTTCGGCGCGCAGTACGCCCAGCTCATCGCCCGTCGCGTCCGCGAGGCCCGGGTCTACAGCGAGATCGTGCCGAGCACCATGCCGGTCGCGGAGATGCTCGCCAGGAACCCGGCGGCGATCATCCTCTCCGGCGGCCCCTCCTCGGTGTACGCGGAGGGCGCCCCCCGCCTGGACCGCGAGATCTTCGACGCCGGCGTCCCCGTCTTCGGCATGTGCTACGGCTTCCAGCTGATGGCGCAGGTCCTCGGTGGCACCGTGGACAACACCGGAGCCCGTGAGTTCGGCCGTACCGACCTCGCCGTCTCCAAGCCGTCCTCCACCCTCTTCGAGGGCACCCCGGCCGAGCAGGCCGTGTGGATGTCGCACGGCGACGCCTGCTCCGCCGCGCCCGAGGGCTTCACCGTCACGGCGTCCACGGACGTCGTCCCGGTCGCCGCGTTCGAGAACGACGACAAGAAGCTCTACGGCGTCCAGTACCACCCCGAGGTCATGCACTCCACGCACGGCCAGCAGGTGCTGGAGCACTTCCTGTACCGCGGCGCGGGCCTGACCCCGTCCTGGACCACGGGCAACGTGATCGAGGAGCAGGTCGCCGCCATCCGCGAGCTGGTCGGCGACAGGCGGGCGATCTGCGGTCTGTCCGGCGGCGTGGACTCCGCGGTCGCCGCCGCCCTGGTCCAGAAGGCCATCGGCTCCCAGCTGACCTGTGTCTACGTCGACCACGGCCTGATGCGCAAGGGTGAGACCGAGCAGGTCGAGAAGGACTTCGTGGCCGCGACCGGCGTCCAGCTGAAGGTCGTGGACGCCGAGGAGCGCTTCCTCACCGCACTCAAGGGGGTCAGCGACCCCGAGGAGAAGCGGAAGATCATCGGCCGTGAGTTCATCCGGGTCTTCGAGCAGGCCCAGGCCGAGATCATCGCGGACGAGGGCCCGGCGGTCGAGTTCCTGGTCCAGGGCACGCTCTACCCGGACGTGGTGGAGTCCGGCGGCGGCACCGGCACCGCCAACATCAAGTCGCACCACAATGTCGGCGGCCTGCCCGAGGACCTCGAGTTCAGGCTGGTCGAGCCGCTGCGCAAGCTGTTCAAGGACGAGGTCCGCATGGTCGGCCAGGAGCTGGGCCTGCCGGAGGAGATCGTCCAGCGCCAGCCCTTCCCGGGCCCCGGCCTCGGCATCCGCATCGTCGGTGAGGTCACCAAGGAGCGCCTGGACCTGCTGCGCGAGGCCGACGCCATCGCCCGCGAGGAGCTGTCGGCGGCCGGCCTGGACCGCGACATCTGGCAGTGCCCGGTGGTCCTGCTCGCGGACGTCCGCAGCGTCGGCGTCCAGGGCGACGGCCGCACCTACGGCCACCCGATCGTGCTGCGCCCGGTCTCCTCCGAGGACGCCATGACCGCCGACTGGTCCCGGCTGCCCTATGAGGTGCTCGCGAAGATCTCCACGCGGATCACCAACGAGGTGCGGGAGGTCAACCGTGTGGTCCTCGACGTGACGTCGAAGCCGCCGGGCACCATTGAGTGGGAGTGAGCCCCATCAGCCCCTCGGGGCTCAGGTCCGCCTGAGAGTCCGCACCGGCTCTTCGGGCTTCCAGACCTGGGCGACCAGATACGTGTCGTCCTCGACGAAGGTCCGTACGACCTCCGTCAGCTCGGTGCGGAAGAGGTGGAACGGCTGCGGCGGTTCCACCTCTTCCGCGTATGCGCCCTTCACCGCCGGGTCCGTCACCTCCACCGCCCGGCCGCTGATCCGCACGTCACCGCCCCCCATCCCGGTGCCCGGACCCGGATTGGCCTGCAGGGCGAACCTGGCGTCCCGCCGCAGGTCGAGCGCCTTCAGCGAGCCCGGCATCATGCCCAGCCACAGCTCACCGTGCAGGAAGCGCACCTCGAGACCGGTGGTGCGGGGCGAGCCGTCCCTGCGCAGGGTCGCGAGGACGTGGTGCGTGAACGCCCCGAAGCGCTCCTCGACGGTCCGGGCCAGCCCGGGTGCGGCGGCGGCGAAGGCCGCCCAGTTGGTTGCCGTACGGTTCGTTGCCATACGGCGAGTGTGGCGCCGAAACCAGACATCCTCTGTCGGGTGTCGGGTGTCGGGTGTCGGGTGTCGGGTGTCGGGTGTCGGGCGCGTCGGGCGCGGGCGCGTCGGGCGCGGGCGCCGGGCGTGCGCCGCCGAGTCAGCGGCCGAGTGCGCGGCATCTTTACAAACCAGCGCTGTCATCCTGGCCCGACCGCCGGTAGCTTCCGCCCGTACGCCGATCCCGCGCCGGAGGACCCATGCACGGCCCCACTCCGCCCCAGCCCCTGCCCACCGACAGGCTGCAGTTCGCGATGCCCCCGATGCACGAGTCGGTCGAGGACGAGCGCCGGCACCGCAAGGAGCGGCTCGCGGGCGCACTGCGGATCTTCGGCCGGTCCGGGCTGGAGGACGGCGTCTCGGGACACATCACCGCCCGCGACCCCGAGTTCAGCGACTGCTTCTGGGTCAACCCCTTCGGGATGCCGTTCAAGCACGTCACCGTGAGCGACCTCGTCCTCGCCAACCAGGACGGCCAGGTGATCGAGGGCCGCTACCACGTCAACCAGGCCGCGTTCACCGTGCACTCCCAGGTGCACGCCGCCCGCCCGGACGTCGTCGCCGTCGCCCACTGCCACTCGGTGCACGGCCGGGCCCTGGCGGCCCTGGGCGAGCTGCTGGACCCCATCACCCAGGAGAGCTGCGCCTTCTACGAGGACCACGCCGTCTACGACGCCTACACCGGGGTCGCGGTCGACGCGGAGGAGGGCCGCCGGATCGCCGCCGCGCTGGGCTCCCGCAAGGCGCTGGTGCTGCGCAACCACGGCCCGCTCACGGTCGGCGACTCGGTGGACGCGGCGGCCTGGTGGTTTCTGTCCATGGAACGTTCCGCCCAGGTGCAGCTGACCGCCCGAGCGGCGGGCCGGCCGGTTCTGATCGGCCACAAACTGGCGGTGGCGACCCGGGAGCAGCTCGGCGGCGACCTGGTGGCGTGGATCAACTACCAGCCGCTGTGGCAGGACATCAGCCGCAGTGAGCCGGACCTGCTGGGCTGAGCACCTCCGAGGTCGCTCGCGTGTTCAAAATCCCCTCAGCACGGCCGCCTTGGTCCTCGCGAACTCCTCGTCCGTGAGCACTCCCTCCCGGTGCAGCTCGCCCAACTCACGCAGCCGGCGCAGCAGTACGTCGTGGTGGTCGGCCCGCGGCGGCACCACGGCCGCGAGCTCACGGCGGTCCGCGAAGGCGGCGCCGGCCCGGGTGGAGGGATGCGGCAGCCGCGCGGTGACCGCGGTCGCGACCAGCGCGGTGAGCAGATCACGTCGTGTGTTGCCCCACAGGTCGAGGGCGTAGGGGTCCTTCTCGGGCGGCAGTTTGGAGAACAGCGTCTCGCGTGTGACGAAGCGCAGGAAGCCGTCCTCGTAGCCGGTGTTGGGCAGCCACTCGACCTGGACCAGATCGCCGACACCGATGATGCGCGGGCCGGTCGCGCGCTTGACCCGGTCGGAGGTGTCGGCCCAGTCGATGCGGAGCTGGGTGCCGTCGAAGGAGACAGTGCCGTCGGAGGAACGGACCGAGACGGGCACCGGCGGCCCGGTCAGCAGGTACGCCTTGACCGGATCCTTGGGGATCTGGTCGAGCAGCAGGGCCCGGCGGATCTCCTCGGCGACGTACTCGGCGATCGAGGAGCGGTCGAGGTCCACCAGCAGCCGGTACGGGTCGGCGGCGTCCGGCAACCGCCCGCCGGTCGCCTGGAGGAGGGGATCGGCGCCCTCCCGCAGCCGGATGCGCAGCCGGCCGCGCTTGCGATCGGGTTCGTAGGCCACGCTCGAGACGGCCTCCAGCGGCACGGCGATCTCCCCGTACGTCTGCCGGAACAGCGGCACGGAGCGGTGGAGTCCCGGCGTGATCCTGACCGTGCTGCCGTCGAAGGCCCAGGTCCCGTCACGCTGGATGATCTCGGCCATACGCACATTCTCGCAGCCGGGTCAACACGGCGGCCGTAGCTTCACCCGCGCTGACCACCTGACCGACGCGGGTGGGGTGGTGTAGGGCACAATTCGCTCTCGGCGTAGGGGTGTTTTCCGCAGGTCTGCTGCGGTTTCCGGGGAAGGCGGGCATCGGGCGTGGCGGTGCAGGAAGCGAGAGACGGCGTGGGCACGGGTGCCCATTCGGGCGGCTGCACCTGCGGGGACTGCCCGCACGGAGCGCGCGCGGGGCACCGGCGGGCCGTTGCCGAGTTCCTTCTCAAGCGGGACGAGTTCGCGGCCGGTCAGGGCCTGCCCGCGGCCGTGGCCCACTCGCTGCCGGCCTCCCGGCAGTGGGTGTCGGAGGAGCTGACGCAGTCCGCGGAACTCGTCGCCGAACGCGGCCGCGCCGAGGGCGAGGCATGGCTGGCCCGGCTGTGGCGCTGGACGGCCTGCGCGGTGTGGGCGGCCGTCCTGCTGCTGCTTCTGACGCAGTCCCTGACAGCGGTCGGTGCGGGCTGGTCCGCCGCACGCACGGCGGGGCTGCTGGCGGCGGTCGTCGTGGGCGGGGCGCTGACGGCCGCCTCGTGGTTCCACCGGGCACGGGGCGGGGTGCTGGCCCCGGTCATCGGCGAGGACAACCGGCTGTCCACCTCGCGTGCGGTCGCCGCGGCATGGGTGCTGTTCGTGGCGTACGCGGTGCTGGTCCTGGTGGCCCGGCTGGCGGCCGCCTCGGACCACGCGGGGCGCGACGCGCTGATCTCCGGGCTGGAACTGGCCCACGGCGCCGGTGTGGTGACCGTGCTCGCCGTGGTGTGCGGCATCGCGGTGCTGGTACGCCGGGTGGTCGGGCTGCGGGTGCTCGGGCAGCGGCTGCAGAAGGTGCGGGCGTACCGGCCGCGCGCCGCCGACCTGCTCACCGACGACGCGGGACGGGGTGCGTTCACGGACATCCAGTACGTGGTGATCAGCGCCGTGGGCCTGGTGTTCGCGGCCGTGCGGCTGGCCCGCAGGCCCGACCAGCTGCCCGATCTGCCGTGGGGGCTGGCGGTGGTGGTGCTGGTGTCGGCGGCCACCTATGTGGCGGGCAAGTACGCCGAGGGCGGGCGGCCGGTGATCCTCTCGGTGGTCCGGGCCCGGGAGGCCGGGGACCTGGACGCGCCGATCCGCACCGGCGACGACATCGAGATCCGCGGCGCGGGCTTCGTCCCGCCCGGTGCGCAGGGTGCCGACCGGCTGTCGCGGATGGTGGTCCGCATCGGCGCGGTCAACGTCCATGTGCCCCTGGTCCCGGTCACCGGGGGCTTCAGCAACCCCGCCGACTCGACACTGACCGTGCCGGTGCCGGCAGACGTCGAAGCGGGCCGGGTCGAGGTCCAGGTGGTGACCGCGGCGGGTGTGGAGACCAACCGCTACGCCATCGACGTGACGGACTGACGACCCCTCGGGCGGGGCGGCGGGACCGCTTTCGCCCGCGCGTTCCCGCTTCTCACCGACCCGCCGGCCCCAGCTCTGCGCCCACTGTGACGCATGGGGCCCAAGTCACGCGGAAGCCGGAAAAATGGTTCCTCAGGGTTGAGCTTTCCGTCTCTTACATACGTATGTTCTGTTGAGGGATGAACGGCATGGCGGTGAGAGGCGGCTGACAGCGATGACTCACAGCGTTCGTATGGACACGCACCCCTTGTATGCCGATCGACGCGGTAGTTGGCGGGACACCGCCACCCGCTACTCGCTCCTTCCCCTCCGCGTCTTCCTGGGCGTCACCTTCATCTACGCCGGCCTGGACAAACTCACCGACAGCGCCTTCCTGAAGGGCTCCGGCTCCGGGTCGATCGGCGACACTATGCGCGCGGTCCGCGACTCGGCCGCCATCCCGGCCCTGGTCGACCTGGCTCTGAAGAACCCGGTCGGTTTCGGCGCCGCCATCGCCCTCGGCGAACTGGCTGTCGGCATCGGCACCCTGCTCGGCCTGTTCGGCCGTCTGGCGGCACTCGGCGGTGCGCTGATCTCCCTCAGCCTGTGGCTCACGGTCAGCTGGGCCTCCACCCCCTACTACTACGGCAACGACCTCGCCTATCTGATGGCCTGGCTGCCTCTCGTCCTCGCCGGCACCCCGATGTTCTCCCTCGACGCCGCGCTGTGGAACCGGCGATGGCGGCGGGCCGGGGACCTCCAGTAGCTCAGCCCGCTCCCTCCGTCCGGGCCTCGCCGGCCCTGGTACGGCCGGCCCGGCGCCTTCGCACGGCCCGGTTGAGGACCGCGACCGCGCCCGCCAGGCACAGGCCGCCGACGACCAGCGGGACCGCCACGAACCACGGGGTCTGCCAGGCGCCGCCCGCATCGCCCGCGTAGACGACGCCCGCGACCGCCAGGACGACACCGGCCACCAGCCTCCCGGGCTGGAACTCATGACGCAGCACGGCTCACCTCCGCCTGTCCCATTCCGACCTTCAGGTCGAGGTCGAGTGTTCCGGCGCCCTTGTCCCCGGCCGCCGTCGGCAGCGTCACCTGCTGATACCTGCCCGGGGCCACGTCGACGTCCTTGGAACTGTCTCCCGGCAACTGGATGTCGCCGACCCCCACGTCGATGGCCGCCCGAACGGTCACGCCCCGGGGGACGATCACCCGCAGCCGTCCCAGGCCCACCTGCGCCCGCGTGGACAGCGTCTGCCCCTTGTCCAGGTGTATTCGGGTCAGGTCCAGGGTGGCCTCCCCCGTGCCGAGGTCGTAGGCGCGCTGGACGTCCGCCGTGGCGGCAGGCCGCCAGGTCTGGCGCATCCAATGGGTGCCGATGTCCTTCGGTAGCGCCGCCGAGCCGGTGAGCAGGGCCGCGGTGACCAGTGCCAGCAACACCGACCCCACGCCCGTGCGCCCCAGGAAGGCGCTCACCGCGATGCCCAGGCCGAAGACGGCGAGCGCGCAGGCCAGGCCCGTCTGCAGACTGGTGCCGAGCGGGTGGTCCTCCCAGGTGAGACCGGTGCCGAGGCCGCCGGCGAGCAGGGCGAGCAGAAAGACCCAGCCGCCGATCCAGCGCGGGCCGCGCGGGCGGGGCGGCTCGGTGCGCGGGGGCCGTGTCTCCTGGCTCCCGTAGCCGCCGAGGCTGATGTTGACGGCCGCGGCGATGTCCCTCTCGCGCGAGTCCCCCGGCCCCCACAGATAGCCCGTGCCGCCGACATGGGTGCCGTCCTTGACGATCGGGTCGCGCCACCAGGACGGGTAGGCGGTGGGGACCGGCGGGGCCTGGGCCTCGGGCGGGGCGTCGGCGACGGCCTGGGCGGCCAGCGGATCGGGGTCGGGGGCGCCGCGGTGCTGCGACCAGTAGCCCGCGCCCGCGAGGAGCAGGGACAGGACGACGGCGAAGGTGAGCACGCTGGCGTTGCTCAGCATGGACAGGAACACCCCGCAGCCGACCAGCGCGAACAGCACGGCCGCCAGGGCCTGCCCGTCCACCCGGCCGGTCAGCAGCTTGCGCACCTCGTTCTCGTCCTCGTCCTCGTACGGCACGAAGAGCCACGCGAAGCCGTAGAAGATGAGACCGATGCCGCCGGTCGCGGCGAGCACGGCGAGCGTGATCCGGAAGATCACCGGATCCATGTCGCACTGCCGGCCCAGCCCCGAGCAGACCCCGCCGATCAGCTTGTGCCGCCGGTCCCGCCGGAACCTCGGTGAGCCCTCCGAGCCCTCCGCGCCCTCCGCATGCTGGGCGGATTCCGGGCCCGCCGCGGCCGTCGCGGCCGGGTCCGGTCGATCGGCCGCCCCCGCAGCCCCTGTCGCGCCTGTCGCCCCCGTTCCCCCTGTGCCCCCCGTTCCGCCCGTCCCCGCCGTCCCCGTCACACTCGCCTCTCCGCCGGGGCGGGCCCGGCCGGCCGCACCTCGCTGTCCGCTTGTCTCCCGCGCGCCCGCCCGCTCGTGCGCGCGCGGTTCCTCACCCGCACCCGGGCCGTGCACGGGGTCCCGCGGTCCGGCGCCCGAGCCCGAGCCCGGGCCGGACCCGGGTCCCTGCCCCGTCGCGGCGTGCTGGTGATTCGTCATGCGTCCATGGTGACGGGCGCGCCGCCGCGGCGGCAGTCGGGACGACCCTGGCCGAACCCTGATTCGCCCCTGAGCCGCCGCCGGGGATTCGTTCGACAGACGCCCCGGGCCGGAAGCGCGGGGCGTTTTGGAAGATCAGGGGAGTCTCGGGGGCGGACCCTGATGCCCTCGTCCCGCAGGCGTGTGACCATCAGTGGCATGCCGGAAGCCGCAGCACCGCCCCTGGAGGACCCGCGGCCGCCGCGCAAGCTCTACCGCAGCAGCGACGGACGCTGGCTCGGCGGAGTGGCGCGGGGCCTCGCCGGGCACCTCGGGCTGCCGGTGGTCTGGGTGCGGCTCGTCTTCGTCGGCCTGTTCATGGCCGACGGCCTCGGCGCGCTGCTGTACGCGGCCTTCTGGTTCTTCGTGCCCCTGGGCGTCGGCGGCGTGGGCGGCCAGAAGCCGCCGTCCCTCGTCACCACGGAGACCTCGCCGGACGGGCGGCGCAGGATCGTCGCCCGCAAGCCGGACAAGGGCCAGATGGTCGCCCTGATCCTCATGGTCGTCGTGGCGATGGTCTTCGTCGGCAGCGTCAATCTGGGCAGCGGCGCCAAGGCGTACCTCCTGCCGGCCGTCCTCGTCGCGGCGGGCGTCGCCCTGGTCTGGCGCCAGGCGGACAACGCCCGCCGGGCCCGCTGGGTCGAGGTCGGTCGCCGCCGTCGTACGCTCACGCTGCTGCGCGCCGGCGCGGGCGTCCTGCTGGTCACGGCCGGGGTCTCCGCCATCTTCGTGCTGCAGGGGTCCGCCGCCCACCTCGGCTCGGTGCTGCAGGCGGCCCTCGCGGTCATCGTCGGCATAGCGCTGCTCGCCGGGCCGTACCTGGTGCGCATGACCCAGGACCTGTCCGAGGAGCGCCTGATGCGCATCCGCGCCCAGGAGCGCGCCGAGGTCGCCGCCCACGTTCACGACTCGGTGCTGCACACCCTGACCCTGATCCAGCGCAACGCGGAGAACGCGGGGGAGGTGCGCCGCCTCGCCCGTGCCCAGGAGCGCGACCTGCGTGCCTGGCTGTACAAGCCCGAGGGCAACGGCAAGGACGAGGCCGACGAACCGACCACCCTCGCCGACGCGGTGAGGCGCAACGCCGCCGAGGTCGAGGACAAGCACGGCGTCCCCATCGAGGTGGTCGTGGTCGGCGACTGCCCGCTCGACGAGCGCGTCGGAGCCCAGATGCAGGCCGCGCGGGAAGCCATGGTGAACGCCGCCAAGTACGGTGGCGAGGGCGGCGCGGTGCAGGTCTACGCCGAGGTCGAGGGCAGGACGGTCTTCGTGTCCGTCCGGGACCGCGGCCCCGGCTTCGACCTCGACGCGATACCCGCCGACCGCATGGGCGTCAGAGAATCGATCATCGGCCGCATGGAGCGCAACGGGGGCACGGCCCGGCTGCGTGCGGTGCCGGACGGCGGCACGGAGGTCGAGCTGGAGATGGAGAGGGCGGAGAACACGTGATGAGCGACCCGACCGAGACGAACGGGACGGCGGGAGCGGAGGCGGTGCAGGCGGACGGGGCCGCCGGCGGCGGTACGGGCGGGCGGCATGTGCGCGTGGTCCTCGTCGACGACCACCGCATGTTCCGCACGGGAGTCCAGGCCGAGATCGGCCGGACCGAGCAGACCGGCGTGGAGGTCGTCGGCGAGGCCGCGGACGTCGACCAGGCGGTCACGGTCATCACGACGACCCGGCCCGAGGTGGTCCTCCTCGACGTCCACCTGCCCGGGGGCGGCGGGGTCGAAGTGTTGCGGCGCTGCGCCGCGTTGATGGCCGACGCCGAGCGGCCCGTCCGCTTCCTCGCGCTGTCCGTCTCGGACGCGGCGGAGGACGTGATCGGAGTGATCCGCGGCGGGGCGCGAGGCTATGTGACCAAAACGATCACCGGCGCCGACCTCGTCGACTCGATCTTCCGGGTCCAGGAGGGCGACGCCGTCTTCTCCCCGCGCCTGGCCGGTTTCGTCCTCGACGCCTTCGCCTCCACCGACGCCCCGCCGGTGGACGAGGACCTCGACCGCCTCACCCAGCGCGAACGCGAGGTGCTGAGGCTCATCGCCCGTGGCTACGCGTACAAGGAGATCGCCAAGCAGCTCTTCATCTCGGTGAAGACGGTGGAGTCCCATGTCTCGGCGGTCCTCAGGAAGCTCCAGCTGTCCAACCGCCACGAGCTGACCCGGTGGGCGACGGCACGCAGACTGGTCTGAGCCGGACGGTTGCCGGGCTGCCTTCCGCAGCACCTGCCCCGCTCACGCCACCCGGGCCGCCCCCGCGAACGGCATCTCGTCGATCGGGGCCAGGCGGACCGGGGCCGAGGGGTTCGGGGCGTGGATCATCCGGCCGTTGCCGACGTAGATGCCGACGTGACTGATCCCGGAGTAGAAGAAGACCAGGTCGCCGGGGAGCAGTTCGGACCGTGAGACACGGCGGCCGGCGTCGATCTGGGAGTAGGTGGTGCGGGGGAGCGAGATCCCGGCGGAGCGGTAGGCCGCCTGGACCAGGCCGGAGCAGTCGAAGGCGTCGGGCCCGGTCGCGCCCCACACATAGGGGCTGCCGAGCTTGTCATAGGCGTAGGCGACGGCCGCCGCCGCGCGGGAGTTGGGTGCCGCGACCGATCCCGGAGCGCCGGGCGCGTCGCCGGCGGAGCGGTAGGCGTGCGCCGCGTCCCCGTCGTGGCCGATCGCGGCACGCTGCTCCGGGGACAGCAGCGACAGCAGCCGCCGGGCCTCGTCCAGCCTCCCGGTGACCGTCTTTCTCTGCCGGCGCAGCTCCGCCTGCCGGGATCTGAGCGACGTCAGCTCGATGTCCGCGACCCCGCGCAGCCGCTCGATCTCCCTGAGTTGCTGGCGTACGCGGGTCACGGCGGCCGACTGCCGGACACCGGCCCGCTCCGCGAACTCGGCACCCTCCAGGTACTGCCGGGGATCGTCGGACAGCATCAGCCGCACGGCGGGGTCGATCCCGCCTTCCCGGTACTGCGCCGCCGCGAGCGAACCCAGCGCCTCGCGCGCCGAGTTGAGCCGCTCCTGCCTGCGCGCGGCCTCGTCGCCCAGCGTGCTCAGACGCCGCTCGGCCGCGTCCGCCTTCTCCTTCGCGCCGTTGTACTTCTCGGTGGCGGCCTCCGCCTCCTGGTACAGCTTGTCCACCCGGGCCCTGACCTGACCCGGCGTCGGCTGTGGTGCGGCGTGCCCGGTGCCGTCGAACCCGGCCGTCGTCGCCGCGCCCGCGAGCGCGATCGTGACGGCCGTACGGGCGGTGTTTGCGCCGATCGAACGCTGTCGGGGCTTGCGGTGCGCTGCCACGTGGACCGTCACGTCCCTTCGTCCGGCCGCCGGGGCGGGGGCACGTCCGGCGGCGGCCCACACAGGGGGAGAGGGCCGCCGCCGGACCTTTTCGGCGGTGGTGCCCGACTGCCGCCCCTGGCCCGGGCGGCGGTGGGGAGCCGGTCACCTGGGGGAGGACGCTAAACCTGTCCGTGTCGGCTCGGTGACGCCATGTACGCAACTGGCGCGAGGGGACCGCCGGGTGACCGCATGTGACCGTGATCCAGGCGCGGGGTTGCCGTCTTCGCGCGGGGCGATGACCGATGCGGCGGTTTCTGCCGCAGGTGGGGCAGGCCGGCTGCTATGGGCCGCATATATGCGTCGATCGGTATCCGTCGGCGCGTGCGGGTGACCGGCCGGCACCGCAGGCGGCCGGGGCCGGTGTCAAGGGCCCGCAGGTCCCTGATTAGGCTCCGGCCTCATGGACGTACTCATCCATCTCTTCGTCGGCCTGCACATCATCGGCATCGCCGCGCTGCTCGGCGGTTTCCTCACCCAGATGAAGGCGATGGGCCAGGGCACTGCCCGGTTCGTCCCCGGGATGCTGCACGGTGCGCTGACCATGCTGGTCACCGGCGTCATCCTGGTCGGCCTCAACCAGGCCGACGGTCATCACGTCAACACCATCAAGATCGGCATCAAGCTCGCGCTGCTGATCGTGATCCTCGGCCTCGTCTATGTGAAGCGGGACGACGAGAAGGTGGACAAGGGTCTGTTCGGACTGGTCGGGCTGCTGACCATGACGAACATCTTCATCGCCGTGCTGTGGACGTGAGCCCGGCGCGCGAAGCCGGACTCAGCGCGCGGCCCCCCGCGCGGTGAGCTCGCCGCGCGCGTCCGCGACCGCGCCTGCGGCCACGGCGAGCCAGGCCGCCATCGCGATCCACAGCAGTGCCTCGCCCGGGCCCCGGAGCCCCGGGACGACGAGGGCTGCGGCGACGGACAGCAACGCCGCCGCCGACATGCCCATGGGGAACACGGTTGACCAGCGGCGCTCGTCGTAGCCGAGCCGGGGCCGGACCAGCTCGGCGACCAGCAGGACGGCGTACCAGCACAGGTCGAGCACGACCAGCCCGACGGTCGTCGTGCGCAGGACGCCGTTGTCGTCGTTGTTCCACAGATACATGCCCGCGTTCCCGGCGGCGATCAGCTCCGCCGAGGCGAGGGCCGAGATCGCCAGCGCTCCGCCCGCAACCCACTGGTCCCCGTGCCCTTCGACCACCTGCCGCAGGTCGAAGCAGGTCAGCGCGAAGACGTAGAGCGCCAGTCCGAGCCAGAACATGACCAGCGCCGTGTGCGCCAGCCAGGCCGTGGCCACCGCCTTGGCCAGCGTGGCACCCAGCACGGCGAGGCCCTCCGTGGCCACGCAGCTGAGGAACACCAACCCCGGCATGGGCCGTCTGCAGTGCGGTACGACCAGCACCATCAGCCCCGGCCACAGCACCACGGCCAGTGCCAGCAGTGCCTCGGCCAGGGTCTGCCGGCCCAGCGCCGAGAAACCGGTCCCCAGCACGGTCGTCGCGGCCACGGCGTTGAGGGCGCCCGGCGCGCCCGCCTCGGCCCTCCACCGCGACCGGTCGCGCAGCAGCCGCACGGCGAAGTCGGCGGCCAGCGCCAGCCAGCCGACGCAGGCCACCGCGAGGACCACGAGCGACAGCAGCGCGTAGCCCGCCAGATACAGTCCGACGGACACGATGCCGGTCGCCATGACGGCCGCCCCGGCCGTGGGCAGGCGCTGCGCCAACCAGGCGCAGAACGGGGACGTGGCGGGCATGGCCCCGATGCTAAGGATCTTCGGCGTCAGGCCGGGCGCACCACGCTGTGGACCACTGACGCGACGTTGTGGTGGACCGGCTCCTCGCGGACATGGGTGCCGGGCCTCGGGGCGTGGATCATCAGGCCGTCACCGGTATAGACGCCGACGTGGTTGATGTGGCTGGTGTGACCGGGGGAGCCGCCGTGGGCGTCGTCGTGGAAGAACACGAGGTCACCGGGGAGCGCCTCGGACAGCGGTACCGTCCTTCCCGTACGGGCCTGGGCGTGGGTCCTGCGCGGGAGGGTGACACCGGCGGCCTTCCACGCGGCCTGGACGAGGCCGGAGTTGTCGTACGAGCCGGGTCCCACCGCGCCCCAGACGTACGGCTTCCCGATCTGCGCGCGGGCGAAGGCGAGGGCCCTCTCGGCCCGGGTGGCGCACGAGGAGTCCGACGACGATGACGATGACGACGACGAAACGGCCGGGGAGGGCGATGCGGTCGGCAGCGGTGGGGTGGCCGCCGATGGTGGGGTGGTCGGCAGCGGTGGGGTGGCCGGCGACGGTGGGGTGGTCGGCAGCGGTGGGATGGCCGCCGATGGTGGGGTGGTCGGCAGCGGTGGGGTGGCCGGCAGCGGCGAGTTGGCCGACAGCGGTGGGGTGGTCGGCAGCGGCGAGTTGGCCGGCGACGGTGAGTCCGTCGGATTCGCCAGCAGTTCGCGTGCGGCGGCCAGTTTGCGCTGGACGGCGGCCTTGGCCGCCTTGATGTCGTGCGGCGACCCGGACGGCGGCTCGGGGCTCGTGGCGGTCTCCGGCTGCTGCCGCCTGGTCCCGGACCGCTGTGCGATCTGGCCCTCGACCAGGCTCTTGCGGCGGGCGGTCAGCCTGCTCATCACCTGGGACTGGTCGAAGTAGCCCTGCGGGGTCTCGGCGAGCAGGGAGGCCGCGGCCTCGGGGGTGTCGGGGCCGGTACGGTTCTGGGCCGCGGTGAAGGCGCCCAGCATCTCGCGCGCCTTGGTGAGCATGTCCGTGCGCCTGGCGGCCCTCTCCCTGGCCGTGTCCTGCCTCTCGGGCGCCGACTCCGCGGCCGACTCCGCCCGGCGGTACAGGTCGTCGATCTTCTTCTCGACCTCTTCGGGGCTGGGCCGGGCGCCGCCGGGCCGGGCGTCGTCCACGGCGGGGGCGGCCGCGGTGGTCTGGGAGAACAGGGCCACCGAGGTCCGGGCGGCCGTGGCGGCCAGTGCGGGAGCGTGCAGATCTGCTACGCGCGTAACCGGGTGGCTCGTCTTGCGGTGCGACGCCAAGGGGGGCGGCTCCTTCCATCGTCCGCCTGCCGGCTCAGCGGTGGGGGTGGTGCGGCTCGACGGCACGGTAGCCAACTCGTGTGGCTTGTGTGAAGGTTGGTGTGCGATATGCCCGATACGTTTTCGTGACCTGCCGTCCGAGGGTGCGCCGGTGTAACGGTGCAGCTCCACAGCGTGGCCGACCGGCGGGCCGGCGGGTGGCCCCGGCCCAGGCCCGCTGCGGATCCGGTCATGTTCTTCGGGGCGGCCACGGGTTGTCAGTGGAGCGCCCTAGACTCGTAGAGCGATGAGCAGCCTCTTTGACGACAGCTTCCTGGCGGACCTCCAGGCCCCGCGTGGCCATGAGGAAGAACCGCCGCCGCCCGAGGACGATCACGCTCCGGAGCCGGTGCCGGACGATCTGTTCGGCGGGAAGTTCGACGTGCCCCCGGACCGGGACGCGTACGGCGCCGACGCGTACTACCGGGACGGCGCGCACAGGCCGGTCATGGATGCGGCCGACCTCCTGGAGGGGCTGAACGACAATCAGCGCGCCGCCGTCGCCCACGCCGGCTCCCCGCTGCTCATCGTGGCCGGTGCCGGTTCCGGCAAGACACGCGTGCTCACGCACCGCATCGCCTACCTGCTGGCCGAGCGGGGTGTGCATCCCGGCCAGATCCTGGCGATCACCTTCACCAACAAGGCCGCCGGCGAGATGAAGGAGCGCGTCGGGCAGCTCGTCGGCCCGCGGGCGAACGCGATGTGGGTGATGACCTTCCACAGCGCGTGCGTGCGCATCCTGCGCCGCGAGAGCAAGAGGCTCGGCTTCACGTCGTCCTTCTCGATCTACGACGCCGCCGACTCCAAGCGCCTGATGGCCCTGGTCTGCCGCGACCTGGACCTCGACCCCAAGCGCTACCCGCCGAAGTCCTTCAGCGCCAAGATCTCCAATCTGAAGAACGAGCTGATCGACGAGGAGGACTTCGCCGCCCAGGCCACCGACGGGTTCGAGAAGACCCTCGCCCAGGCCTATGCCCTCTACCAGTCGCGGCTGCGCGAGGCCAACGCCCTCGACTTCGACGACCTGATCATGACGACGGTCAACCTGCTCCGCGCCTTCCCGGATGTCGCCGAGCACTACCGCCGCCGCTTCCGGCACGTCCTCGTCGACGAGTACCAGGACACCAACCACGCCCAGTACGCCCTCGTACGGGAGCTCGTCGGCACCTCGGAGCACCCCGTGGACGTACCGCCGAGCCAGGACGACCTGCAGCCGGCCGAGCTGTGCGTGGTCGGTGACGCCGACCAGTCGATCTACGCCTTCCGCGGCGCGACCATCCGCAACATCCTCCAGTTCGAGGAGGACTACCCGAACGCGACGACGATCCTGCTGGAGCAGAACTACCGCTCCACGCAGACGATCCTCTCCGCCGCCAACGCGGTCATCGAGCGCAATGAGTCCCGCCGCCCGAAGAACCTGTGGACCAACGCCGGCGCCGGTGCCCGCATCACCGGGTACGTCGCCGACACCGAGCACGACGAGGCGCAGTTCGTCGCCGACGAGATAGACCGCCTCACGGACGCGGGCGACGCCAAGGCCGGCGACGTCGCCGTCTTCTACCGCACCAACGCCCAGTCCCGTGTCTTCGAAGAGGTCTTCATCCGCGTCGGCCTGCCCTACAAGGTCGTCGGCGGCGTGCGCTTCTACGAGCGCAAGGAGGTCCGGGACGTCCTGGCCTACCTGCGGGTGCTGGCCAACCCCGAGGACTCGGTCCCCCTGCGCCGCATCCTCAACGTGCCCAAGCGCGGCATCGGCGACCGCGCCGAGGCGATGATCGACGCCCTCGCCCAGCGCGAGAAGATCAGCTTCCCGCAGGCGCTGCGCCGTGTCGACGAGGCGTACGGCATGGCCTCGCGGTCGACGAACGCCGTCAGGCGGTTCAACACGCTGATGGAGGAGCTCCGCACGATCGTCGAGTCCGGCGCCGGACCGGCGACCGTCCTGGAGGCCGTCCTCGAACGCACGGGTTATCTGGCCGAGTTGCAGGCCTCCACCGACCCGCAGGACGAGACCCGTATCGAGAACCTTCAGGAACTGGCCGCCGTCGCCCTGGAGTTCGAGCAGGAGCGCGCGGAGAGCGAGCCGGGCACACTGGCCGACTTCCTCGAGCAGGTCGCCCTGGTCGCCGACTCCGACCAGATTCCGGACGAGGAGGACGGGTCGGGCGTCATCACCCTGATGACCCTGCACACCGCCAAGGGCCTGGAGTTCCCGGTGGTCTTCCTGACCGGCATGGAGGACGGCGTCTTCCCGCACATGCGTGCCCTCGGCCAGACCAAGGAGCTGGAGGAGGAGCGCCGCCTGGCCTACGTCGGCATCACACGCGCACGCGAGCGGCTGTACCTGACCCGTTCGGCGATGCGCAGCGCCTGGGGGCAGCCCTCCTACAACCCGCCCTCCCGCTTCCTGGAGGAGATCCCGCCGGTGCATGTGGACTGGAAGCGCACGGGTGGCTCGTCGCCCGTCTCCTCCGGTCCGGCCTCCGGTGTGGCGGCCTCGCTGTCGTCGTCCCGCTCCCGCTCGTCGGCGTCGGGCGCCTCCGGGTTCGCCACGCGCCGGGCGTCGGACAAGCCGGTGGTCTCCCTGGCGGTCGGCGACCGGGTCACGCACGACCAGTTCGGTCTCGGAACGGTGGTCGCGATCAAGGGCACGGGCGGCAACGCCGAGGCGACAATCGACTTCGGCGACGCCAAGCCGAAGCGGCTCCTGCTGCGGTACGCGCCCGTGGAGAAGCTGTAGCCGCCAGGGCGGACGAACCGGGACGCGCCCCCGCACTCGCGGGGACGCCTCTTGTGATCAGGTCGGGTCGAGACCGTGGCTGCGCAGCCAGGGCAGTGGGTCTATCGGCGATCCTCCGGCGGGCCTGACCTCGAAGTGCAGGTGCGGACCCGTGGAGTTGCCGGAGTTGCCGGAGTAGGCGATCGGCTGTCCGGCCTTCACGGTCGCACCGGAGGGGACCCGGTAGCTGGAGAGGTGGCAGTACCAGGTCTCCGTGCCGTCCATCGCGGTCACGATCAACATGTTGCCGTACGCGTTGTTCCACTGCGTGCGGACGGTGCCGTCGGTCGCGGCCATGACCGTGGTGCCGTAGGAGACGGGGAAGTCGATGCCGGTGTGCACGGACATCCAGTTCACGCCCGCCTGGCCGAAGTAGGCGCTGAGCCCTCGCTGCGTCACCGGCAGCACGAACTTGGGGCGCAGTCGCTCCTTGCGGGCCGCCTCCTCCGCCGCCTTCTTCTTCTCGGCCTCCTGCTGCGCCCTGAGGTCGATGCGCTCCTGCGTACGGCTGGCGCGGTCGGCGAAGTCGTCGGCGCCGGCGGACAGGCTCTGCAGCTGGGTGTCGAGCTTGTTGTTGGCGGTGGACGGCTGCACGGCGTGGGCGTCGGACGCCGACGCCGAGGTGTCCTTGCTGTCGTCGCTCAGGCCGCCCACGGAGGCGGCGGCGATTCCGGCGACGCCCATCACGCAGACCGAGGGCACGGCCACGGTCAGCAGCGCGGAGCGCCGGGCCGGGGGGCGGCGGCGGGAGCGGCTCGCACTGCGGGAGGACGCGCGCGAGACGACGGGGGGCGGGGTGACCTCTTCCTGGTCGTCGAGCAGCGGCGGGACGGTGGGCAGTTCGCCGGAGGCGGCCAACTCCCCTTCCGCGGCAGAGGCATCGCCGTTCGGTTGCGGCTCGGGGGCGTCGGCCTCCGGGTCCCAGGCCGGCGAGTCGGGATGCTGCTCGAAGCCGGCCGCGCCGTCGCTGTTCCACTGTGTGGCGTCGTAGGCACCGGTGTCGAAGGTGTGGGTGCCGAAGGTCTGGGTACCCCAGTCCCACTGCTGGGTGCCGTCTGCCACGGCAGCGCTCTGGTCGGCCTGGAGCCAGGCGGTGGCGTCCCACTGGCCGCTGGCCTCGGCGGGCGCCGACTGCTGTGGTACTGCGGCCAGTTGCTGGTACCCGCTCGCCCAGGAGGTCGTGTCGTAGACACCGGTGTCGTAGGCGGCCTGGTGCTGGGCCGCGTATGCGTCGTGGTTCAGGGTCTGGTGGCTGCCCGTGGACCAGGGGGCGGTGTCGTACGAGCCGGTCGCCTGGGCGCCGCCCCCCGGGAGGGTGCCGAAGAGGGGGTCGGTGGCGAAGTTCGCCGTGCCGTGCGTGCCGGTGTCAAAACCGGTGGCGTCGTAGTCGCCGTACGTGGTGAAGTCGCCGTACGTGGCTTCCTGCCCGCCGTACGACGCGTAGGACGTCGAGGCGGCATCGGAGGCCGGAGCCGGGGTGGTCACGCTCCCCGACGGGTGACGGTCGTTCACCGACTTCTCTTTCGCCTCGACAACAGGGGCTGCCAGAGCAGTGCGGCGACTGTACCCGGCGGTACGCGGGCGCGACAATCTTCGGCAGGTTTCCCGGAGGTGGGAAACGGGCATTCGGCCGTGTTTCGGCGGACTGCGGGCGCGGCTTTGGCTTTGTGTTCGAAGCCGTGTTCGACACCGATGGGTCAATGTGGTCGCCGACTCGGTGGTCCCGGACGGATGTTGCGCCCACGTTGCGCCCTTCCGTGCTCCTCCCGCAGCCCTCCCGCAGCCCTTCCTCGGTTCCTCGGTCCTGCCGCGGTCCCGCCGTCAGGCCACCGTCAGACCGCCGGTACACGCGGTGGCCGGGTCTCCCGGCCGTGCGGTGTCCAGCGCCTGCCGTATCCCGGTGGCGACCGCTGGGTGCACGGGCAGGGCAAGATGCCCGATTCCGCTCACCTGCACGTTCTGCGCCTTGAGGTCCGGATGATCGATGCAGGCCGACTCCAGCGGGTCCATCAGGTGGTCGAGATCGCTCCAGAAGCTGACGAAGTGCGTACGGCAGCCCGGCGCGGGGCGGGACAGCTCCTCGATCAGCTCCGAACCGGGGCGCATCTGGCGCACGATCGGGTGAGCGTTGGCCAGCGGCGCCACCCGGGTACCGGAGTGCGGGGTGCCGAGGGTGACCAGGGTGCGCACCCTCAGGTCGCCGCCGAGCCGCTGCACGTAGTAGCGGGCGATCAGGCCGCCGAGGCTGTGTCCCACGACGTCGACCTGGCTGCTGCCGGTGCGCTCGCAGATCTCGTCTATGTGCCGCCCGAGCAGCTCGGCCGCGATGCGGATGTCACAGGTCAGCGGCGAGTAGTTGAGGGACTCCACGCGCTGCCTGCCGTGCTGGGCGAGGTTGCGGCGCAGCAGGACGAACACCGAGCGGTTGTCGATGAACCCGTGCAGCAGCACGACCGGTGGTTTGGCCTCGGTGGGCAGCTGGGCGGCGCCGTCCGGCGCGGGAAGCGGGCAGGAGGGGCCGCGGCGCTCCTGGACGATGCCCGAGGGATAAAGGAGCAGGTGTCCCGCGAGGATCGCGAGCTCGAGGGCGGTCGCCTTCAGGAGGCCCAGTGACAGTCCCGCGAGTCTGGTCGGGAGCAGGCGCTGGCAGAGCGGAAGGATCGGGTCTGCGACGCTGGTGACCTTCATGGCCGACCTCCTGTCGGCACGCGGGAGGACAGCTCTGTCCCCCGTGTGCCCTCGTGGGCAGTCGCGGCGAAGACTGCCGACGCGGCATGAGCGGGGCACGCATGACGGGTCCGGCGTGCGGCGTGGGTGACGCCGATGAGGGGAGACGGTCCCCCGCCCGTGCGGCGGCGAGGCTCCCCGCTTTCGTGCCGTACCTGCCCTGTCTGCCCGTCCTGCCCCCGTCGATGCGCCGCACCACCGCGGCGCATGGCTCGCGGCGCGGTGGTGCGGCGACCTCGTTGCGGCTCCCGTGACGCTTGTTCCCCCTGCTCGAAGAGCACGGAGGAGTGTCCCACCGTGTGATTTCCCCCTCGGTCCGCACCGTGAAACTGCCGGTTGCGGGATGCTGGCGATAACGTTCGTTCACTTGCCCGGACCATGTGGTGCGGGGCGTCCGTCCCGTAGTGGCGTACCCGGTGCGGTGAGCGGCGGAATGCACGGCATGCGCGGTATTTCCGGCATGTTCGATGCGCTCGACATGTGCGGTACTTATCGGTACGGATGGATGTAGTCGCTTCATGGAGGCAGTGATGGGTGTGGCAGCCGGTCCGATCCGCGTGGTGGTGGCCAAGCCGGGGCTCGACGGCCACGATCGGGGCGCCAAGGTGATCGCGCGGGCACTGCGCGACGCCGGTATGGAGGTCATCTACACGGGGCTCCACCAGACCCCCGAGCAGATCGTCGACACGGCGATCCAGGAGGACGCCGACGCGATCGGCCTCTCGATCCTCTCCGGCGCGCACAACACGCTGTTCGCCGCGGTGATCGAGCTCCTCAAGGAGCGCGACGCCGAGGACATCGTGGTGTTCGGCGGCGGGATCATCCCCGAGGCGGACATCGCGCCGCTGAAGGAGAAGGGCGTCGCGGAGATCTTCACCCCCGGCGCCACCACCCAGTCGATCGTGGACTGGGTCCGGGCGAACGTCAGGCAGCCGGCGGACGCATAGCGGCTCCCGGGGCCGGCCGGGCGTCGGCGGCGTGGTCTGGGGGCGCAGCTCCCAGGGAGGCCCGCCCTGACCCGGGGCGGGGCTCAGCTCACCCCGGTGGAGGACAACTCGTCGGTCATCGCGGAGCGCAGCCGCAACGTCGTCACCAGCCGCTGGAACGCCTCCGCCCAGTACCCCCCGGCCCCCGGCGACGCGTCCTCGGCCTCGTCCGGCACGGCCAGCAGTGCGTCGAGCCGGCTCGCCTCCGCGGGATCCAGACACCGCTCGGCCAGCCCCATCACTCCACTGAAACTCCATGGGTAACTCCCTGCGTCCCGCGCGATGTTGAGCGCGTCGACCACCGCACGTCCAAGCGGCGCGGACCACGGCACCGCACACACCCCGAGCAGCTGAAACGCCTCGGACAGCCCGTGCGTCGCGATGAATCCGGCCACCCATTCGGCCCGCTCGCCGGCGTTCAGCGTGCCGAGCAGCTTGGCGCGCTCGGCCAGGGACACCGCTCCCGGCCCGCCGGCCCCGGGGGCCGCGGGCGCCCCGAGGAGCGCCCGCGCCCACTGCGCGTCCCGCTGCCGCACGGCCGCCCGGCACCACGCGGCGTGCAGCTCGCCCTGCCAGCCGTCCCGCACCGGCAGCGCCACGATCTGCTGCGGGGTGCGGCCGCCCAGGCGCTCCGGCCATGCCCCGAGCGGTGCGGCCTCCAGCAGCTGACCCAGCCACCACGACCGTTCGCCCCGTCCCGCCGGCGCCTTGGGCACGACACCGTCGCGCTCCATGCCCGTGTCGCACTCGTGCGGGGCCTCGACGACGATCGCCGGTGTCCCGCGCGTGTGGTCGACGGCCACGCAGGTCCCGGCCCGGGCAGCCGTCCGCGCGGCGAGCGCCGAGCCGGGCAGCGCCGACAACAGCTCCGCGGCCGTGGCCCGCACGTTGCGGCTGCGGTCGGCCAGGGCCTGCTCCAGGAACCCTTCGTCGTCCGGACCCAGGCCCGTCCGCAGCGAGTCGAGGAACATGAGCCGGTCCTCGGCGCGCTCGGTGGGCCAGGTGGCGGAGAGCAGTTCGCGCGCGGCGGCGGGACGGCGTGCGCGTATCGCGGCCAGCAGGGCGACCCGCTCCGCGAACAGGCCCTCCTCCCACAGCTGCCCGATCAGTTCCGTGTCCTCGGGGCCGGGCAGCGCGGCCCCGCCGCCGGGGGCCGCCCGCAGGGCGAACCGCCAGTCCGGGTTCAGCCGTGCCAGCCAGAGCGCGCGCGGGCCGGCGAAGGCCAGGGCGGCCGGGCGAAGGTCCGTGCGTCCCCGGGCGGCGTCCAGCAGCGCGGGCAGTGCCTGTGCGGGCGCCGCGTACCCGTGCGCGTTCGCGGCCGCGAGCCACTGGGGGAGCAGCTCCATGAGATCGGGCGCCGTGCCTCTGCGGCCGCCGCCCGCCGTACCGGGCCGGCCGGCCAGCAGCAGGGCGAGCCTGCGGGCCGCGGCGGCGGGCAGCGGCGGGCGCGGGTCCGCAGGGGCCGGCTCCGGGCGCTCGGCCGCTCGGGCCGGGCGCAGCCCCGCCCGTCGTCGCACGGTCTGCACGGCCGCCGCGTCCAGCAGCGCCACGGGCGCCTCCCGGCCGGGCGCACCGCCCGGGGGTGTACGGCGGTCCGTACCGAGCAGGGCGGTGGTGACCAACTCCTCCCAGGCGCCCGCGGCGGGCGCATCCACCGGGGCGGAGGTCCTGATCATGAGCTTCCTTTCCATTGCCGGGTGCCTGGGAATGGCTGAGGGGTCACCCTCGCCGGGTTTCCCGTGGGGCGGAACAAATGCGTGATACCGGTGAGAAAGGGCGGACGGGTGAGGTGTGCTCGTGGCCGGTGTGGTCCTTTCGGGTGAGGCTTCCCGCTGGACCGGCGGCGCCCCGCCATTCGCCGTGACGTCACCCCATTGCCGGACACGCGAAGCCCGCCATCGGGTCGGATGTCGCGGAGAGTATGCAGCTCATCAGCACAGTGTCACCAACTCTCCATCGTCTCGCGGCCATGCCGTCAGAGGCGTGAAGCCACGGTGGCCGCACTCGCCGAAAACCGTGACGGGCGCCCCGCCCGACAGCGCGACCAGCCGCCACAGGCCCGGACGGGTGCGGGCCACCGGAGTGAGGGGCAGCGCGGAGTCGGACCCGGCGTCGGCCAGCTGCCAGGACTCGCCGTCCGGGACCGGTACGACATCCCGCAGTGTCACCGGAACCGACTCCAGCCACGGGTCCGCGCGCAGCACCTCGCCGTACCGGGCGGCCGCCTGCGCCGTCGTCAGGCCGGGCGGACGTGTCCGCGTGGGCGCCGGGGGCGCGAATCGCTCGCCCAGCGCCCCGCGCAGCTGCCCGGCGCCCGGATACGCGGACACCTCAGCCTCCAGGGCCAGCCCGACCGGCAGCGCGAGCTCCGGGGCGCGGCCGGCGGCGCCGTAGGAGAGGAGCAGGGCCGTACGGCCGGAGCCGGCGCCGTGCAGCCAGATCCTGCGGGTGGTCAGCTTCGCGTCCGCGGTGTCGTACTGGGCGAGGACGAGCCAGCTGTCCCGCACAGGCGGTCCGTCCGCGGAGCCGGGCAGCCCGACGCGGGAGCGGACCGTGGCCGCCAGCCCCTCCGGCAGCCGGTCGCGGCGCAGCCAGCCCTGGTCCAGCAGATGCAGCAGCGCGCACTCCTCCAGCAGCCGCACCGGCCAGCCCGGCCCGGACGACGGGATCGCCCCCAGTTCACGGACGCGTGCGGCCAGTCCCGGCGCCTGCGCGTCGACCATGCGGGCCGCCGTCTCCTCCCACAGTGCGTACCCGGTCTGCTCGGCCGTGGCCAGCCCGCCGCGCAGCAGGTCGGTCAGGCGCCGCTCCAGCTCCGTCGCTCCCGCGCTGATCCGCTCGGCCCGGCGCTCGGCCCGGCGTCGCGCCTCCGGATCGACGGAACCGGCCCCGGAATCCGCAGCCCCCGCCGCCTGCCTCTGCGCGGTCCGCCTTCTTCGGCCCGCCATCCACTGCTCGGCCCAGTCCGGCGCCCGCCCCGGCGGCACGGCACCGTCCTGGCCCGCCCAGAGCAGGAGCAGCCCGAGCGCGTGCTTGCACGGGAACTTGCGGCTGGGACAACTGCACCTGTACGCCGGACCGGCCGCGTCCGCGATGTCGACGACCGTCTGATACGGCCTGCTGCCACTGCCCTTGCACAGCCCCCACACCGTCCCCTCGTCGGAACTGCCCGCCTCGGACCACGGTCCGGCCGCGCCGAGTTTGCTTCCCGCTTTGCGTGACGCGTCGTCAGGCGCCAGTGCCAGCACCTGGTCCGCGGTCCAGCGCACCCCCTGCTGAGTCATGCCATCGAAGGTAGATCCCCCCACTGACAATCGGCCCTGGCGAGTGCGTTTGTGCAGGTCAAAACGCATTGTCAGTGCCGTGGTGCACGGTGGATGCCAGAACCGAACCGGCCGAGCTGGAGGGGGCCTCAGCCATGTCTGTGTCCGTCGAACCGACGCCCGTCGAACCGCGCCAAAAGCACTCCGCGCCCGCGAACACAGGTGCGGGGCAAGGGCAGTCGGAGGCGCTGCGGCCGCACGCCGAGGACGCCTTCGCCGCCGAACTGGCCGCGCTGGCCGCGCAGGACGACCGCCCGTGCCCGGCCCGCTGGAAGCTGTCGCCGTGGGCTGTTGCGACCTACCTCCTCGGCGGCACCCTGCCGGACGGCACGGTGATCACGCCGAAGTACGTCGGCCCGCGCCGCATCGTCGAGGTCGCGGTCACCACCCTCGCCACCGACCGCGCCCTGCTGCTGCTCGGCGTGCCCGGCACGGCGAAGACCTGGGTGTCCGAGCACCTGGCCGCGGCGGTCAGCGGTGACTCGACTCTGCTGGTGCAGGGCACGGCGGGCACGCCGGAGGAGGCGATCCGCTACGGGTGGAACTACGCGCAGCTGCTGGCACACGGCCCGAGCCGCGACGCCCTCGTGCCCAGCCCGGTCATGCGGGCCATGGCGCAGGGGATGACCGCCCGCGTCGAGGAGCTGACCCGCATCCCGGCCGACGTGCAGGACACGCTGATCACGATCCTGTCGGAGAAGACGCTGCCGATACCGGAGCTCGGCCAGGAGGTGCAGGCGGTCCGGGGCTTCAACCTGATCGCCACGGCCAACGACCGCGACCGCGGGGTCAACGAGCTGTCCAGCGCCCTGCGCCGGCGCTTCAACACGGTGGTGCTGCCGCTGCCGGAGACCCCCGAGGCCGAGGTCGACATCGTCTCCCGGCGTGTGGACCAGATCGGCCGCTCGCTCGACCTGCCGGCCGTGCCTGACGGCGTCGACGAGATCCGCCGTGTCGTGACCGTCTTCCGCGAACTGCGCGACGGCGTGACGACCGACGGCCGTACGAAGCTGAAGTCGCCGAGCGGCACGCTGTCGACGGCCGAGGCGATCTCGGTCGTCACGGGCGGCCTGGCGCTGGCGGCCCACTTCGGCGACGGCGTGCTGCGGGCGGGCGACGTCGCCGCGGGCGTCCTCGGCGCCGTCGTCCGCGACCCGGCGGCCGACCGTGTCATCTGGCAGGAGTACCTGGAGACGGTGGTCCGCGAGCGGGACGGCTGGAAGGACTTCTACCGGGCCTGCCGGGAGATGAGCGCGTGAGCGGCGAGGGGTGGCTGATTGGCATGGGGCGGCCGAGCGGCGAGGGGCGGTCGCCGGGCGGTGCGGCGCGGGCCCGCGCCGACGACGAGCCCAGCTGGACGGGAGGACGAGGCGGCCGGTGCGCACGAGCAGGACGAGGGGCGCGTGGTGGACGTGGGGGACGAGGGGGACGGTGTGACAGGCGTTGAGGAGCCGTCGCCGTCAGGGAGCCGCCGGCCCGGCGCGGGGCCGCTGCTGCTCGGGGTCCGGCATCACGGTCCCGGGTCCGCGCGGGCGGTGCGGGCGGCCCTGGATGCGTCACGGCCTGGGGTGGTGCTGATCGAGGGGCCGCCGGAGGCCGACGCGCTGATCCCGCTCGCCGCCGGCGAGGACATGCGGCCGCCGGTCGCCCTGCTCGCCCACGCCGTGGACGAGCCCGGCCGCTCGGCCTTCTGGCCGCTGGCCGAGTTCTCCCCGGAGTGGGTCGCCGTCCGCTGGGCCCTGGCGCACGGCGTCCCGGCCCGCTTCATCGACCTTCCGGCCGCGCACACACTGGCGTGGGGGAAGGCAGACGAGACCGCTGCGACTCCACAGCAGAGCCCCCCCGAGCGCCCGGCCGGCGGGGGCCCGCCCGGCGCCGAGGTGCGCCTCGACCCACTCGCCGCCCTCGCCGAGGCCGCCGGGTACGAGGACCCCGAACGCTGGTGGGAGGACGTCGTCGAGCACCGGGGCGTGGGGGAGGGGGACGCGTCCGCGCCGTTCCTGGTCATCGAGGAGGCCATGGGCGCGCTGCGGGACGCCCACGGCAGCGGGGGCCACGACCGGGACCTGGTGCGGGAGGCGCACATGCGGCTCCAGTTGCGGGCAGCCGAGCGTGAGTTCGGGGACGGCGTCGCCGTGGTGTGCGGGGCCTGGCATGTGCCCGCGCTGCGGCAGCAGGCCGCCGTCACCGCCGACCGGGCGCTGCTGAAGGGCCTGCCCAAGGTCAAGGCGGACATGACGTGGGTGCCGTGGACGCACCGCAGACTGTCCCGGGCCGGCGGCTACGGCGCGGGCATCGACTCCCCGGGGTGGTACGCCCATCTGTTCCACGCGCCGGACCGGCCGGTCGAGCGGTGGCTGACCAAGGTGGCCGGGCTGCTGCGCGCGGAGGACCGGCCCGTGTCCTCCGCGCACGTCATCGAGGCGGTGCGGCTGGCGGACACGCTCGCGGCGATGCGCGGCCGTCCACTGCCCGGGCTGGGCGAGACCACGGACGCGGTGCGCGCGGTGATGTGCGACGGCTCGGACGTGCCGCTGGCGCTGGTGCACGACCGGCTGGTGGTCGGCGACGTCCTGGGCGAGGTGCCGGAGTCCGCGCCCGCGGTGCCCCTGCAGCATGACCTCGCCCGCCTCCAGCGCCGGCTGCGGCTCAAGCCGGAGTCCTCGGAGCGGGAGTTGGAGCTCGACCTGCGCAAGGAGACCGACGCCGGCCGCAGCAGGCTCCTGCACCGGCTGCGGCTGCTGGGCATCGGCTGGGGCGAGCCCGTGGCCTCGCGGGGCAGCACGGGCACGTTCCGGGAGACATGGCGGCTGTGCTGGGAACCGGAGCTGTCGGTGCGGGTCGCCGAGGCCGGGGTGTGGGGCACGACCGTGCTCACCGCGGCGACCGCCAGGGCGGCGGCGGACGCCATGGGCGCGCAGGCCCTCGCCGAGGTCACCGGGCTCGCCGAGCGCTGCCTGCTCGCCGAACTCCCGGACGCACTGCCCGTGGTGATGCAGGTGCTCGCCGACCGGGCGGCGCTCGACGCGGACGTCGGGCACCTCGCCCAGGCGCTGCCGGCCCTGGTCCGCTCCCTGCGCTACGGCGATGTGCGCGGCACCGGCACCGAGGCCCTGGCCGAGGTCGCCGGAGGGCTGGCCGAGCGGATATTCGTCGGTCTGCCCCCGGCCTGCGCCGGACTGGACGCGGACGCGGCCGAGGAGATGCGGCGCCATGTGGACGCGGTGCACGGAGCCGTGGCCCTGCTGGGCGACACCCCGTTGACCGGGCGGAGCGACCTGCGCACCCGCTGGCGGACCGTGCTGCGGGTGCTGTCGGGCAGGGACACGGTGCCCGGGGTGGTCCGGGGACGCGCGGTGCGGCTCCTGCTGGACGACGGGGAGATCGAACAGGACCTGGCCGCACGGCTCATGGGGCTTGCGCTGTCGCCCGGCACGCCGCCGGCGGAGGCGGCCGCGTGGATCGAGGGCTTCGTCGGCGGCGGGGGCGGGATGCTGCTCGTGCACGACGAACGGCTGCTCGGGCTGCTCGACGCCTGGCTGACCGGAGTGCCGGCGGAGGCGTTCACTGACGTACTGCCCTTGCTGCGGCGCACCTTCTCGGCGTACGAGCCCGGGGTACGCAGAACACTCGGCGAACTGGTCCGCCGCGGCCCGGGGCAGGGCGGCGGCCCGGCCGGTGCCGCGGCGGCCGGTGCCGCCGGCTTCGGTACGGGCCTCGACCAGGAGCGTGCGGAGGCCGTACTGCCGGTGCTCCGGCTGCTGCTGGGTCTGCAGGACGCCGCGTCCGAGGAGAAGAGCGGCGACGAACTCGCGGGGGTGGCGGGATGACGGTGGGGGAGAGGCACGGCGTGGCGGAAGCGGACCCGGCGCGGGAGCGGTTGCGGCGCTGGCGGCTGGTACTGGGCGCGGACGCGGCCGACGGCACCGGATGCGCGCTGTCCGGACGGGACGCGGCGATGGACGGGGCACTCGCCGCGCTCTACGGCAAGGGGGACAAACCGGGGACCGGGCGGGACCGTTCGGCGGGACTCGGGGCCTCGGCGCCGTCGGTGGCGCGCTGGCTCGGCGACATACGGACCTACTTCCCGTCCTCCGTCGTACAGGTCATGCAGCGCGACGCCATCGACCGGCTCGGGCTGGCCACGCTGCTGCTGGAGCCGGAGATGCTGGAGGCCGTGGAGGCCGACGTGCACCTGGTCGGCACGCTGCTGTCGCTGAACAAGGCGATGCCGGAGACGACGAAGGAGACGGCACGGGCCGTCGTGCGCAAGGTCGTCGAGGACCTGGAGAAGCGGCTGGCCACCCGCACCCGGGCCACCCTCACCGGCGCCCTCGACCGCAGCGCCCGCGTCAGCCGGCCCCGCCACCACGACATCGACTGGAACCGCACGATCGCGGCCAATCTCAAGCACTACCTGCCGGAGTACCGGACGGTCGTGCCGGAGCGGCTCATCGGCTACGGGCGGGCCTCCCGGTCCGTGAAGAAGGAGGTCGTCCTCTGCATCGACCAGTCGGGTTCGATGGTGGCATCCGTCGTCCACGCCTCAGTGTTCGGGGCGGTGCTGGCGTCCATGCGGTCGATCAGCACCCGGCTGGTCGTCTTCGACACGGCGGTCGTCGACCTCACCGACCAGCTCGACGACCCGGTCGACGTGCTCTTCGGCACCCAGCTCGGCGGCGGCACGGACATCAACCGGGCCCTGGCGTACTGCCAGTCGCAGATCACCCGCCCCACGGAGACGGTGGTGGTGCTGATCAGCGACCTGTACGAGGGAGGCATACGGAACGAGATGCTGAAGCGGGTGGCGGCGATGAAGGCGTCGGGAGTGCAGTTCGTGACGCTTCTCGCGCTCTCCGACGAGGGAGCGCCCGCCTACGACCGGGAGCACGCGGCCGCGCTTGCGGCGCTCGGGGCACCGGCGTTCGCCTGCACGCCCGACCTGTTCCCGGAAGTGATGGCGGCGGCGATCGAGAAGCGTCCGCTTCCGATACCGGACGCCGCGTGACGAAACCGCGTGACGAAACCGCGTGACGAAACCGCGTGACGAAACCGCGTGACGAAACAGTGGGACGAAACCTTGTGACGAACACGGGACAACGAGGGGGCGGTGGCGGTTCGCTGACTACTTGTCGACCGGATCGTGCCAGCAAAACGGACATGCCTACCCATCGGTAACAGGGGGCTTGCGTGACCGCGGGCTTCCCGTGCGAGGATCGAGGCGTCGTCGGCGGCGCGTCGCCCACTCGGGAAGGAACCGTCCCCTCTTGACCTTGCCAGCAGCCCTCTCCGGTGCCGCTCTGCGCGTGATGCGCACGGCGGCCGGGCGGCGTGCGCTGCAACTGGTACTGCTGGTCGGGGCGTTGTTCGCGCTCGGGTTCCTCTGCGGGGAGCAGGCGCACGCCGCGGAGGGAACTCCGACGGTGCCCTCGGTCCAGGCAGTGCCGGCGTCCGCGGCGGACGGTGTGCGGTCCTTGACGAACGGCGCGGCTGTGGCCTTCGGCAAGGCGCTGCACGCGCCGGCCAGGCGGCCCGGCCACGGTTCCGCGGCCCACCGGACCTCGCACCACGCTGCTCACCGGACAGCTCGCGCGACGGCCCGCAAGAGGACAGCCGATCAGGCCACCCGCCCGGTGACCGACTCCTTGGGCAGTCCGGTGACGGTCCCTCCGGCGACCGCCTCCCTCGTCCCTCCGGCGACCGCTTCCCTCGTCAGTTCGGCGACCGACTTCCACGTCGGTTCGGCGGCGGGCTTCCCGGCCCGTCCGGCGACCGAGTCGGTGGTCCGTCCGGGCACCGACTCCGTCGTCCGGTTCGTGACCGAGCGGGTGGTGGAGCCGGCCGGGGATCTGGTGACGGCCGTGGCGGCCGTGACCGACACCTCCGGCGGCGCGCGGACGCGGATACCGGCGGTGCTGTCGCTGCCCACGTGGCCGGCGCAGCCCGTGCCGCCCTCGCTGCCGCTGCCCGCGCCCTCCGGGCAGCCCGGGCTCTCCGGCCGGCCGGGAAGCGTGCTGCCGGCATCCGTCACGGCACGCGACGGGGCGGCCGCCGAAGGACAGCCCAGTGACGCGGCACGCGCCGCGAGCGCGGTCGTCTTCGGACCGCCGGCCGCGCACGGCTCCATCGCGGCGGGCGGCACCGCGCGCGTCCACCACGCGCACCGATGCCCGCACGTCCCCGCGCACCAGGCGCCCGCCGGTGACGCGAACGGCGTCGCGGGCGACCACTCGGCGGCCGACTCCAGCACATCGCGGCACGCCGACGCGCACGCCGTGACCCTGAACGACCGGGCTCCGCTGCGGCTGGTGCACGGCACCGTCGCGCGCGCCGACGCGGCCGGGACCCGGGACAGGCACCGGGACATCCCGGTCTTCCCGGGCTAGGCAGAGCCGGCCCCTTCCCCCGCCCAGACCTGCCGCGCGGGGGCGGAACAGGTCTGCCCGCCCGTCCGGACCCCCCTTTCGATCTCCGGACGGAAGCCACCGGAGCCGTAGCGCGTCCGCCGGTCCCCCCCCCCACACACACCCCGGACCGTGTGCGCGACCGCGTCAGGCGCCGGAATGTCCCCACCCCGGAGTCCCTCTCCCGGGCGTCTCGGAACCCCTTAAGGATCTGACGCACGCATGAACAAGAACATCCGCCGCTCCATCGTCATAGCCGCCGGTGTCACCGGCGCCTGGGCGCTCGGTTCGGCCGTCGCCAGCGCCGACGAACTGCCGGCGTCCTCCGTGTCGGCATCGGACGCCACCAACGAAACCGGTGACACCGCCGGTTCGGTGACCGGCGCGGTCACCGGCACGGTCGACGGCGCCGTCTCCGGTGTACGGAACACCGTCTCCGGCAGCACCGGCAGCACCGGCGGCACGGCCGTGCAGAGCGCGGCCACGACCGTCTCGGACACCACCGCCCGGGCGCGGTCCACAGTCGGCGACCTCGCCGGCACCGCCGCCGGAGCCACGCAGACCGGGAAGGCCGGCAGCGCCGCCGAGCAGGCCCGCCGCTACGTCGACGCCGAGGTGAGCGTGGAGCGCGCCACCCGGATCCGGGGCGCGCAGGCCATCCAGGGCGCCCATGCGGCCCGCGCCGCCAAGGCCGAGGCCGGCGCCGTCACCGACCAGGGAACCCAAGTGGCCCATGCGGCCCAGGCCGTCGACGTCGCCCACGCCGCCCACAGGGTGACCGACGAGTTCCCGGGCAGGTCCACCCCCCAGAACGGCATCGACTACCTCTTCGGTCCCCTGTCCGCCTTCGCCCCCGAGCTCGAGGAGGCGCTGGCCGGCGCCCAGACCAAGCTCCAGGGCACCCAGGCGGCCGCCCGCGCCCAGGCTCAGGGCGTCGTCGGCGCCGTACGGGCCGTGGCGCGGCACACGGTCGCGGGCGCGGGCCGCACTGCGCCGGGCGCGACCGGCGCGGTGACCGGCGCGGTGACCGGCGCAGCGACCGTCGCAGTGACCGGAGCCGCGCAGACCGCGGTCACCGGTGCCGAGGGCCGGGCCGCCTCAGTGGCCGGCACCACACAGGGCACGGTGGCACAGCTCCGTGGGGCCGCCGAGACCACCGTCTCGTCCGTGCCCGGCCACGTCACCGGCACCGTCGGTGAGGCGAAGCAGCAGGTCGTCGGCTTGGTCGGCACCGTGCCCGGGACCGTCACCCCGGTCGTCGCGCAGACGGCCGCGGCCGTCGTGCCGCCCGTGGCGGACACCGCCGTGGGCGGCGTGCTGCCCGTGGCCGGAGCTGCCGTACGGGGCGTGGCACCGATCGCCGCAGACGCCGTGCGGGGGGTCGTGCCCACCGTCACGGACGCGGTGTACGGCGTGACGCCGGTCGCCACCGGCGCGGTGCACGGAGCGGTTCCGGCCGCCACGCACGCGGTGGACGGCGTGGTCCCGGTGGCCGGGCACGCCGTCGGCGCCGCAACCGCGCTGGCCCACGGTGTCGTGGCCGGCGTACAGCCGGTCGCGGGCGGCGCCGTGCGCGGGGTCCAGCCCGTCGCCCGAGGAGCGGTCGCCGGGGTTCAGCCGGTCGTCCGAGGAGCGGTCGCCGGGGTTCAGTCGGTCGCCGGCGGGGCGGTCGCGGACGGGTCGTCTGTCGGGGCCGGTGCGGTCACCGACGCGCAGCCGGTCGCCCACGGCGTCGCCGCCGGTGTGCCCCCGTACGCCGCCGGACTGGCCGGCCGGGTCGTCCACGACACCACCGACGCCGTGCTGCCGCCGGTCGCGAACACCGCCGTGCACGGTGTGCTGCCCGTCGCCGGGCAGGCCGTCACGGACGCGGGTGCGACGGCGCACGGCGCCGCGGCCGACGTCCAGCCCTTCACGGGCGGCGTCGTCGGCGCCGTACCGCCGTTCGCACAGGGGGTGACCGGGCAGGTGGCCCCCTTCGCCGAGGGCGTCGCGGGCGAGGTGGCGCCGTTCGCGTACGGGGTGGCCGGTGCCGTGCGGCCGGTCGTCGGCACGGTCACCGAGACCGTGCGGCCGGTGGCGCGGGGCGTGGGCGGCAGCGCCACCACGCTCGCCCACGCCGTCGGGGGCGACGCCGGCCTGTTCGCCGGCGGTGTCGCCGGCCGGGTCGCGCCCTTCGCGCAGGACCTCACCGGCACCGTCGGCGCCACCGCGGCCCCGCTGGCCGGTCACGCGGTCACCGGCGCCGGTGACGTCGCCCAGTCGGTCACCCCTGGCTACGCGCAGGGGGTGCAGGGGGCGGCGCGGGACGTGCGTCCGTACGGCATCCGAATCTGACGCCGGCTCGCACCACCCGGGCCACCAGTTCACCTCGACCGCGCCGTACCGGGTCCCGGCGGACCGGGTACGCGCCCATTCGTACGAGGCCCCGGCGGACCCGTACGCGCCCACCGCCGTGCGAGGGCCCGGGGCGGCCCCGGCACGGCGACCGGCAGACTCCGCGGGGCTGACGGACCCGGATGGCCGAAAGCCGTCGGTCCTCCGGCCGGAACCCCGCGGAAAGGGCCGGCTGGTCCCCATTGGGGTGGGGATCATCCGCCTTGAGCCCCTGAGGGCTGCCCAAGGGGCCTCACCGGGTCAACCCCAGCCCGGTGAGGCCCTTCGCCGTTCCCCGCGCCGTCCCGTGGCCGTTTCTCTCGCCGCTCCTCCAGCCGTCCTCGGGCCGGTTCCTCTCGCCGCTCCTCCAGCCGTTCCTCTCCCGCCCCCGCGCCGGTCCCCTTCGCCGTTTCTCGTGCCGCCCCCCGCCCGTTCCCGCGCCCGTGCCCCGAGCCGTCCCTTTCGCCATCCCTCACATCCGGCACGCAGTGCCAGAGAGTGCGGCATCATGTGACAGGTATCACCGCTCAGGTGTGACCCCCGATTTAGGGCACCCCGGCGAGCGGAGATAACCTGCGAGACGGACATGCCGCGCGCTCGGACACCGTGTGCGCCTCCCTTGTGACACAGAGCGGACGTCACGTTGCCCTTCGCGGCACGCCCACGCATCCAACGAACCGCGAGATCACTGATAGGGACGGAAGCGCGTGGACCTGTTCGAGTACCAGGCGAGGGACCTCTTCGCCAAGCACGGTGTACCGGTGCTGGCCGGTGAAGTCATCGACACGCCTGAGGCGGCGCGCGAGATCACCGAGCGGCTGGGCGGCAAGTCGGTCGTCAAGGCCCAGGTGAAGGTCGGTGGTCGTGGCAAGGCCGGTGGCGTGAAGCTCGCCGCCACCCCGGACGAGGCCGTTGCCCGCGCGACGGACATCCTCGGCATGGACATCAAGGGCCACACGGTCCACAAGGTCATGATCGCCGAGACGGCTCCGGAGATCCTCGAGGAGTACTACGTCTCCTTCCTCCTCGACCGCGCCAACCGCACCTTCCTCTCCATCGCCTCCGTCGAGGGCGGAATGGAGATCGAGGAGGTCGCCGCCACCCGCCCCGACGCCGTCGCCCAGATCGCGATCGACGCCATCGACGGCGTGGACCGGGCGAAGGCCCAGGAGATCGTCGCCGCCGCGAAGTTCCCGGCCGAGGTCGCCGACAAGATCGCCGACGTCCTGGTGAAGCTGTGGGAGGTCTTCATCAAGGAGGACGCCCTCCTGGTCGAGGTGAACCCGCTCGCCAAGGTCGCCTCCGGTGACGTCCTCGCCCTCGACGGCAAGGTCTCCCTGGACGACAACGCGGAGTTCCGCCACCCCGAGTTCGAGGAGTTCCACGACAAGGCAGCCGCCAACCCGCTCGAGGCGGCCGCCAAGGAGAAGAACCTCAACTACGTCAAGCTCGACGGCGAGGTCGGCATCATCGGCAACGGCGCGGGTCTGGTCATGTCGACCCTGGACGTCGTCGCCTACGCCGGCGAGGCCCACAAGGGCGTCAAGCCCGCCAACTTCCTCGACATCGGCGGCGGTGCCTCCGCCGAGGTCATGGCCAACGGCCTGGAGATCATCCTCGGCGACCCGGACGTCAAGTCCGTGTTCGTCAACGTCTTCGGCGGCATCACCGCCTGTGACGCGGTCGCCAACGGCATCGTGCAGGCCCTGGAGCTCCTGGAGTCCAAGGGCGAAGAGGTCACCAAGCCGCTCGTCGTGCGCCTGGACGGCAACAACGCCGACCTGGGTCGCAAGATCCTCGACGACCGCAAGCACCCGCTCGTCCAGCGGGTGGACACCATGGACGGCGCGGCCGACAAGGCCGCCGAGCTGGCTGCTGCCGCGAAGTAAGGGACGAGGTCACAGAACACCATGGCTATCTTCCTCACCAAGGAATCCAAGGTCATCGTCCAGGGCATGACCGGCTCCGAGGGCCAGAAGCACACCAAGCGCATGCTGGCGTCCGGCACCAACATCGTCGGTGGCGTGAACCCGCGCAAGGCGGGCCAGACCGTCGACTTCGACGGCACCGAGGTACCGGTCTTCGGCACCGTCAAGGAGGCCATCGAGAAGACCGGCGCCGACGTCTCGGTCATCTTCGTCCCGGAGAAGTTCACCAAGGACGCGGTCGTCGAGGCCATCGACGCCGAGATCCCGCTCGCGGTCGTCATCACCGAGGGCATCGCGGTGCACGACACGGCGTCCTTCTGGGCCTACGCCGGCAAGAAGGGCAACAAGACCCGCATCATCGGCCCGAACTGCCCCGGCCTGATCACCCCCGGTCAGTCGAACGCCGGCATCATCCCGGCCGACATCACCAAGCCGGGCCGCATCGGCCTGGTGTCGAAGTCCGGCACGCTGACGTACCAGATGATGTACGAGCTGCGTGACATCGGCTTCTCGACCTGCGTCGGCATCGGCGGTGACCCGATCATCGGCACCACCCACATCGACGCGCTGAAGGCGTTCCAGGACGACCCCGACACCGACCTGATCGTCATGATCGGCGAGATCGGCGGCGACGCCGAGGAGCGGGCCGCGGCCTTCATCAAGGAGAACGTGACCAAGCCGGTCGTCGGCTACGTCGCGGGCTTCACCGCGCCCGAGGGCAAGACCATGGGCCACGCCGGCGCCATCGTCTCCGGCTCCTCCGGCACGGCCCAGGCCAAGAAGGAGGCCCTGGAGGCCGCGGGCGTCAAGGTCGGCAAGACCCCGACCGAGACGGCCAAGCTCGCCCGCGCCATTCTCGGCAGCTGATTCGGCAGCAGATTCGGCGGCTGATTCGGCGGCTGAATTCCGCAGCTGAATTCCGCAGCTGAATCCGGCAGGCGATACGGCCTCGTCGGCTGAGCTTTTCCGGCCGAACGTCGGTGGGCCCGCTCCCCGGGTTGGGGGCGGGCCCACCGGCGTTCCGCCGGCGCCCACCCGGTTCATCTGGCCTGGGGCACCAGCCGCTCCGGCCCGACCACGGTCCCCTTCCTGAGCTCGGCGCGCAGCCTGAGCGCCTCCTGCGACAGGGGTCCGAGCGCGCCCGCCGCCGGCAGCCCCTGCACCGCGTGCCCGGGGGACACCGGCGCCAGGTAGTGCGTGGGTGCGGTCCGCAGCGTGAGCGTCGTCGCGCCGATGATGGTGACCGTGAAGGCGATGGCGGACCGGGTCCAAAATCGCGTCCTGCGCTCCCCGGCCGTCCGCACGGTGGCCGGCTTCGCCGCCGGGCGGCGCTCGGTGGCGGCCAGCCGGACCAGCCGTCGGTGCAGTTCCGCCGTGTCCGCCAGTTCCGGCAGCTGTGCGGCGACGGCCTCCCGCGCGTGCATCAGGCGGTTCGCCGTCGCCGGGGTGCTCGCCTCCGTCTCCGCCGCCGTCTCGGGCAGGTCGAGCCCGACACCGTCGTAGAGCACGAGCGTGCGGAGGTGGGGCGGCGGGAGCTGCATCAGGGCGCGCTGCAGCGCGCGGTCCGCGGGATCGGGAGGCGGGTCGGGGATGCGGTTGCGGGGGCGGAGGCGGTGCCAGGGGGACAGCGCGCACTCGTACGCCGCCACCCGCACCCAGCCCGCCGGATCCCGGTCGTGGGCCACCTCCGGCCAGCGCTGCCAGGCCTGTTGGAAGGCCTGCTCCACGGCTTCGCGCGCCCGCTCGTGCCGGCCGGTGAGCAGATAGGCCTGCCGTACGAGGGCGGGGGCGCAGAACGCGTAGAGGGCGTCGAAGGCCTGATCGGGCGTCAGCGGGTCCGTATCCGTGTCTGTGTGATGGGCCGTCACCATGCGTCCCTCCGTGTGAATAGGCACATAAACGTATATTGGGCGACACAGCGGGGCTTCGCCTGTTGCGCCGGGAACGCGCGTGTCGTTGGGAGCATGGCGAGCGTGATCCAGACGACCCATCGACGTCCGCCGCTGCCTCGCCTGCGCGCCCGCGTACGTGACCGCTCACCCGGACTCGGCGCCGGCCTCCTGGGCGGCGCGGTCGCGGCGGGACTCGGGCTCGGCTCGTTCGCCGTGCTCGTCATCGCCCTGTGGATCAGCTCCCCGTACCCCGACAGCGGCCCCGGCGGCGCCCTGCACGTCGCCGCCGCGCTGTGGCTGCTGGCGCACGGTGCCGAACTGGTCCGCACCGACACGCTCACCGGCGTGCCGGCGCCCATGGGGGTGACCCCGCTGCTGCTGCTCGCGCTGCCCGCGCTGCTGGTGCACCGCGCGGCGCGGGATGCGACCGACGGAGGCGACGGCGGCCCGCTCGTCCCGCCGCGCACCGTGTGGGCGGGCGTCGTCCTCGGCTATCTCTCGGTCGGCGGTGGGGTCGTGGCCTACGCGGCGGGCGGTGCGCTGCGTCCCTCGTGGGCCTGGACGGCCGTGTGTGTGCCGCTGGTCGCCGTGGTGGCGGCGGGCAGCGGCGTGTGGACGGCGTACGGCTGTCCGCGTGCCCCGGCGGACCAGGCCCTGCGCGCATTGCCGAAGGGCTTGCGGCGGCTGCTCGTCGGGCCCGGTCCCAGGGCGCGCCTCGGCGCCTCGGCGCGGGCGGCCGGAGCCGGAGCGGTGGTCTTCGCCGGGGGCGGGGCACTGCTGCTCGGGGTGTCGCTGGCGGGGCACGGCGAGATCGCCCGGGGAGCCTTCCTGCGGCTGACGGAGGGCTGGTCGGGACGGTTCGCCGTACTGCTGCTGTGTCTGGCGCTGCTGCCGAACGCGGTGCTGTGGGCGGTGGCCTACGCCCTGGGCCCCGGTTTCGTCCTCGGCGCCGGCCATGTCGTCGAACCGTTCTCCTCCGCCCCGGCCCCCCTGCTGCCGCCGTTCCCGCTGCTCGCGGCGGTTCCGGACGCGGGCCCCGGCACCTCGCTGAACCTGGCGTCCACGGCGATCCCGGTGGCGGCCGGACTCACGATGGGCTGGTTCGTGGCGGGGGCGGCGGTACGGGGAGGGCGGGAGGTACGCGGTGGCGGGCCGCCGGTGCGGGCGTGGTCGTGGCGGCGGACGATGGGCGGCGCCGGACTGGCGTGCGGGCTGTGCGCGGCCGGGCTCGGGGTGTTCGCCGAGCTGGCGGGCGGCCCGCTCGGCGGTGCCGCGCTGGCGAGCTTCGGGCCGGTGGGATGGCAGGTGGGGACGGCCGCCCTGGCGTGGACGCTGACGGTGGCCGTACCGACGGCGGCGGTCCGTCGGGCCTGGCGCTGCCGGGGAGGCCGGCTGACGGTGGAGGAGGCCGGCACCCGGTGGCGGATCGGCAGGCCCCGGAAGGATGCGGCCGGGATCCCGGTCGCGGCGCCACCCGCGCAGGCCGCGCCGCTGCCGTTGCCCGAAGGCCACGACGCCGAGCTCGAGGCCTACGACGTACTGCCCCTCGACCCGCAGCCGTCCGACCCCCTGTCCTGGCAGGACGACGAGGCCGCCCGCCAGGCCCGCTGGGCGGCACTCGCACAGGGGGCGACGAAACCCCCGGCCCCGGCGGAATCCGATACGCCGGCGGAAGCGCAGGAACCTGCAGTGCAGGAACCTGCAGTGCAGGAACCGGCAGCCCCGGACGCGGGAGCCCCGGACGCGGCAGCCCCGGACGCGGCGACAGCAATGACGGAAGAAGCGACGGAAGCGAACGATCCCCGGGCCGTACGACCCACCGAACGACCCACCGAGCCACCCACCGAACAACCGACCGGGTCACCGACTCGGCCGCCGAGCGGGCCACCGGCCCAGTCACCCGCCCCGAGCGAGCCGCCCCCGAGCGAGCCGCCGCGGAGTGACGAGTGACCCCGGTCCGTCAGCCGTTGACCCCCAGCACCTGCCGCAGCTCCTGCGGCAGGTGCTGGTCGCAGGACTGCTTGGCCTCGTTGGTCAGGGCGTCGTTCACGCAGGAGTAGTAGTCGCTGTAGACCAGTTGCGCGGTGAAGGTCACGGCGACCAGGGCGAGGGCCAGCGAGGCGGTGACCAGACCGGTGATCGCGGCCGTCGTCTGGGGGCGGCCGTCCTGCGCCGGCGTGCCGGCGTCGGGCCTGCGCGGCTTGGCGCGCAGGGAGCTGATGCCCCAGTACAGCGCCAGCGCGCCGAGCAGCAGGGCCACGTACGTCCAGCTGAAGAGGACGAAGAAGAAGGCCCACATGCCGCACAGCAGCGCGTACCTCGCACGGCGCTGGGCGGGGTCCGTCGGGTCCCAGCGCAGGCCGGGACCGGAGCCGCCGCCGGGTCCGCCGCCGGGCCCGCCCGGACCCTCGGGTCCGCCGCCGGGACGCTGGGGGCGTTCGCCGAAGCCGCCGGAGGAACGGCCGGGCTGCCGGTCGCTCCACTGGCTGCCCCAGGGGGAGTGGCCGCCGCCCTCGCCGGAACCGTCGTCGGAGGAGTCGCCGGAGGGGTGCCGGGGCTGCCACGGACGGTCGGGAGTGCCCACCGGGGGCGGGGCGAAGGGGTTGTCGTCGGGGGCCGCGCCGCCCTGTCCGTCGCCGTTCTCTCCGCCCGGGCGCGCGTCCGGCGGCGAGGTGGGGCGCTCCCGCAGCAGCACGGCGCCGCGCTCCCCTCCCTGCTCCGGCTGCGGGGGGAACGTGAGGAGTCGCAGGCTGCGGTCCGGCATCAAGTGAGCGTCTTCCCCTTGGTGAGTCACTACTGAACTGGAGCGTCCGGGCTGGAACGTCCGGGCTGGAACGTCTGATCCGACGCGCCTGATCCGAAATATCAGATCCGAAATGCGGATCCGAAATGCCTGATCTGGAGTGTCCGATCCGGAACGTCCCCCCGAAGGTGCTGTGCGGCCCCGGGTCGCGGGCCCGTCGTCGTGTGAACGCACGGTGCGCGAAGTGCGTTCCCGTACCGGGTTCCCCCCAGACGCTACCTTCCGGCCACGCCCCCGTCCCATGGGGGCCGTCCGGTGTGCCGGTATCGTTGCTGGCGGTCGGCCGCTTCGTAGGCTTCCCCGTATCCGGGGGCGCGAAGCATTCGTACGACCGTACAAACAGCTCCCCCGAGAAAGGGCCCCACCGTGGCCGCCAAGCCCGTGGCCAAGCGCCTCGTCGTGCTGGTCTCCGGATCCGGCACCAATCTGCAGGCGCTCCTCGACGCGATCGCCGAGGCCGGAGCCGAGGCATACGGCGCCGAGATCGTCGCCGTGGGCGCGGACCGCGAAGGCATCGAGGGGCTGGCGCGCGCCGAGCGCGCCGGGGTGCCGACCTTCGTGCGGAAGGTCAAGGACTACGGTGCGCGCGAGGAGTGGGACGCGGCGCTCGCCGAGGCCGTCGCCTCCTACGAGCCCGACCTCGTGGTGTCCGCCGGGTTCATGAAGGTCGTGGGGAAGGAGTTCCTCGCGCGGTTCGGCGGGCGGTTCGTGAACACGCACCCCGCCCTGCTGCCCAGTTTTCCGGGAGCCCACGGCGTGCGGGACGCGCTCGCGTACGGCGCCAGGGTCACCGGCTGCACCGTCCACTTCGTCGACGACGGCGTCGACACCGGGCCGATCATCGCCCAGGGCGTGGTCGAGGTCCGGGACGAGGACGACGAGAGCGCGCTGCACGAGCGCATCAAGGAAGTCGAGCGAAGGCTGCTCGTCGAGGTCGTGGGGCGGCTCGCCCGCAACGGCTATCGCATCGAGGGACGAAAGGTAGTTATCCAGTGACCGCCGAGAGCAACAAGCGGCCCATCCGGCGCGCGCTCGTCAGCGTCTACGACAAGACCGGTCTCGAGGAGCTCGCGCGCGGGCTGCACGAGGCGGGCGTCGAACTCGTCTCCACCGGCTCCACCGCCGGGCGGATCGCCGCGGCCGGCGTGCCCGTCACCAAGGTCGAGGAGCTGACCGGCTTCCCCGAGTGCCTGGACGGCCGGGTCAAGACCCTGCACCCCAAGGTCCACGCCGGCATCCTCGCCGACCTGCGTCTGGAGGACCACCGGCGGCAGCTGGCCGAGCTCGGCGTCGAGCCGTTCGACCTGGTCGTGGTCAACCTCTACCCGTTCCGCGAGACCGTCGCCTCCGGCGCCTCGGACGACGAGTGCGTCGAGCAGATCGACATCGGCGGCCCCTCCATGGTCCGCGCCGCCGCCAAGAACCACCCCTCGGTCGCGGTCGTCACCAGCCCGGCCCGCTACGCCGACGTCCTCGCGGCGGTCTCCGCCGGCGGCTTCGACCTTCCCACCCGCAAGCGGCTGGCCGCCGAGGCCTTCCAGCACACGGCCGCCTACGACGTGGCGGTGGCCTCCTGGTTCGCCTCCTCCTACGCCCCCGTCGACGAGTCGCGGTTCCCCGACTTCCTCGGCGCCACCTGGGATCGCGCGCACACCCTGCGCTACGGCGAGAACCCGCACCAGCCCGCCGCCCTGTACGTGGACGGCAGCGGGGCCGGCCTCGCGCAGGCCGAGCAGCTGCACGGCAAGGAGATGTCGTACAACAACTACACCGACACGGACGCCGCCCGCCGTGCCGCCTACGACCACGACGAGCCGTGCGTGGCGATCATCAAGCACGCCAACCCGTGCGGCATCGCGGTCGGCGCGGACGTCGCCGAGGCCCACCGCAAGGCGCACGCCTGCGACCCGGTCTCCGCGTACGGCGGTGTGATCGCCGTGAACCGCCCGGTGAGCCGGGAGATGGCCGAGCAGGTCGCCGACATCTTCACCGAGGTCGTCGTCGCGCCCGGCTACGAGGAGGGGGCCCTTGAGGCCCTCACCAAGAAGAAGAACATCCGGGTCCTCAAGGCCCCGAACGGGCCGGCCGCTCCCGTCGAGGTGAAGGCCATCGACGGCGGCGCGCTGCTTCAGGTCACCGACCGGCTCCAGGCCGACGGCGACGACCCGGCCAACTGGACCCTGGCCAGCGGCGAGGCGCTCTCCGCCGGCGAGCTCGCACAGCTCGCCTTCGCCTGGAAGGCCTGCCGGGCGGTGAAGTCCAACGCGATCCTGCTCGCCAAGGACGGCGCCTCGGTCGGCGTCGGCATGGGCCAGGTCAACCGCGTCGACTCCTGCAAGCTCGCCGTCGAGCGGGCGGGCGAGGAGCGGGCGCGGGGCGCCTACGCCGCCTCGGACGCGTTCTTCCCCTTCCCCGACGGTCCCGAGATCCTCATCGCGGCGGGTGTGAAGGCCATCGTCCAGCCGGGCGGCTCGATCCGCGACGAGCAGGTCGTGGAGGCCGCCGAGAAGGCGGGCGTGACGATGTACTTCACCGGTACGCGGCACTTCTTCCACTGATTCCACTGATCACCCGAGCGTGACGCACCAGGGCCGTGCCCCCCTTGTACGGGTGGGACACGGCCCTTGGTGCGGAGGGAGCGCAGTGCTCAGTAGCGCGGGCGGTTGAACCAGGCCGAGCCGTTGGAGCCGCCGACGAAGCAGGCGATCAGAATGGCGAGCACCGTGTGGACGAGGCCCACGATGATGAACGGGTACAGGCCCAGGACCGCGGTGATGATGCCGAAGACGAGGGTCGTGACGCGGACGCCGTTGCGGCCGGTGTTGAACTTGATCGCCAGCACCGCCGCGAACACGCCCCAGGCCAGCGCGAAGACCACGAACGCCCACAGCATGCCGGAGGAGTAGTCGGCCACCCGCTGGAAGGCGGCGTCGTTCTGGAAGGTGGCGTCGTTCTTCGCGGCGCTGACCTTCGAGGCGGCGTAGGCGAAGGCGATGACGCCGATCAGCTGCAGAGCGACGATCACCCAGAGCATCACACGGGCCGCGCTGACCGAGCCGGGCATCGACTCCGGCACCGGCGCGCCGTACTGCTGGACGGGCGGGGCCTGCGGGTAGCCGTAGCCGGGGGCCTGGCCCTGCTGGGGGTAGCCGTAGCCGGGCTGCTGGGGGGCCTGCGGGGCGCCGTAGGGGTTGTTCGGGTCGCCGTAACTCATGGCGGTCTTTCCTCCGTTGATCAAGTGCGGGGACGACGCGCGGCACCGTACGGAGGAGAGTTCTACAGAATGCGGTCATTCCCCCCGATGAGCTGCCCGCGGCACTGTGCTGTTCATCGTTCTTGACCGGATGGTTACTTGTCCAGCCGCATTTCGCATGTGTTGTGCAAGTGCAACATCACTGATCATGGGCCGGGCCCGGGGCTGAGGGCCAAGGGGCACCCGGATTGGAACCACGGCGGGTTCATCCGCGAGGATGGGGGCATGACCGCCCAGATTCTCGATGGCAAGGCCACCGCAGCCGCGATCAAGTCCGATCTGACCGCCCGCGTGGCGGTGCTGAAGGAGAAGGGCGTCACGCCCGGCCTCGGCACGATCCTGGTCGGGGACGACCCCGGCAGCCGCAAGTACGTCGCAGGCAAGCACCGCGACTGCGCGGAGGTCGGCATCGCCTCCATCCAGCGCGAGCTGCCGGCCACCGCCACCCAGGAGGAGATCGAGGCGGTCGTCCGGGAGCTGAACGAGGACCCGTCCTGCACCGGCTACATCGTCCAACTGCCCCTGCCCAAGGGCATCGACGAGAACCGCATCCTGGAGCTGATGGACCCCGGCAAGGACGCCGACGGCCTGCACCCGATGAACCTCGGCCGTCTCGTCCTCAACGAGCCGGCCCCGCTGCCCTGCACCCCCAACGGCGTGCTGACGCTGCTGCGCCGCTACGGGGTGGAGATCAAGGGCGCCGAGGTCGTGGTCGTCGGCCGCGGCGTGACCATCGGCCGCCCGATGCCGCTGCTGCTGACCCGGCGCAGCGAGAACGCCACGGTGACCCAGTGCCACACCGGCACCCGTGATCTGTCCGCCCATCTCAGGCGGGCCGACATCATCGTCGCCGCGGCCGGCTCCGCGCACCTGATCCGCGCCGAGGACGTCAAGCCGGGCGCGGCCGTCCTGGACGTCGGAGTCTCCCGCAACGCCGAGGGCAGGATCGTGGGCGACGTCCACCCGGACGTTGCCGAGGTGGCCGGCTGGATCTCGCCGAACCCCGGCGGCGTCGGCCCGATGACCCGGGCCCAGCTGCTGGTCAACGTGGTCGAGGCGGCGGAGCGCAGTGTCGGCTGAGGCGGGCGGCGCCCCGCGTGACGCGGCCCCGGACCCGGTGTCCGTGGAGCCGGAGATCGAGGTACGGGATCCGGTCAGCGCGCCGGACGCCGAGGCCCGGGCGCGCCGGGTCACGCGCCGCTTCCCGCTGTTCACGAGGGACACCGCGCGTCCCGAGGGCGGCGGCCGCGCAGCGCCCGGCGACGCCCCGGCCCCCGCCCGGCAGTGGCCGATGCTCGCCGTGCTGTCCATGGTCGGGCTCGGGCTGCTGGTGACCGCCTTCGACGCCTTCCGGGTCGGGCTGCTGCTGATCGGCGCGGCCCTGCTCGGCGGCGCCGTGATGCGCTGGCTGCTGCCCCGCGTCGGCATGCTCGCCGTCCGCTCCCGCTTCACGGACATCGTCACCTACGGCGTCCTGGGCTCCGCCATCGTCCTGCTGGCGCTGATGGCCCAGCCGAAGCCCTGGCTGGAGATACCGTTCCTGGACGACGCGCTGCACTTCACGGTCCGTAACAGTCAGTGACCGCCGTGTGCGCGGTGCCGAGGGCACTGCGGTGCGGTGCGCGGGGTGCGGTGTGCGGGATGACGTGCAGGCACGGCGACGGCGGCCCATCCTCTCCCCCGAGTCAGGACGGGCCGCCGTCTCGTGTCCAGCCTGCTGCACAGTGCAGGGGCTGTTCAACGGCTGTCCGTACGCTGTGGCACGGAAGTGACCGTTCCGCTACGGTGTCCGCGCTCTGCCACAGCGGCGCCCGGACCCGGCGTGGGAACCGATCGGACCGCCCGTGTCGTCACTCGCTGCGATCGGGCCACGCGAGGGACGCCGGGAGGTGAGCGATGGGCGCCTGGCAGCCGCTGCCGGACGATCTGCCGCCGGAGGTGCGGCACTTCGTGGAGCAGCTGCGGCTCCTCAAGGACCGCACCGGTCTCAGCCTGGTCGCGCTGGGCGCGCGGACCGCGTACAGCAAGTCCTCCTGGCAGCGCTACCTCAACGCCACCCAGCCGCCGCCCAGGCAGGCGGTCGCCGCCCTCTGCCGGGTCGCGGGGCTGACCGGCCCTGACGCCGAACGCCACACCGTGCGCTGGGAGATGGCCGTCAAGGTCTGGCCCCGCCCGGCGACGGCGCTGCCGAGAGACGCGGAGACCGAGGAGTACGAGGAGGACCCCACCGTGCCGTGGTGGGACCGGCCGGAGGAACGGCCGCGGTCCGGGCCTGGCGGACGCCTTCTGCTGTACGCCGTCCTGCTGCTCCTGGTCCTGCTGCTCACCGCGGTCGTGGGCGCGATGACTCTCGGGTGAGCCGAGAGCCCGACACCTCTGTCACCTTCTGGGGCGTACGGGGCCGGGTGCGTGCCACCGGTGTGTCGATGTATTGACACACCGGGGAGACCGGGGTCAACTCGGCCGACATCCGGTCGCAGCACTGGCGTGGGCAATCGGCGCAACGGCGCGAACGGCGTGCGCCCCGGCCCGAATGCTCCCGTGCGCCCCCGCCCCGGTGCCTGAGACCCTGGCGGGGAGCGTCTGCGTGGGTAGCCACAACGGGGGTTCGGCACAGGGCGCGACGCGCGGGGAACAGCCGGCACGTACCGGGGGAAGAGGGGGGAAGCGATGCCTCGTTGGAAGGCCTTGCCCGAGGAAGTCGATCCGCAGGTGAGGGAGTTCGCGAGCCAGTTGCGGCGGCTGGTGGACCGCAGCGGCCTGAGCGTCGCCGCGCTCGCCGACCGCACGGGCTACAGCAAGACGTCCTGGGACCGTTACCTCAACGGCCGGCTCCTGGCGCCCAAGGGCGCGGTCATCGCCCTCGCCGAGGTCACCGGCACCAATCCGGTCCACCTCACCACGATGTGGGAACTCGCCGAGCGTGCCTGGAGCCGCGCGGAGATGCGGCACGACCGGACCATGGAGGCCATCCGGATAGCCCAGGCGCGCGCCTCGCTCGGGGAGTTGGGCGCGGCGGCGCCCACCGCCGGGGCGAAGGGCGGCAAGACGCCCCGCAGGGCCGCCGGCACCACGGCAGCCCCGGGAGTCCCGGGCACCGCGGGCGTGTCCCCGGCGGTGCCGGTACAGCCGACGGCGTCCGACGCTGACGTACGGGAGGGGGCGCTGGGGACGGCCCCGCCCGCTTCGGGGCCTGCCGACTCCCGCTCCCGCTCCGAGTCCGGGGCCGAGTCCGGGGCCGAGCCCGGGTCCGGGGCCAAGTCGGGGGCCAGGTCCGGTTCGGGGCCGGACTCGGCCCCGGTGCCGTCGACCGGTGGCAATTCCTGGGGGCTGGCCGGATACCGGGGGCCGTCCGGGGCGGCCGGGCGTGCCGCCGGACCCGGCGCGTCCGCGCCCCAGGGAGCGAACCGGACACCGGGCGTCGAGAGCCCGCACGGCCAACCCGCGCAGGCCGCGCGGCCCGTGGCCGCCGGTGGCGAGCGCCGCAGTGGCGACGGCGGTGGCGGGGTGCGCCGGCGGCAGGTGACGATGTTCCTCGCGGGCCTGGTCGGTGTACTGGTGGTGATCGGCGCCGTTTTCTTCCTCACCGGCGGCAACGGGGGCGGCAAGGCCCGGAGCGCGGCCAAGTCGCCGTCCCCCTCCGCCAGTACGCCCCTCGATCTGCCGCCCGGCGTCAAGTGCGGCGGGGCCGGGTGCACCGGCAAGGACGCCGAGAGCATGGGGTGCAGCGGCGAGTTGGTGAGCACGGCGCAGAGCGCCACCGTCGGCAGCACCGTTCTCGAGGTCCGCTACAGCAAGACCTGCGGCGCCGCCTGGGGCCGTATCACCCAGGCCGCCCGTGGCGACGAGGTCCAGGTCACGGTCGGTACGCGCAAGGAGGCCGGCACGATCACGACGGCCGGCGACACGATCGCGTACACGCCGATGATCGCCGTGAAGGACGCCGCCCAGGCGAAGGCGTGCGCCACCCTGCGGTCGGGGCTGAAGGGGTGCACGAAGTAGCGGAACGGGGGCAAGCGGCCCTTAGGCCGCCGGCCGCCGTGCGGGGTCCGGGAAGCGGAGAGAAAAAAGTGGCCTGCGACGGGCATGAGGTCCGCCGATCGGGGCAGGCGCACTTCACCCCCACGGGAGTCCGGTTCTCCGGCAACCCCACCCGGCGGCCGTCTCCGTCCCCCCTCTCCCGGACGGGCGGCCGCCTTTCGCGTGGCGGCCCCTTCGCGTGGACCCGGTCGCTCTGTGGGCCGGGCCACAGGGGCCCGTACGTCCGGGGTCCCGGATGCGCGATAGCCTGACGGCTGGATCTCTCTTGACGCCAAGAGATCGATCATTCGTACCCGTGATCGATCAACGCGGTGGACGGGCGCCGGATCACCAGACCGGCGACCGGTCACCGCGAACCGGCTGCGGGGATCCCGCATCCCGGGGCAGGGACGCCCCACCGCCAGCTGTCATACGGAGAACGCCATGACCCGCACTCCCGTGAACGTCACCGTCACCGGCGCGGCCGGCCAGATCGGTTACGCCCTGCTCTTCCGCATCGCCTCCGGCCAGCTGCTCGGCGCGGACGTGCCGGTCAAGCTTCGCCTTCTGGAGATCACGCCGGCGCTGAAGGCCGCCGAGGGCACGGCCATGGAGGTGGACGACTGTGCGTTCCCGCTCCTGCAGGGCATCGACATCTCGGACGACCCCAACGTCGCCTTCGACGGCACCAACGTCGCTCTCCTCGTGGGCGCCCGCCCGCGCACCAAGGGCATGGAGCGCGGTGACCTGCTCGAGGCCAACGGCGGCATCTTCAAGCCGCAGGGCAAGGCCATCAACGACCATGCCGCGGACGACGTCAAGGTCCTGGTCGTCGGCAACCCGGCGAACACCAACGCGCTGATCGCCCAGGCCTCCGCTCCGGACGTACCGGCCGAGCGCTTCACCGCGATGACCCGTCTGGACCACAACCGCGCGCTGACCCAGCTCGCGAAGAAGACCGGTTCGACGGTCGCCGACATCAAGCGCCTGACCATCTGGGGCAACCACTCCGCGACCCAGTACCCGGACATCTTCCACGCCACGGTCGCCGGCAAGAACGCCGCCGAGGTCGTGAACGACGAGAAGTGGCTGGCCGAGGACTTCATCCCGACCGTCGCCAAGCGGGGCGCCGCGATCATCGAGGCCCGCGGCGCGTCCTCGGCGGCCTCCGCCGCCAACGCCGCCATCGGCCACGTGCACACGTGGGTCAACGGCACCGCCGAGGGCGACTGGGTCTCCATGGGCATCCCGTCGGACGGCTCCTACGGCGTCCCGGAGGGTCTGATCTCCTCCTTCCCGGTCACCTGCAAGGACGGCAAGTACGAGATCGTCCAGGGCCTGGACATCAACGAGTTCTCCCGCGCCCGCATCGACGCCTCCGTCAAGGAGCTCGAGGAGGAGCGCGACGCGGTCCGCGGCCTCGGCCTCATCTGAGGTCGGCCCACCCCGGCCCGTCCGGTCGACCGGTTCCGGTCCGCCGGCGGGTTCGGGTTCGCGGGCCGTTTCCGGTCGGTCCGGCCCGATCGTCGCCGTCGCATGCAGGCCCCGTCCCGTTTTCGTCAGGGACGGGGCCTGTCGGCGTGTACGCCGCTATCGTCGAGTTCTGTACGGCTTCTGGGGGACGGTACGTGATGCGCCAACGGTGGGACGCGGAACAGCAGCGGTGGGTGGACGACGACGGGAGCACCGGTAGGCAACCGCCGCCGGGAGGCCCGGAAACCCCGTGGTGGGCGGGGGCCGAGACCCAGGTTTCCGGCGTTCGCCCGCCGTCGCCGTCGCCGTCGCCGTCGCCGCCCACGGCGCAGCCCTCCGTGACGCCGGCGGCCCCGCCCCCCACCCACGCACCCACACCCACACCCACGCAGGCCTCCATACCCGCGCTCATGCCCGCGCCCGCGCCGATGCCCGCGCCCGGGCCGGCTTCCGGGGCGTCCCGGACCGCACTGGTCCTGGTCGCGGTGCTGGCCGTGCTGGCCGGGGGCGGGGCGGGCGCGGGAGTGTGGTGGCTGGCCCGCGACCACGCCAAGAACCATCCCCAGGCCCGCCCGTCCGTGACGGTCACCACCACCCGGGCCCCGGCGGCCCAGCCCACACCGGCGCCCACGCCCTCGGACACCCGGGCCTCCTCGTCGGCCACCGCGGAGACGCTGACCGGCCCGCAGCCCTCCCCGGGCTACCGCCGGGCGGTGGACCCGGTCGGCTACAGCCTCGATGTGCCGGAGAACTGGGTGCGCAAGGAGGAGCGGGGGGTCAGCGCCGAGGTCGTCACCTACAAGTCGCCCGGTGACGGCCGCAGCCTGAAGCTGTTCGAGGTGGTGGAGCGGACGCCCGCCGACTCACTGGACCTCGCGGAGAACGGCCCGAGCGGCTTCGTCCAGGAACTCTCCGGCTACCGTGTCCTGAGCCGCTCCTCCGGCGCCGGCTGGGCCGAACTGGACTACCGCTACGACGACGCCGGCTCCGGCCCCACCCAGGTCATCGACCGCCGCTTCACCGCCCCCGACGGCAGGCTCTACGCGATCCGCTCCAGCGGCCCCGAAGGCTCGGACGTCACGGAGCCGTTCACGGCGGCGTACAACTCCTTCTGCCCGACCGGAACGAGCTGCCCGGCCACCTGAGCCGTCGTACACGCCCGGTCACCCCCGGCGGCCGTGGTGCGCCGGCACCCGGTCGGCCCCGGACACGGAGGCGGGCGCACCGGGCCTGGCGCGGTCGCGGTGCTCCAGCACCACCGCGGCCGTGGCCGCCAGGAGCAGCAGGCCGGTCGTGCGCAGGGCCGGGCCCAGGCCGTGGGCGAGGTCGGGGTGGGCGGCCAGGACCGTGCCGGTGACCGCCACGCCGAGGGCCGCCCCCACCTCGCGGGCGGAGGTGCCGAGGCCGGAGCCCAGTCCCGCCTGGTGCGGCGGCAGCGAGGTGACGACGCCGAGGGTGAGCGTGGGCATCGACAGGCCCGTACCGGCGGAGACGACGAGCAGCCAGCAGGCGTAGACGGCGTACGGAGTACCGGAGTTCACCGTCGACACGCCCAGCAGCCCCAGGCCGATCAGGGCGAGGCCGCCGCCGATGACCGTGCGCGGACGGTCCGGCCAGCGGACCGCCAGCCTCGGGACCAGGGCCATGCCGGCCGTGAGCGGCACGATCGCCGCGCCGGTCAGGGCGGGGGCGTAGCCCTTGATCTCCTGCAGATACTGCGAGTTGACGTAGAACAGGGAGAACAGGGAGAACAGGGAGAACAGGGAGAACAGGCCGAAGAAACCGGCCGCGGTGCCCAGTGTGGTCGCGCGCAGCCTGGGCGAGGCGAACACCCGTGGGCCGAACAGCGGGGCGCGCGAGCGCAGGGCGTGCGCGGTGAACCCGGCGACCAGCAGCGCGCCGAGCGCGAAGGCGCCGAGGATACGGATCGACGCCCAGCCGTAGGACGGGCCCTCGATGATGCCGAAGAGCGCGGCCAGCAGACCGGAGGTCACCAGCAGCGTGCCGAGCGGGTCGAGCCTCGCGCAGGGAGGGGGCGTCTGCTGGGCGTGGTGCGGGTGGGACACCCGCTGCTGGACGGTGAGCTGACGCCGCGCCGGTTCGCGGAGGAGGCCGATCACCTGACCGTGCCACGGCGCGGCCGGTTCAGCGGCCCCGTCGACGGCGCCCTCGCCGAACTCGGCCTCGAGCGGAGGGTGGTGGCCAGCGTGGGCACATTTCTGGCGTCCCTCTTCACCGTCCGCGGCACCGATCTGGTCGGCCTGGTCGCCGCCTGGACCCGCCCGCGGGCCGAGGCGCTCGGGCTGGTCACCTTCCCCGTGCCGCTGGACCTGCCGCCCCTGCGCCTCGGTATCGCCTGGCACCCCCGCCACGAGGCCGACCCGGCCCACGCGTGGCTGCGGCGGTGCGTACGGGAGCTGCTGGCCGCGGCCCCGCCGCCGGCCCGCGAACGGTCACAGCCGGATGTCGGCGGGTGACCATCCGCTTCCGGCGCACCGCGTGTCCCTCTATGCTGATGACTCATCAAACAACGTGTGACGTCAGCAGGTTCGGACCATCGGGGGATGGGCGTGAGCACCGCCTACGTGCCGCAACAGCCACAGCCGGCCCGGGCCGCAGCACCGGCGCCGGCGACCCCGCCGTACGCCAGTGAGGCGACCCGGCTGCTGTGCGCGGGCACCTATCTGGATCCCGGTTACCGCGACCGGGTCATCGACGAGCTGTACCTGAACGAGCAGCGCATCGCCGCCCCGTCGCTCGGCTACGACGCCGCCCGCGTGCTGGCCCACGCCCTGCGTGCCCGGCGTCTGGAGCTGGCCTGGGGCGGGGCGGTCCTCGGGCTGTGGGCGGTGGGCGGCGCGCTGAGCGAGGGCTGGCTGCTGGTCTTCCTGGGGCTCGGCCTGCAACTCGCCATCGCCTCCCTGATCAGGGGCAGAAGCGACAACCCGCCGCTCTACCGGCGGCTGCCGGCCTGGATCCTGCGCTGGTGGAGCCGCATCGGCCTGCTGTACTGGGTCGTCGCCACCGGGTTCCTCGCCTTCGGCGGCGGGGACGACCCCTCCTCCGGCACCCCGTCGGCCTACGACAGCAGGTACGGCACGCCGACCACGTCGAGCAGCTTGTGGACGGACACCCTCGACCCCGGCGGAAGCAGCGGCTTCGGCACCCTGCATGCCTGGCTCTCGCTCGCCGTCCTCGCGCTCATCGCCCTCTGCCTCGCCGCCCAGCGCGCCCAGGTCACCCGCTCACTGACCGCGGAGCTCTCCGCGCAGCGCTTCCCGGACGCGGCGGGCGATCCGGCCTTCCGGTCGGAGGGCGGACGGTTCCGGCGACTGGTCGCGCGGATCCGCACCGAACAGCACCAGCCGCTGATCATGTACCACGAGGCCCGTCCGTTCTGCGGGGCGGGCGGCGCGCACGACACCTGGGTGCTCGCCGTCGAACTTCGGCCCGACGGCATGAAGAAGCAGCGCCCGCTGAGCAACCGGACCGTCCTGGACACCGTCCGGCCCCTGCTGGAACAGTTGCGCGAGTCCGCCACGACCGCCCGGTTCCCGGTGCGCGACCGGTTGCGCCGGCTGGAGATCGACGAGTGCGTTTTCCTGCCCGTGGAGGGGCTGCTGCGCCGCTCGGACGCCCCCTACGATCCGCAGGTCTTCGAGGACCACCGGGCGCGGGCGGTGGAGGAAGGCGCAGAGAAGCGGCGGCACTTCCTGCGCGTCCGGGTCGGCGGCTGGGAGGAGGAGCTGGTCGTCAGCGTCTTCGTCCGCGTCCACACCCAGGGCCGGATGCTCATGCTGGAGGTCGCCCCGCACGTACTGAACCCGGTGCGCGAGGAGTTCAAGGACGCCGACCGCACCGCCCACCGCTACAACCGCAACAACCTGCTGGGCAAGGCCGCCTACGCCGTGCCGCGGGTGGCCGGATCGGCGGGTCTGGCCCTGCTGGGCCTGGGGCGGCTGGCCCTGTTCGGCTGGCGGCTGGTGACCTCCGGGAACGCGGGCGCGCTGCCGGAGGGCCCGGCCCTGTCGGTGCGCGAGCTGGGGTCGGCCCCGAACGGCTCGCTGTTCCAGGAGATGGACGTCGACCGCTACCTCCGTACGGTGCAGGACCGGATCGCGCACGGGGTGCGCACCGCCCTCGCCGACGCCGGCTACCAGACCGGCGAGTTCGTCCAGAAGATCGTCAACGTCAGCAACGGCGGCGTGAACATCGACTCCGTGGAGGGCTCCACCTTCGCCGTCGGCTCCCACGCCACCGCGAGCAGCGGCACCGAGCCGCAGAAGGGAACGGACAGCGATGGCCGGCCCGCATGAGCCGAACGTGACCATGGGCAACGTCTCGGGCAGCACCTTCGCCATCGGCAGCCACGCCAGGGCGGTCGGCCACCACGGCACCGGCCCGCGGCGCGACGAGGCCGCCGAGCAGCTGCTGGCCGCGGTGCGCGAGCTGCGCGCCGACCTGACCCGGGTGCGCGGCACCGAGCAGACCGCGGCGCTGGACGCCGAACTGGCCGAGGTGGAGGAGGAGATCACCAGCACCGGCCAGGCCGCCCCGACCCGCCGCGAGCGGCTGCGCGCACTGCTCGCCGACTCCCAGTCCCTGCTGAACGTCCTCGCCTCCGCGGGTGCCGTGGCGGGGCTGCTGGGTCTGTGAGAGCGCGATGAGCGGGGGACAGCGGTACTGGAACGAGGAGACCCAGCGCTGGGAGGACGCCACCACCCGCCCGGCCCCGGCGACCGCCCCGGCCCCGGCCCTTCCGGAGCGGCTGCCACCACCGTCACCAGTGGCATCGAGCGCACCGGCGACACCGGGCGCATCAACAGCCTCCGAGGCACCAGCGGCCTCCAACGCACCAGTGGCCTCCGAGGCACCGGGCGCCTCCAATGCACCAGTGGCCTCCGAGGCACCGAGCGACTCCGAGGCACCGGTGGCACCATCACCCGCACCACCACTGCCTTCGGTACCCCCGGTGCCGGCGGAGTTCGCCGGCCCTCCGGCGGCCTCCGAGCCCGACGCCGGATGGCGGGCGCCCACCGTGCCCGTGGCGCCCGCCCCCGAGTACCGGGAGGCCGGGCGCGGGGAGGCCGGGCGCGGGGATGCCGGGCGCGGGCTGTGGTGGAAGGTGGCGGTGGTCTCCGCCGTGGTCGGGGTCGGTGTCGCGGTGGGCGTGGTGAAGCTGGGCGGCGGCAGCGGCTCCGACGCGTCGCGCACGTCGGCGAGTACCTCACCCTCCACGGGCGCCGCGGCCACCGCCCAGCCGCCCTCCGGCACGGCCACCCCCACGGACGGCGGTGCGGCCGGCGCCACGGCCTCCGCCTCCGCGTCCTCCTCGGCGTCCGCGGCACCCGCGGGGTACCACACCGTGGCCGACCCCGCCGGGTTCACGATCGCCGTACCCGACGGCTGGCAGCGCAGCGAGCGCTCGACCGGCGTCTTCTACGCCACGGACGGCGACCGCAGGCTGCTGCAGATCTTCGTCGTCACCGAAGCCGGGATGACGCCGTACGAGGCGGTCCGGCAATCCTCCGCGAACCTGAGCCGGCAGCCCGCGTACGAGGAGATCAGCCTGGACGGGGCGGCCGCTCCGTCCGGCGCGTCCAGCGCGGTGGGCAAGGACGCGGCCAGGCTGGTGTACGCCTACGACAGCGAGAAGCTGGGGGAGCGCAGACAGGTGGTCGAGTACGCCTTCACCGCCGACGACGGCAAGAAGTACGCCGTGCTGGCGGCCGGCCCGGCCACCGACTGGCCCGCCCCGAAAGCGGACGCCGACACCGCACTGAGGTCCTTCGCGACGCACTGAATTCCGTCTCTTTTGTCCTGCTCTATCCTCAGGCTCCGTGACACACGACACTTTCGGTCATGGATTGCGCATGCAATCGGTCGGGAGGGGCATGCGCTCACGGTCCCTGTGGGTGACATCGGCGTAACCCAGGGCCACTGAGCAGGAGCGGAAGGCAGTATCGATCATGGCGGACAGTGCGAAACGCAAGGCGCGCAACACCATTCACGCGGGAGGGGAATGGCTGGAAGCGGTCTCCGGTGCCACGCGCGACATCCTCGACCCCGCGGACGCGACGCCGTTCGCCGTGGTCGCCGAGGGCGACGAGAAGGACACGGACCGCGCGGTGGAGGCCGCCCGGCGCGCCTTCGACGGCGGCGAGGGCGCCTGGCCCCGCACGCCGGTCGCCGAGCGCGCCGCCCTGCTGCGCCGGGTCGCCGACCTGCTGGTGCGTGACCGCGAGCGGCTCGGGCTGCTGGAGAGCCGCGACGCCGGCAAGACCGTGGAGGAGGGCCGCGTCGACGTCGACTGCGTCGCCGACGCCTTCCGCTACTTCGCCGACCTCGTCGCCGCGGAAGCCCCCGGCCGGGTCGTCGACGCGGGCTCACCCGACATCCACAGTGTCGTCGTGCACGAGCCCGTCGGCGTCTGTGCGCTGATCACTCCCTGGAACTACCCGCTGCTCCAGGCCAGCTGGAAGATCGCGCCGGCCCTCGCTGCCGGGAACACCTTCGTGGTCAAGCCCAGCGAGATCACCCCGCTGACGACCGTCGCCCTGATCGAACTGCTCGTCGAGGCGGGCCTTCCCGCGGGCGTCGCCAACATCGTCACCGGCCCCGGCCACACCGTCGGCGCCCGGCTCGCCGAACACCCCGACGTCGACCTCGTCTCCTTCACCGGCGGCCTGGTCAGCGGCACCAAGGTCGCCCAGGCCGCCGCCCCCACCGTCAAGAAGGTCGCCCTCGAACTCGGCGGCAAGAACCCCAACGTCGTCTTCGCCGACGCCTGCGCCACCGACGAGGGCTTCGACACCGCCGTCGACCAGGCCCTCAACGCGGCCTTCATCCACAGCGGCCAGGTCTGCTCGGCCGGCGCCCGGCTCATCATCGAGGAATCGGTCCGCGAGCGCTTCGTCGCCGAACTCGCCCGCCGGGCCGAGCGGATCCGCCTGGGCCGCGGCACCGGAGCCGGCGTCGAGTGCGGCCCGCTCGTCTCCGAGCAGCAGCGTGCGAAGACCGAGGCCTACGTCGCCTCCGCGCTCGCCGAGGGCGCGGTGCTGCGCTGCGGCGGCAAGCGGCCCGAGCCCGGCGAGACCAGGCCGGCCACCGGCTACTTCTACGAGCCGACCGTCCTCGACCACTGCAACCGCCAGATGAAGGCCGTCAGGGAAGAGGTCTTCGGCCCCGTCCTGACCGTCGAGACCTTCCGCACCGAGCACGAGGCGGTCGCGCTCGCCAACGACACCGAGTACGGCCTCGCGGGCGCCGTCTGGACCGCCGACGCGGGCCGGGCGCGCCGGGTGGCGGGCCGGCTGCGCCACGGGACCGTCTGGATCAACGACTTCCACCCCTACCTCCCGCAGGCGGAGTGGGGCGGCTTCGGCAAGAGCGGCACCGGCCGCGAACTCGGCCCGGCCGGGCTCGCCGAGTACCGCGAGACCAAGCACGTCTACCAGAACCTCGCCCCCAGGCCGGTGCGCTGGTTCGCGGGCCGACCCCCCGCCTCCCGCGGCGGCAGGCCCGGCCCTCCGGCCGCCCCACCCGGCCCCAAGGACTCCCGAACTCCTCATCCCCCCACCGGAGTACCACCACGATGCCCGACAACACCCACGAGTACGACTACGTCGTCATAGGCGGCGGCACGGCAGGCTCCGTCATCGCCTCCCGCCTCACCGAGGACCCGGACGTCACCGTCGCCGTCATCGAGGGCGGCCCCAGCGACGTGGACCGCGAGGACGTGCTGACCCTGCGCCGCTGGATGGATCTGCTCGGCGGCGATCTGGACTACGACTACCCGACCACCGAACAGCCGCGCGGCAACTCGAACATCCGGCACAGCCGCGCCCGGGTCCTCGGCGGCTGCTCCTCCCACAACACCCTCATCGCCTTCAAGCCGCTGCCGTCCGACTTCGAGGAGTGGGAGGCGGCCGGCGCCAAGGGCTGGGGCGCGGTCCCGATGGAGGCGTACTTCGCCCGTCTGAAGAACAACGTCGTCCCGGTCGACGCCAAGGACCGCAACGCCATCGCCCGCGACTTCGTCGACTCCGCGCAGACCGCGCTCGGCGTGCCGCGCGTCGAGGGCTTCAACCGCAAGCCGTTCACCGAGGGCGTCGGCTTCTTCGACCTCGCCTACCACCCCGAGAACAACAGGCGCTCGTCGGCGTCCGTGGCGTATCTGCACCCGGTGATGGACGAGCGCGCCAACCTGACGATCCTGCTGGAGACCTGGGCGTACCGGCTGGAGCTGAACGGCACCCGCGCCGAGGGCGTGCATGTGCGCACCAAGGACGGCGAGGAGATCCTCGTAAGGGCCCGCCGCGAGGTGCTGCTGTGCGCCGGCGCCGTCGACTCGCCCCGGCTGCTGCTGCACTCGGGCATCGGCCCGAAGGCCGACCTGGAGAAGCTGGGCGTCCCCGTCGTGCTCGATCTGCCGGGTGTCGGCGAGAACCTGCTCGACCACCCCGAGTCGGTCATCGTCTGGGAGACGAACGGCCCCATCCCGGAGAACTCCGCGATGGACTCCGACGCGGGCCTGTTCGTGCGCCGCGACCCCGAACAGGCGGGTCCGGACCTGATGTTCCACTTCTACCAGGTCCCGTTCACGGACAACCCCGAGCGCCTGGGCTACGAACGGCCGCCGTACGGCGTCTCGATGACTCCGAACGTCCCCAAGCCGAAGAGCCGCGGCCGGCTGTACCTCACCAGCGCCGACCCGTCCGTCAAGCCGGCCCTGGACTTCCGCTACTTCACCGACGAGGAGGACTACGACGGCCGGACCCTCGTCGACGGCATCCGTATCGCCCGCGAGATCGCGAAGACCGAGCCGCTGGCCGGCTGGCTCAAGCGGGAGGTGTGCCCCGGCCCCGGCGTCACCGGCGACGAGGAGCTCGGCGAGTACGCCCGCAAGGTCGCGCACACCGTGTACCACCCCGCGGGCACCTGCAGGATGGGCGCCGCCGACGACGAACTTGCCGTGGTCGACCCAGAGTTGCGTATCCGAGGCCTGGACGGCATCCGTATCGCGGACGCGTCCGTCTTCCCGACCATGACCGCCGTGAACCCCATGATCGGGGTGCTCATGGTCGGGGAGAAGGCCGCCGACCTGATCGGAGATGAAGCCTGATGGCTCTCGCAGTCCCCACCCGCAAGCCCCCCGCCGGCGACTCCGCCGACGCCCCCGTCTTCTCGGTCGAGGGCCTCTGGAAGGTCTTCGGCCCCAAGGCCGGCCGGGTCCCGGAGGACCCGGAGCTCAGCGCGCTGAGCCCAGCCGACCTGCGCGAACGCACCGGCTGCACGGCCGCCGTCCGGGATGTCGGCTTCGATGTGCGCAAGGGCGAGGTCTTCGTCGTCATGGGCCTGTCCGGCTCCGGCAAGTCCACCCTGGTGCGCTGTCTGACCCGGCTGATCGAGCCCACCGCCGGCGCCATCGCCATCGACGGCGAGGACGTCCGTGCCATGGACAGGTCCCGGCTGCGCGAACTGCGCCGGCACCGCGCCGCGATGGTCTTCCAGCACTTCGGCCTGCTGCCGCACCGCAGCGTCCTCGACAACGTCGCCTACGGCCTGGAGATCCAGGGCATGGGCAAGTCCGACCGCCGCGAGAAGGCCGCCGAGGTCGTCGCGAAGGTCGGCCTGGAGGGCATGGAGCAGCGCCGCCCGGCCCAGCTCTCCGGCGGTCAGCGGCAGCGAGTCGGCCTGGCCCGGGCCCTGGCCGTCGACCCGGAGGTCCTCCTCTTCGACGAGCCGTTCAGCGCCCTCGACCCGCTGATCCGGCGGGACATGCAGGAGGAGGTCGTCCGCCTGCACCAGGAGGAGGGCCGCACGATGGTCTTCATCACCCACGACCTCCAGGAGGCCCTGAGGCTCGGCGACCGCATCGCCCTCATGCGCGACGGCCGCATCGTCCAGCTCGGCACCCCCGAGGAGATCGTCGCCTCCCCGGCCGACGACTACGTCCGCGCGTTCGTCCGCGACGTCCCGCGCGAACAGGTCCTGACCGTGCGTACGGCCCTGCGCCCCGCGTCCGGGGCGGAGGCCGGCGACGGACCCGCCATCGCCCCGGACGCCACGGTGTCGGAGGCGATCGAGGCGGTGGCCCGCGCCGGTTCCCCGGTCCGGGTGATGGACAGGGGCCGCTGCCTGGGAGTCGTCGACCACGAGCGGCTGCTCGCGGTGGTGGCCGGAACGGAGCCGCGCAAGGAGGCCAACTGATGGCGACGATCACCGCATCCGCCGCCCGGCCCGCCCTGTCCGCCGCCCTGCAGCACCGCGCGGTGCGCAAGCTCCTGGTCCTCGCCGTCCTCGCCGCGGTCCTGGTGCCGCCGGCGGCCGCCCGCTGGTCGAGCGGCACCTGGCCGCACGAGCTGACGGTGGACCTGTCCAGACCCCTCACCGGCGCCAGCAACTGGATCATCGACAACCGCGACAGCCACCCGCTGTTCCTCTACTTCTTCGGCTACATCAGCAACGCGGTCGTCCTCTGCGTCCGCGCCGTGTACCTGTTCCTCCTGGCCGCGGGCTGGGCGGGCGTCACGGCTCTCGGCGCGGCCGTCGCCTGGCGCGTGGCGGGAGTCCGCCTCGCCGCCGGCACAGCGGCGGCGCTCCTGGCCTGCGGCCTCCTCGGCATGTGGGTCCCGACCATGCAGACCCTCGCCCTGATGGTGGTCGCGGTGCTCGCCTCGGTCGCCTTCGGCGCGCTGCTCGGTCTCGCCGCCGGACTGTCCGACCGCATGGACCGCGCCCTGCGCCCGGTCCTGGACACCATGCAGGTGCTTCCGGCGTTCGCCTACCTCCTCCCGGTCGTCCTGGTGTTCGGCATCGGCGTCCCCGCCGCGGTCCTCGCCACGGTCGTCTACGCCGCCCCGCCCATGGCCCGGCTGACCGCCCTCGGTCTGCGCGGCGCCGACAGCGAGGTGCTGGAGGCGGTCGACTCCCTCGGCGCCACCGCGCGCCAGCGGCTGCTGACCGCCCGTATACCGCTGGCCCGCAAGGAGCTCCTGCTCGGCGTCAACCAGGCGATCATGATGGCGCTGTCCATGGCCGTCATCGCCTCGGTCATCGGCGCCGGCGGCCTCGGCGACCGCGTCTACCAGGCGCTGGCCTCGGTCGACGTGGGCGCGGCCCTCGCGGCCGGCATCCCCATCGTGCTGCTGGCCGTCGTACTCGACCGCGTCACGGGCGCGGCGGCAGGGGGGCACCACCCCGCTCCGGCGAAGTCGGGAGTTCGGGGCAGCATCGGGCAGGAACAGCGCGGCCTGCGCACCTGGCAGTACGCCACGGTGGCCGCCGCGGCCACCGTGGCCGTCGCCCTGGCCGCGCGTCTTTCCGGCCATCTCGACTGGCCCTCGGGCTGGACCGTCGACATCGCCGAGCCGGTCAACCGCGCCGTCGACTGGATGACCGCGCACCTGTACTCCGGAGTCCCCTACATCGGCGGTACGGCGGACTGGGCCGGCCACTTCACCACCTGGGTCCTGGACCCGGTCCGTTCGGGCCTGCTGTGGCTCCCGTGGTGGTCGGTGCTGCTGATCGTCGCCGCGCTCGCCTGGCTGATCGGCACCTGGCGCACCGCGCTGACCGCTGTGCTCGCCATGGCCGCGGTCGGTGTGCTCGGTGTGTGGAAGCCGTCCCTGGACACCCTCTCCCAGGTGCTCGCGGCCGTCGCCGTGACCCTCGTCCTCGGCTTCGCGACCGGCATCGCGGCCGCCCGCAGCGACCGCTTCGAACGAGCCCTCCGCCCCGTCCTGGACGTCTTCCAGACGATGCCGCAGTTCGTGTACCTGATCCCGGTCGTCGCGCTGTTCGGCGTGGGCCGCGCCCCCGCGGTTGCCGCGGCCATCGTCTATGCCCTTCCCGCGGTGGTACGGATCACCGCACAGGGCCTGCGCCAGGTCGACCCGGCGGCCCTGGAGTCGGCCCGCTCGCTCGGCGCGACCAGCGGGCAGCAACTGCGCCAGGTGCAGCTTCCGCTCGCCCGCCGGGCGCTGCTGCTCGCGGTCAACCAGGGCGTGGTCCTCGTCCTCGCCGTCGTCATCATCGGCGGCCTGGTCGGCGGTGGCGCGCTCGGCTACGACGTCGTCTTCGGCCTCGCCCAGGGCGACCTGGCGACCGGTCTGGTCGCGGGCCTCGCGATCGTCTGCCTCGGGCTGATGCTCGACCGGGTGACCCAGCCGACCCGGCGCCGAACGCAGAAGGGAGCGTGACATGAGGCTCGAACGCAGGGCGGCCCTGATCGCCGCCGGAGCGGCCACGTGCTCGCTCCTCACCGGCTGCGGCGCCGCCGACATGACCAAGCAGGCCTCGCCGTTCGCCAACGCGCAGGGCTCCAGGACCGTGACCCTGTCCGTGCAGTCGTGGGTGGGCGCCCAGTCCAACGTGGCCGTGGCGCAGTACCTCCTCGAACACGAGCTGGGCTACCGGGTCGACACCGTTCAGGTCGACGAGGTGCCCGCCTGGGACGCGCTCAGCCAGGGCCGGGTCGACGCCATCCTGGAGGACTGGGGTCACCCCGACCAGGAGAAGCGGTACGTCGAGGACAAGAAGACCATCGCGCGCGGTGGCGGACTCGGGGTGACCGGGCACATCGGCTGGTACGTCCCCACGTACCTGGCCAGGCAGCACCCCGACATCACCGACTGGCACAACCTCGACAAGTACGCCTCCCTCTTCCGCACCGCGGAGAGCGGCGGCAAGGGTCAGCTGATGGACGGCTCCCCGTCCTACGTCACCAACGACAAGGCGCTGGTGACGAACCTGAAGCTGAACTACCAGGTGGTCTTCGCCGGTTCCGAGGCGGCGCAGATCACCCAGATGCGGCAGTTCGCCAAGGAGAGGAAGCCCTTCCTGACGTACTGGTACGCGCCGCAGTGGCTGTTCAAGAAGGTCCCCATGACGGAGGTGAAGCTGCCGCCGTACAAGGAGGGCTGCGACGCGGACGCGGCCAAGGTCGCCTGCGCCTACCCGCACACGCCGCTGCAGAAGTACCTCAACGCCGGCTTCGCGAAGTCCGGTGGCAGGGCGGCGGCCTTCCTGAAGAAGTTCAAGTGGACGACCGAGGACCAGAACCAGGTCTCCCTGATGATCGCCGACCAGAAGCTCACCCCGGCCGAGGCGGCGAAGAAGTGGGTGGACAGCCACCGGTCCACCTGGAAGGCGTGGCTGTCCTGAACCCTGCTACGGGCGCAGGCCGCCCGCGATCTCCCGCAGCGCCGCCGTGGCCCGGCGCTGCAACCCGGGCCCGAAGGTGATCCGGGTGGCCCCGAGTTCGCCGAGGTCGGCGGGCGAGGGGCCCTCGCCGTCGAGCCGCGCGAACACGTTGAGCGGCCCCTGGACCGCGGACCGCAGCAGCGGCAGTACGTCCGCCGGGGCGCCGATGGGATACACGCAGTCGGCGCCGGCGGCGACGTACCGCGCGGCCCGGTCGATGGTCCGGTCGGGATCGGTGACCCCGTGCAGGAACGTGTCGACGCGGGCGTTGACGAACAGCCGGCCGGCCGCGGCCCCGCATACCTGTGCCAGCCAGTCGGCGTGCCGGCGCGGGTCCTTGAGGACACCCCCGTGCGAGTCCTCCAGGTTGCAGCCCACGGCCCCCGCCTCCAGGAGCCGTTCCACCAGTTCCCCGGGCGCCAGGCCGTACCCGTCCTCGACGTCCGCCGAGACGGGCACGTTCACCGCCCGCACGATCCGCGCCACGGCGGCGAACATCTCGTCCGCCGGGGTCGCCCCGTCCTCGAAGCCGAGGCAGGCGGCGATCCCGGCGCTGGGCGTGGCGAGCGCCGGGAACCCGGCCTCGGCGAACACCCGGGCACTGGCCGCGTCCCAGGGGCCGGGCAGCACGAGAGGATCACCGGGCACGCGGCCCCGGTGCAGGGCGCGGAACGCCTCGACCCCGGTCACCACCGCGTGCTCCCGGCCGGGACCCGCCGGGCGACCATCAGCCGGTTCCAGCTGTTGATGACGGTGATCAGCCCGATCGGATGGGCCAGCCGGGTCCCGTCGAAGTGCTTGGCGGCCTGCTCGTACACCTCGTCGGGCACGAAGCCGTCGGTGAGGACGGTGATCGCCTCGGTCAGTGCCGGCGCCGCCCGCTCCCGCTCGCCGAAGACGTCCCCCGCCTCCTCGCGGGCGGCCAGGAGTTCGAGCTGCCTCTCCCAGGCTCTCGGCTCCGTTCCAGCGGGGACCGGCGTGCTCACGCCGTACCGCCGGGCGAGCGCGAGGTGCATGTCGGGGCAGAACGCGCAGTGGTTGAGCTGCGAGGCGCGCACCTGGACCAGCTCGGCGAGGGCGGGCTCGCCCAGGCCCTTCTTCGCGGCGGCGCCCACGGCCTGCAGCGCGGTGCGCATCCCGTCGTCCAGCAGGGTGGTCCGGGCCGTCACCTGTACTGCCCCGGTGTGTAGTGGCCCGGCGTCATCCGGGTGGTCACGCCGAAGCGGTTCCAGGCGTTGATCACCGTGATCGCGGCGATCAGCCGGGCCAGTTCGGCCTCCTCGAAGTGCTTGGCGGCCCTCTCGTAGACCTCGTCCGGCACGAAGCCGTCCGTCAGGACAGTGATCGCCTCGGTCAGCTCGATCGCCGCGAGCTCCTTCTCCGTGTAGAAGTGCCGCGACTCCTCCCATGCGCTGAGCTGCACGATCCGCTCCACGCTCTCGCCGGCCGCGAGCGCGTCCTTGGTGTGCATGTCGAGGCAGAACGCGCAGTGGTTGATCTGTGAGGCGCGGATCTTCACCAGCTCGTACAGCGTGGGGTCAAGGCCCTGCCTGGCGGCGGTGTCCAGCCGGATCATCGCCTTGTAGACCTCGGGGGCGTGCTCGGCCCAGCGCAGCCGCGGGGCGTTCTCGGTGGCGTACTCGACCGTTTCCTCAGTGCTCATGCCTTCGACCCTAGGAGGCAGGCAGCCCAGGAGTATGGTCCATTTCCATGGCGAAACCATGGGCCATTCAAGGTGTGGACCTTCACCTGCAACCGACCGGTCCGGGTGTGCGCCGGGGGCTGACCGACGCACTGCGCGAGGCGGTCCGCACCGGCCGGCTGGCCCCCGGCACGCGGCTGCCCTCCTCCCGGACCCTCGCCGCCGACCTGGGCATCGCCCGCAACACGGTCGCCGACGCCTATGCCGATCTGGTCGCCGAGGGCTGGCTCACCGCCCGCCAGGGCTCGGGCACCCGGGTGGCGACGGGGACACCGCCCACGGCGTTCGGGCAGTGGGGGAGTGCGGTGGCCCCGCCGTCCGACGCGACCCGCCCGGGCCGCGAACGCCGCCGGCCGGTGCACGACCTCGTCCCCGGCACCCCGGACCTGGCCTCCTTCCCCCGCGCGCAGTGGCTCAGGGCTGCCCGCCGCGCCCTGACCGCCGCCCCCAACCACGCCCTCGGCTACGGCGACCCGCGCGGCCGCCCCGAACTGCGCACCGCCCTGGCGGGCTACCTCGCCCGCGTCCGGGGCGTGCGCACCGATCCCGAGCGCCTGCTGGTGTGCTCCGGCTTCTCGCACGGCCTGAAGATCCTCGGCGCCGTGCTGCGGGCGCGCGGTGTGCGCACGGTCGCCGTGGAGTCGTACGGCCTGGACGTGCACTGGCGGCTGCTGGCCCGGGAGGGCCTGCGCACCCGCCCACTGCCCTTCGACGAACTCGGCACGGTGACAGAGGACCTGAGCGGCACCGGGGCCGTCCTGCTGACCCCTTCTCACCAGTTCCCGATGGGCGTGGCGCTGCGCCCCGACCGCCGTGCGGCCGTGGTGAACTGGGCCCGCCGCACCGGCGGCCTGGTCCTGGAGGACGACTACGACGGCGAGTTCCGCTACGACCGCCAGCCGGTCGGCGCGCTCCAGGCCCTGGACCCCGACCACGTGGTCCACCTGGGCACGGCCAGCAAGTCCCTGGCCCCCGGCCTCCGTCTGGGCTGGATGGCCCTGCCCCCGTCCCTCGTCCGGGAGGCCACGGCAGCCAAGGGCCACACCGACACCTGCGGGGTCCTCGACCAGCTGACGCTGGCGGAGTTCATCGCCTCCGGCGCCTACGACCGCCAGGTGCGCTCCGCCCGCCTGCGCTACCGGCGCCGCCGTGACGCCCTCGTCGAGGCGCTGAACACCCGGGCCCCCGGTGTCCGGCCCACCGGCATCGCCGCCGGCCTGCACGCCGTCCTGCGCCTGCCCCCCGGCACCGAGCCCACGGTGGTCCAGGCCGCCGCCTGGCAGGGCCTCGCCGTCCACGGCCTGACCCGCTACCGCCACGACCAGGCCGCCGCGGCTGACCTGGACGCCCTGGTGGTCGGCTACGCCACCCCACCGGACCACGCCTGGACAGCCGCCCTGGACGCACTGTGCCGGGTGCTGCCGTGACCGTGCGCGGGCGGGCGGCGCTCGCTCAGGCCTCCTGGACGGGCTCTGGTGCCGTCTCGACCGGCGCCTCCCCGAACCGAGCCAGTGCCAGCGCCCCCGCCACCGCCACCGCGAAGCCCAGGACCGCGAGCCAGGTCAGGCCCTCGCGGGTGCGGTCGCCGAGGAAGATCACACCGATGGCCGCGGGGCCGATCGTCTCGCCGATCACCAGGCCGGCGGTGGCGGTCGTCACCGAGCCGCGCTGCAGGGCCGACGTCAGGAGTATGAAGGCGGCGCCCCCGCCCAGGAGGAGCGCGTAGGCCGCCGGGTTGGTGAACAGCTCGGCGGGGGCGAGGGAGTCGATCAGGCGTACCGTCACCTCGACCACGCCGAAGCCGAGGCCCGCTCCCAGGCCGAGCAGCAGGGCACGGCCGCGTTCCGGAAGACGGCTGCCCACCGCGCCCAGGGCGAGTACACCCAGTGCCGCGCCGAGCATCGCCCACTTCAGCGCCGTGGAGCCGGGCTCGCTGCCCTCCGTCCCCGAGGCCAGGCCCAGCATCCCGAGCCCGCCGCAGACCACGCCCACCGCGGCCCACTCCACCGAGCGCAGCCGGACCCCCAGCAGCCGGGCCGCGACCACCGCCGTCACCGCCAGGCTGGAGGCGAGGGCCGCGCCGACCGCGTAGATCGGGATCGACCGCAGGGCGGCGATCTGGAGCAGGAAGCCGAGGCCGTCCAGGGCCAGGCCCGCCACGTACCGCCACTGCCGCACCGCCCGCAGCAGCAGCGCCGCGTCCCCGCCCCCGCCGCCCGAGTCGGCGGCGGCGCGCGCGGCGATCGCCTGGAGCACCGTCGCCGTACCGAAACACACCGCCGCGCCGAGCGCGCACACCATTCCAAAGAGCACGCAGTGACTCTAGGGGAGCGCGAAAACCCCGGGCCGCCCGGGCGGACGCTCGCACCGATCTCCGGGCCGCGGCCGCCGAAACCGGCAGCGGCTCACCAAGGAGCCGGCGGTCAGGCGGCCGGGCGGCAGCCGGGCGGTCGGGCGGTCGGGCGGTCGGGCGGTCGGGCGGTCGGGCGGTCGCGCGGTCAGGTGGCCGGGCGGTCGGGCGGTCAGGCGGTCGCGCGGTCAGGTGGCCGGGCGACCAGGCGATCGGGCGACGAGGCGGTGAGGCGGTCGCGCGGTGAGGCCGTCGCGCGGTCAGGCGGCCTTCTCTACGGCCAGCACCGCACGCAGCTGGTCCAGCCCCCAGTCCAGGTCCTCCTTGCCGATCACCAGCGGCGGGGCGATCCGGATCGTGGAGCCGTGGGTGTCCTTCACCAGGACACCCCGGTCCATGAGCCGCTCGGAGAGCTCCCGGCCCGTGCCGTACGCCGGGTCGACGTCCACCCCGGCCCACAGCCCGCGCCCGCGCACCGCGCGCACCCGCCCCGTGCCGGCCAGCAGCCCCAGCTCACGGTGCAGATGCTCGCCGAGCTCCGCGGCCCGCGCCTGGAACTCGCCCGAGCGCAGCATCGCGATCACCTCCAGCGCCACCGCGCACGCCAGCGGATTCCCGCCGAACGTCGAACCGTGCTCGCCGGGCCGGAACACCCCGAGCACCTCCCGCGAGGAGACCACCGCCGAGACCGGCACGATCCCGCCGCCGAGAGCCTTCCCGAGGACGTACACATCCGGTACGACCCCCTCGTGCTCGCACGCGAAGGTGCGGCCCGTGCGGCCCAGCCCCGACTGGATCTCGTCGGCCACGAACAGCACGTTCCGCTCCCGGGTCAGCTCCCGCACCGCCGCCAGATAACCGGCCGGCGGAACGAGGACCCCTGCCTCGCCCTGGATCGGCTCGAGGAGCACGGCGACGGTGTTCTCCGTCACCGCCGACCGCATCGCCGTCATGTCCCCGTACGGCACGATCTCGAAGCCCGGCGTGTACGGGCCGAAGTCCGCCCGCGCCTCCGGGTCGGTGGAGAAGCTGATGATCGTCGTCGTGCGGCCGTGGAAGTTGTTGCCCGCGACCACGATCTTCGCCATCTCCGCGGGCACGCCCTTGACCTTGTAACCCCATTTGCGGGCCGTCTTCACGGCCGTCTCCACCGCCTCCGCGCCGGTGTTCATCGGCAGCACCGTCTCCATGCCGCACAGCTGTGCCAGCTGCGCGCAGAACGCGCCGAACCGGTCGTGGTGGAAGGCCCGTGAGGTCAGCGTCACCCGGTCCAGCTGCGCCCTGGCCGCCTCGACCAGCCGCCGGTTGCCGTGCCCGAAGTTCAGCGCCGAGTAACCGGCCAGCAGATCCAGGTACCGGCGCCCCTCCACGTCCGTCATCCAGGCGCCGTCCGCGGTGGCGATCACCACGGGCAGCGGGTGATAGGTGTGTGCGCTGTGGGCGTCGGCGGCGGCGATGAGATCTTCCGTGGCGGTCACTGCGGCTCCCGAGGATGCCCGAGGACGAGGGTCGCCCTCCTTCCTATCCTCGCTCGCATGCTGGACGTGGGAACCCGGCCGTCACAGCCGCCCGGTAGGCTGATCAACGGGCCGTGACTGGCGCGCTGGGTTCCGACGACCGGAACCCGAAGATGGGACCGACCATCGGGGAGCGGCCCGAGCGGAAAGAGTGCCGTGCGCCTGGGCCGTACCGTGAACGCTGTACGCACGCCGTCCGGAGGTCCCCATGCCAGAGCAGCCCCTCTCCACCGAGTCCACCGCCTTCCGCGCCGCCCTCGACGTGATCCGTGCCGTGGAGCCGCGCGTCGCCGACGCGATCGGCCAGGAGATCGCCGACCAGCGCGAGATGCTCAAGCTGATCGCCTCCGAGAACTACGCCTCCCCGGCCACCCTGCTCGCGATGGGCAACTGGTTCAGCGACAAGTACGCCGAGGGCACCGTCGGCCGCCGCTTCTACGCCGGCTGCCGCAACGTCGACACCGTGGAGTCGCTGGCCGCCGAGCACGCGCGCGAGCTCTTCGGCGCCCGCCACGCCTACGTCCAGCCGCACTCCGGCATCGACGCCAACCTCGTCGCCTTCTGGGCCGTGCTCGCCCAGCGCGTCGAACTGCCCGCCCTGGAGAAGGCCGGCGTCCGCCAGGTCAACGACCTCTCCGAGGAGGACTGGGCCGAGCTGCGCCACGCCTTCGGCAACCAGCGCATGCTCGGTATGTCCCTGGACGCCGGCGGCCACCTCACCCACGGCTTCCGCCCGAACATCTCCGGCAAGATGTTCGACCAGCGCTCCTACGGCACCGACCCGGCCACCGGTCTGCTCGACTACGAGGCCCTGCGCGCCTCCGCCCGTGAGTTCAAGCCGCTGATCATCGTCGCCGGCTACTCCGCCTACCCGCGCCTGGTGAACTTCCGGATCATGCGCGAGATCGCCGACGAGGTCGGGGCCACGCTCATGGTCGACATGGCCCACTTCGCGGGCCTGGTCGCCGGCAAGGTCCTCACCGGCGACTTCGACCCGGTCCCGCACGCCCAGATCGTGACCACCACCACCCACAAGTCGCTGCGCGGCCCGCGCGGCGGCATGGTCCTGTGCGACGACTCCCTCAAGGACCAGGTCGACCGCGGCTGCCCGATGGTGCTCGGCGGCCCGCTCCCGCACGTCATGGCCGCCAAGGCCGTCGCCCTGGCCGAGGCCCGGCAGGACTCCTTCCGCGACTACGCCCAGCGCATCGTCGGCAACTCCCGCGCGCTAGCCGAGGGCCTGATGCGCCGCGGCGCCACCCTGGTCACCGGCGGCACCGACAACCACCTCAACCTGATCGACGTCGCCTCCTCCTACGGCCTCACCGGCCGCCAGGCCGAGGCCGCCCTCCTCGAGTCCGGCATCGTCACCAACCGCAACGCGATCCCGGCCGACCCCAACGGCGCCTGGTACACCTCCGGCATCCGCATCGGCACGCCCGCCCTGACCACCCGGGGCCTGGGCACCGCCGAGATGGACGAGGTCGCCGGCCTCATCGACCGCGTCCTGACGACCACCGAGCCCGGCACCACCAGCAAGGGCGCCCCCTCCAAGGCCCAGCACATCCTCGACCCGAAGATCGCGGACGAGATCTCCCGCCGGGCGACGGACCTGGTGGCGGGCTTCCCGCTGTACCCGGAGATCGACCTCGGCTGACGCCTGCACCTCCGGCAGCCCGCACGGCACCCCGCACCACCCCCGGTACATCCCACGGCGGCCCGGCCTGAGGCCGGGCCGCCGTGCGTCTGTCACACGACTGGGGACGGATCGCATCCCGCCTGTTTCCGGCCAGTTCCGGATCGGGGCCCGACACCTGAGAGAATGGTGAACATGGCCTCAGACCGACCTCGCGTGCTCTCCGGAATCCAGCCCACCGCAGGCTCGTTCCACCTCGGCAACTACCTCGGCGCCGTCCGCCAGTGGGTGGCCCTGCAGGAGACCCACGACGCGTTCTACATGGTCGTCGACCTGCACGCGATCACGGTGCCGCAGGACCCGGCGGAGCTGCGCGCCAACACCCGGCTCGCCGCCGCCCAGCTGCTGGCCGCCGGGCTCGACCCGGAGCGCTGCACGCTCTTCGTCCAGAGCCACGTCCCCGAGCACGCCCAGCTCGCCTGGGTCATGAACTGCCTCACCGGGTTCGGTGAGGCCTCCCGGATGACCCAGTTCAAGGACAAGTCCGCCAAGCAGGGCGCCGAACGGGCGTCGGTCGGCCTGTTCACGTACCCGATCCTCCAGGTCGCCGACATCCTGCTGTACCAGGCCAACGAGGTGCCGGTCGGCGAGGACCAGCGCCAGCACATCGAGCTCACCCGCGATCTCGCCGAGCGCTTCAACGGCCGCTTCGGCCGGACCTTCACCGTCCCCAAGCCCTACATCCTCAAGGAGACGGCGAAGATCTACGACCTGCAGGACCCGGCGGTCAAGATGAGCAAGTCGGCGTCCACGCCGAAGGGCCTGATCAACCTCCTCGACGAGCCGAGGGCGACGGCCAAGAAGGTCAAGAGCGCGGTCACCGACACCGACACCGTCATCCGGTACGACCTTCAGACCAAGCCCGGCGTGAGCAACCTCCTGTCCATCTACTCGACCCTGACGGGTGCGGGTATCGATGAACTGGAGGAGAAGTACGCCGGCAAGGGCTACGGTGCGCTCAAGACGGACCTCGCCGAGGTCATGGTCGAGTTCGTGACGCCGTTCCGGGAGCGCACCCAGAGCTATCTGGACGACCCCGAGACGCTGGACTCGATCCTGGCCAAGGGCGCGGAGAAGGCGCGCACGGTCGCCGCGGAGACGCTCTCCCAGGCGTACGCCCGGGTGGGCTTCCTGCCCGCCAAGCACTGAGGCGCACCACCGCACACACCTACCGGGGCAGAGCGCTGCACATCACTGTGCCTGCGCCTGCCCACAACACGGCCGTGGTCGTACAGTCGAAGCCGGACGGCGGTGACGAAACGGCCAAACGACCGAGAACGAAACAGACGACCCATTCGGCACGACGACAGGAGACGACGTGGGGACCGTAACGATCGGCGTGTCGATCGCGGTCCCGGAGCCCCACGGCAGCCTGCTCCAGGAGCGGCGCGCGGGCTTCGGCGACGCCGCGGCTCACGGAATCCCCACGCACGTCACCCTGCTGCCGCCGACCGAGGTCGACTCCGCCGACCTGCCGGCCATCGAGGCGCACCTGACCGAGGTGGCCACGGCCGGACGCCCCTTCATGATGCGGCTGTCCGGCACGGACACCTTCCGGCCGCTGTCGCCGGTGGTTTACGTCCGGGTCGTCGAGGGCGCCGAGGCGTGCACATGGCTGCAGAAGCAGGTCCGCGACGCCTCCGGTCCGGTGGCGCGCGAACTCCAGTTCCCCTACCACCCGCACGTCACGGTGGCGCACGGCATCGAGGACGCGGCGATGGACCGTGCCTTCGAGGAGCTCGCCGACTACACGGCCGAGTGGCCGTGCACGGGCTTCGCCCTGCACGAGCAGGGTCCCGACGGAGTCTGGCGCCAGCTGCGGGAGTTCACCTTCGGCGGCTGCGCGGTGGTGCCCCCGCAGGCCGCCCCGGTGGACCGCGGCACGCTGCCCGCCCGTTAGGGCTCTGCGGGAACCGTGGGGACCGGAGGAACCGGGGACCGCAGGGGCAGCCGGCGGCCCACTACAGCGGCAGCCGCCGGAACACCGCCCGCGGCAGATGCCGCACCGCAGCCGTCACCAGCCGCAGCACCCCCGGTACCCACACCGTCTCCGAGTGCCGCCGCAGGCCCAGTTCGACGGCCGTGGCGACCTCTTGGGGCGTGCTCGCGAACGGCTCCGGCGCACGGCCGGCCGTCGCTCTCGACCGCACGAATCCGGGCCGTACGACCATGACGTGCACCCCGGTGCCGTGCAGCGCGTCACCCAGGCCCTGCGCGAAGGTGTCCAGGCCCGCCTTGCTGGAACCGTAGATGAAGTCCGCGCGGCGGGCCCGTTCGCCGGCCACCGAGGAGAGCACCACGAGCGAGCCGTGCCCCTGGTTCTGCAACTCCCGCGCGGCCACCAGGGCGCAGGACACCGCGCCGGTGTAGTTGGTCTGCGCGACCCGCACCGCGTTCAGCGGCTCCCGCTCGTCGTAGGCCTGGTCGCCGAGCACGCCGAAGGCCAGCAGGACCATGTCGATGTCACCCTCGGCGAACACCTTGCCCAGCGCGGCCTCGTGGCCCTCGATGTCGAGCGCGTCGAAGGCGACGGTGTGTACCTGGGCGCCCAGGGTGCGCAGCTGGGCGGCGGCCTCCTCCAGGGCGGCCGAGGGGCGGCCCGCCAGCCACACCGTGCGGGTGCGGCGGGCGATCAGGCGGCGCGCGGTGGCCAGCGCGATCTCGGACGTGCCGCCGAGGACGAGCAGGGACCGGGGGAGACGGTCGAGACGGTCGAGAGGAGTGAGGCGGTCGAGACGGGCGAGACGGGGCAGTCCGGGGGCGTCCTTCACGACAGACGACTGTATCGCCCCCTTTTGGGCTTTTTGTCGCAGAAACGCTGTGTTGACACGGTCGTACAGCGGGCACGTTGTGATCGTGGACTGGCTGAAGAAACTCCCCGTCGTCGGCCCGTGGCTGGCGCGCCTGATGCTCACGCACGCCTGGCGCTCGTACGAGCGTCTGGACCGGGTGAAGTGGACGCGGCTGGCCGCGGCCATGACGTTCATCAGCTTCGTCGCGCTCTTCCCGCTGCTGACGGTGGGCGCCGCGATCGGCGCCGCCACGCTCAGCACCGAGCAGCAGCACACGCTCCAGAACAAGATCGAGCAGCAGTTCCCGGGCCTCGGCCAGCAGCTGGACATCAGCACTCTGGTGCAGAACGCCGGCACCGTCGGCGTCATCGCGGGCGCCGCCCTGCTGCTGACGGGCATCGGCTGGGTCGGTCAGGTCCGGGACTGTCTGCGGGCGGTGTGGGAGCTGCCCGACCCCGAGGAGAACCCGCTGCTGAGCAAGGTCAAGGACGGCGGCATCCTCGTCGGCTTCGGCGGCGCGGTGCTCGTCACGCTCGCCGTCTCCACCATCGCCTCGGCCGCGGTCGGCTGGACCTCCCGGCAGGCCGGCCTCGACGAACAAGGCTGGGGCAGCCTGCTGTTGCGGATCATCGCCTTCGCCGTCGCCGTACTCGCCGACTTCCTGGTCCTGTTGTACGTCCTCACCCTGCTGCCCGGCGTCGAGCCGCCGCGCCACCGTCTGCTGGTCGCCGCGCTGCTCGGCGCGGTCGGCTTCGAGCTGCTGAAGCTGCTGCTGAGCGGCTACGTCCAGGGCGTGGCGGCCAAGAGCATGTACGGCGCCTTCGGTGTCCCCGTCGCCCTGCTGCTGTGGATCAACTTCACGTCCAAGCTGGTGCTGTACTGCGCCGCCTGGACGGCGACGGGCAGCAAGCGGGCGGACGTCACGGACGGCTCCGGCGGCGCACCAGATCCGGCAGCGGCCAGCGGCGGTTGACCAGGAACGCCCCGGCCCCGAGCAGCGCCAGCACTCCGCCGGCGATCCCCAGGGCGATCCCGGCGCCGCCGGAGCCGCCCTTGACGGAGGCGCCCGCCACGGGACCGGACGACGAACCGCCCTCCCCGCCGCCCGCCTGGCCGGACGAGGGCTTCGCGCCCGGCTGGACCGCGTTCTTCGGCGGCACCAGCTCACCCACCGGCTGCACCTTGCCGGCCGCCTTGAAGCCCCAGTCGAACAGCTTGGCGGTCTCCCGGTAGACCTCGTTGTGCTCCTTCTTCTCCGGGTTCATCACGGTGACGAGCAGCACCCGGCCGTTCCGCTCGGCAACGCCGGTGAAGGTGGCGCCCGCGTTGGTGGTGTTGCCGTTCTTCACGCCCGCGATGCCCTGGTACACGGAGATGTCGTAGTCGCCGCTCAGCAGCCGGTCGGTGTTCTGGATCTCGAAGGAACTGCGGGAGGATTTGCCCTTCTTGTCCTTCTTTGTCTCGCCCGGGAAGGATGCCCGCACGGTCGAGCAGTACTCCCGGAAGTCCTTCTTCTGCAGCCCGGAGCGGGCGAACAGGGTCAGGTCGTAGGCCGAGGAGAGCTGCCCGTCGGCGTCGTAGCCGTCCGGGGTCACCACGTGGGTGTCCAGTGCCTGCAGGTCCTGGGCGTGCGCGTTCATGTCCTTGACGGTCTGCGCGACGCCGCCGTTCATCGCGGACAGCACGTGCACGGCGTCGTTGCCGGAGCGCAGGAAGACGCCCAGCCACAGGTCGTGCACCGTGTAGGTCTCGTTCTCCTTTATCCCCACCAGGCTGGAGCCGGCGCCCATCCCGGCCAGGTCGGTCACGGCCACCTTGTGGGTCTGCGACTTGGGGAACTTCGGCAGCACCGTGTCCGCGAACAGCATCTTCAGCGTGCTGGCCGGGGGCAGCCGCCAGTGCGCGTTGTGTGCGGCGAGCACCTGGCCGGACTCGGCGTCGGCCACGATCCAGGAGCGCCCGGTGAGGTCCTTCGGCAGCACGGGTACGCCGCCGGCCGGATTGACCTGCGTGCCGGCCCGGCCCAGACGGGCGCCGCCCACGCCGGACATGTGCGCCGGGGGAGTGGCCGACGGACTCGTCTTCGGGGCCGGTGCCGCGAGGGCGGCGGGCGCGGTCAGTGAAACGGACAACAGGGCGGCGGAAGTGACCAATAGGGATCGCCTGGCGGTCTGCAGAGTTGCGGGCACGGTCGGAAACGTACCTGCCGTGGACATCGGAGTCCCGTCCGCCCTCCCACCCCGGACACGGAGGCGGACGCCCGGCAGCGATACTGAACCCATGAAGCTCAGCCGCCCCCTCTCCTGGTTCCTGCTCGCCTTCGGGGTGTGGAGCTGGGTCATCTGGGTCACTTTCGTCAAGAATCTCGTCAAGGACAGCAGCGGGCTCGCGTTCGACCACGGGCAGCCGACGGCGTACTTCTGGGTGCACCTGGCGCTGGCCGTCGTCTCCTTCGTATTGGGGACGATCATCGGAGGCGTCGGGTTGCGCGGACTGCGCGCACTGCGCCGGACGACATAGCGTTCCGGACATCCCGCGCGGCGGACGGAAGGGGCGGGCAGCATGGTGGTCGTCTTCGTGTTCGTGGCACTGCTCGTACTGGCCGCCGTCGTGGCGGCCAACTGGTACGTGTGGCGCCGCCTGTTCCGCGACACGACCCGGGGCCCGGGGTGGGCGCGGCGCGGTGGCGCGGCGCTGATCGCCGGTGGCTGGGTGCTGGCCGTCGCGGCCCTCGTCGCCGAGCGCGCCGGCGCCCCCTTCTGGCTCCAGCGCACTCTGGCCTGGCCCGGCTTCCTGTGGCTGGCGCTGTCGATCTACCTGCTCCTGGGGGTGGTGGCCGGGGAGGCCGTACGCCCGCTGCTGCGCCGCCTGGTGGAGCGACGGGCCCGGCGGATGCGACCGGATACCGCCGCCGCGGACGCACCGCCGGAGCCCCCCGTACCGGCGGCCGTCACGGGAACCTCCGGCCCGGAGCTCCGGACGGCGCCCGGGCGGACGTCCGCCCCGGAGCCCCGGACGGCGTTCGGCCGGACGTCCGCCTCCTCCCCGGCCCCGGTACCGCCCGCGTCAACCGTGTCACCCGCCGCGCCCACGCCCGCCACCGCGCTCGCCGCCCCGTCCCGCCGGGTCTTCGTCTCCCGGGTCGTCGGCGGGGCGGCCGCCACGGCCGCCGTCGGGACCGTGGGCTACGGGACGTACGGGGTGCTGCGCGGGCCCCGGGTGAAGCGGGTCACCGTGCCGCTCGCCAAACTCCCGCGCTCCGCGGACGGTTTCCGGATCGCCGTCGTCAGTGACATCCACCTCGGGCCGATCCTGGGCCGCGGCTTCGCGCAGAAGGTCGTCGACACCATCAACGCCACCCGGCCCGACCTCATCGCGGTCGTCGGCGACCTGGTGGACGGCAGCGTCAAAGACCTCGGGCCGGCCGCGGCACCGCTCGCGCAGCTCAGGGCCCGGCACGGCGCGTACTTCGTCACCGGCAACCACGAGTACTTCTCCGGCGCCGAGCAGTGGGTCGAGGAGGTGCGGCTGCTCGGCCTGCACCCGCTGGAGAACGCCCGCACCGAGCTGCCCGGCTTCGACCTCGCCGGCGTCAACGACCTGCAGGGCGAGAGCGAGGGGCAGGGCCCCGACTTCGGCCGGGCGCTCGGCGACCGGGACACGGCACGCGCGTGCGTGCTGCTCGCCCACCAGCCGGTGCAGATCCACGAGGCCGTCCGGCACGGCGTGGACCTCCAGCTCTCCGGTCACACCCACGGCGGGCAGCTGTGGCCCGGCAACCTCATCGCGGCCGCCGCCAACCCGACCGTCGCGGGCCTGGAGCGCTACGGCGACACCCAGCTGTACGTCAGCCGCGGCGCCGGTGCGTGGGGGCCGCCCACGCGGGTGGGCGCGCCGTCCGACATCACTGTGATCCGGCTCGTTTCCAAACAGGCGTGAACAGGGATGGTCGCCGCCCTCCTGGGAGTCGGCTGAGAACATCCTGTGAAACAAAGCGAGAACAATTCTCCGTAACTTCTTTTCAACCTCTCCAGATCCCTCTTCCCCGGGTGAAAGACCTGTGATTAGGTGTCGGCGCCACTCAGGGGGGTGGCATGCGCACAGGGCCTGTGAAGGGCTTGGGGAGGGCATCGCCGATGCGATCGATTCGCATGCGGATTCTTCTGTCGCTGCTGGTACTGGCCGTCGTCGGCGTGGGCGGCTGGCAACTGCTGCCGTCGCAGGGCGACAAGAACAAGACGATCACGGTCGGTACCACGGACGCCGTCACCTCGCTGGACCCGGCCGGAGCCTACGACGCCGGTTCCTGGGCCCTGTTCAGCAACGTCTTCCAGTCACTGCTGACCTTCGAGCCGGACGGCGCCACGCCCGTGCCGGACGCGGCCAGGAGTTGCGGCTTCGAGGGCACCGGGCTGCGCACCTACCGCTGTGAGCTGCGCGACGGCCTGAAGTTCCCGGGCGGCCGCACGATGACCGCCGAGGACGTGAAGTACTCCTTCGACCGGGTCAAGAAGATCAACTCCGATGTCGGCCCGGCGTCGCTGCTGTCCACCCTGGGCTCGGTGTCCGCCGACGGCATGACGGTGACCTTCCACCTGTCGACGCCGGACGCCACCTTCCCGTTCAAGGTGGCCACCGGGGCCGGCTCCATCGTGGACAGCACCCGCTACCCGAGGAACGCGCTGCGCACCGGTACCGAGGTCGACGGCACGGGCCCGTACGAACTGACCGGATACACCAAGGACAAGAGCGCGGTGCTGGCGCCGAACGGCTCCTACAAGGGCGCCGTCACCGGCACCGGCCGGCCGGCCGAGCTGCGGTACTACGCCGACGGCGAGGCGCTCGACAAGGCCTGGCAGGACAAGCAGGTCGAGGTCGCCACCCGCACGCTGACCCCCGAGATCCTCGCCGCGCTCAACCCCAGCGACCCCGACCTGCGCGTGTCGGAGTCCGACAGCTCCGAGACCCGCAACCTCTACCTCAACACCCGTGCCTCCTCACCGCTGCACGACGTCCGCGTCCGGCGGGCCATCGCCTGGCTGATCAACCGCGAGCAGCTGGCCACCACCGTGTACGACGGCACCGTCGACCCGCTGTACTCGCTGGTCCCGGCCGGCATCACCGGGCACACGACGTCCTTCTTCGACAGCTACCCGGCGCAGAGCGCCAAGCGGGCGCGGGCACTGCTGACCGAGGCCGGCGTGTCGCTCCCGGTGCGCTTCACCTACGGCTACGGCAGGGGCCGCGGCGCGGCCGCCGAGGAGGCCACGGAGCTCAAGCGGCAGCTGGAGGCGAGCGGCCTGTTCAAGGTCGACGTCAAGGCCTACGAGTGGACCGACTTCCAGAAGCGGTGGGCGGGCGGCAAGCTCGACGCGTACGCGGTCGGCTGGGTCGCCGACTACCCGGACCCGGACACCTTCGGCGCGCCACTGGTCGGCACCGGCAGCACCATGAGCACCGGCTACAGCAACAAGGGCGTCGACCACCTCATCCTCGACAGCCAGCAGTACGCCGACCGCAGCCGCGTGGCCGCCGACTTCCGCACGCTGCAGTCGGACGTGGCGGACGACGTCCCCCTGATCCCGCTGTGGCAGCAGAAGGAGTACGTCGTCAGCACCGAGGACGTCGGCGGCGGTCAGTACCTGTCCGACGGCACAGGCGTCTTCCGCCTGTGGAAACTCGCCAGGATCTGACACCGGGCACGACGGGCGGTCCCGGCACGGGCCGCCCGGCTCCCGCCGCCCCCGTGTGCGTGGGCCGCCCGCCCCGGCCGCTCCTGCGCGCGCGAACGCCCGGCCCGCCCAGCACAACAGCCGTACCGTGCCTCGCCCCGTGCCTCGCGCCGGCACCGGTCCCGGTCCCACGCCCCGGCGCCGGTGCCATTCCCCCCTACCGGCGCTGCGTCGCCGGTACCCGTCCCACGCCCCCCGGACCCCCGGACCCCCGGACCCGTCCCACGCCCCCCGGACCCCCGTACCCGTGCTCGCCTCCCCCGGCACCTGTGCCACCGCCCCCCGCACCCGCGTTACGCCACTGCCACCGCCCCGGCCGCGCCCGGCAGGGTGACCGTCACCGCCAGGCCCTCGCCCGGGGCCGTGCGGACGGTGACCTCGCCGGCGTGGGCCTCGACGACCGCCTGCACGATGGCCATGCCGAGGCCGCTGCCCGTGCCGCCGCCCGCGCGGAAGAAGCGGTCGAAGACCCGCGCCGCGTCCTCCTCGGCCAGCCCGGGTCCCTGGTCCGCGACACACAGCCGTACCGCCCCGTCGGCGCGCTCCACCCACAGCCGCACCGGGACGTCGGCGGGCGTGTGGACGCGGACGTTGGTCACCAGGTTGCCGAGCACCTGCCGCAACCCCGACTCGTCGGCGTGCACGAGCAGGGCGCCGTCCGCGTCGACCGTCAGGGGCCGCTCCGGCTGCTGCGCGCGCAGGTCCTGCGCCGCGTCGCGCACCAGACGGCTGACGTCGACGTTCCTGAAGCGCAGTTCCGGCCGCTGGTCGAGGCGGGCGAGGGTGAGCAGCTCGTCGACGAGCCGCCCCATGCGGTCCACCTCGGCGTTCACCCGGTCCCAGGCGCGCCTGCGCTCGGCCGGCTCGGTCAGCATCCCCTTGTCGTACAGCTGGAGATAGCCGCGTATCGCGGACAGCGGGGTGCGCAGCTCGTGCGAGGCGTCGGCGACGAAGCGGCGCAGCTGGGACGCGCTGCGCTCGCGCGTGCGGTACGCCGACTCCACCTGGTGCAGCATCGAGTTCAGCGCGACCCGCAACTGCTCGACCTCCTGCGTCGGATGGTGGCTGGAGGGCACCCGGCGGGTCAGGTCGCCCTCGGCTATGGCCGAGGAGGTCTCCACCATGTCCTCCAGCGGCCGCATCCGGCGCCGCACGGAGAACATCGTCAGGCAGGCCAGCAGTGCCAGCAGCAGCGTGCCCACGGCGAGGTCGAGCTTGAGGGCCTTGCCGACGCCCTTGTGCAGGACGTCGGTCGAGGTGGCGAACACGATGTAGTTGCCGTCGGCGAGGCGGGCGGCGGACGCCCGGTAGGCGGCGCCGTGCACGGTGACCTCGTGCGGGGTGCTGTCGGCGGCCAGAACGCGGGGATCGCCGGCCCCCGCGGCCAGCGCGCTCTGGGTGTCGCTCGGCGCGAAACCCGCGATGGCGATCGGCCGGCCGCCGCCGTCGACGGCGGTGAAGACCGAGTCGGGCCGCGACCGCTGGCTCGTGGGCTGCACGAACCGGTCCCGGACCAGGGACAGCGCGGCCAGCGAGTCGACCTGCCGCATGGTCAGCCGCGAATGGCTCAGCGACTCACGCGTCTTGGCCAGCTGGGTGTCGATCTGCGCCAGCACGTAGTGCCGCATCCCCATCAGGCTCACGGCCGTCGCCGTCACGATGCCCACCGCGAGCAGTCCGACGTTCGCCAGGGTCAGTTTGCCGCGCAGGGAGTGGATGCCGTGCCGGCGGCGCGGCGCACGCGACCCGGCCGCCCTCACGCCAGCCCGTATCCCACGCCGCGCCGGGTGGTGATCACCGGGGGCCCGAGCGTGTCCAGCTTGCGGCGCAGATAGCTGATGTAGGTCTCGACGACGGTCGACTCGGGCGGTGTGTGCTCGTACTGCCAGACGTGACGCAGGAGTTGCTCCTTGGGCACGATCCGCCCGCCGTTGCGCACCAGGAAACGCAGCAGGGCGTACTCGGTGGGGGTGAGCTCGACCGTCCGGCCCGCGCGGTGCACCGAGTACGTCGTCTCGTCCAGCTCCAGGTCGCCGTAGCGCAGCGGCGGGCGCTGCGGGAGGACGTCGGCCGGCCGGGTACGGCGCAGCACGGCGGTGATCCGGGCGACGACCTCGTCGATGTTGAACGGCTTGGTGATGTAGTCGTCGCCGAAGCCGAGGGCGCCGACGATCTCGGCCGGCGAGTCGCGGGCCGTGAGGAAGATCAGCGCCAGATCCGGCCGCCGCGCCCGCAGTTCGCGGCCGAGCCCCCGGCCGTCGCCGTCCGGGAGCATCACATCGAGCAGAGCCACGTCGATGGGGGTCCCCCCGGCTCGGGCGGAGCCTCGAGCAGGGGGGAGGGTGCTCTCGGCGAGCGCGAGGGCCTCGCGGACGGTGCCCGCCGTCATCACCTCGAAGCGGTGGTAGCGCAGGGCGATCGCCAGGACGTCCGCGATGCTCGGCTCGTCCTCCACCACCAGCACGGTTCCTGGAGCCGTCGTCATGTCACCAGTATCGGCGGGACCACCGGCGGCCGGGGCCGCCCCCGCTTTGGAGTTCCTTGAGAGTCACCGGCGGCGCCCCTTCCACGCGCGTGCCGTCGAGCATGCTGGTGCCCAGGACCTGGGGGACCGACCGGCGAGCGACGAAGGAGTGTTGAAGCGTGGCGGCATTGGCTCGGTGGTGCTACCGGCACCGGCTGGTGGTCCTGTTGGTGTGGGTGGGGGCTTTGCTGGGGCTGGGAGTTGGGGCCTCGTACACGGGTACGGACTACGCGAACGAGTTCTCCCTCCCCAACACGGACTCCAAGCGCGCGTACGACCTGATGGAGAAGGCCTTCCCGGCCCGCGCCGGAGACACCGACACGGTGGTGTGGAAGGTCGGCCGGGGCACGGTCAGGGACGAGGCCGTACGGTCCCGGATCCAGCCCGCGCTGGCGCGGATCGCGAGGATGAAGGGCGTCGGCGACGTCGCCGGCCCCTACGCGGGCCCCCAGGGCGCGGCGCAGATCAGCCGGGACGGACGGATCGCGTACGCGCAGATCACCTTCACCGAGCGGGCGAACGCCGTGCCCAAGGATCTGGTGCAGCACGTCGTCGACACCGCCCGGGGGGCCGGACAGAGCGGCCTGGAGGTCGAGCTGGGCGGCCAGGCGATCCAGCGGGTGCAGCAGCCGCCCCAGGGTCTGGCCGAGATGGTCGGCCTGGTGGCCGCGGCGGTCGTGCTGTTCCTGGCGTTCGGTTCGCTGTTCGCGATGCTGCTGCCGATCTGCGTGGCCGTCTTCGGGGTCGGCACGGGCATCCTCTCCGTCCAGCTCCTCAGTCACACCACCGACATCCCCGACCTCGCCCCGCTGCTGTCCTCCCTGATCGGGCTCGGCGTCGGCATCGACTACGCGCTGTTCATCGTCACCCGGCACCGGCGCGGCATCCTGCGCGGCGCCGAACCCGAGGAGTCGGCGGTCACCGCCCTCAACACCTCAGGCCGGGCGGTGCTGTTCGCGGGCGGCACGGTGTGCATCGCGCTCGCCGGAATGCTGGTGACGAATCTGCGCTTCCTGGACGGCGTGGTCATCGGCACCTCCCTCACCGTCGTGCTGAGCGTGCTGGCGGCCACCACCCTGCTGCCCGCGCTGCTCGGCTTCCTCGGCCCGCGCGTGCTCAGCCGCCGGCAGCGGCGGAAGCTGGCCGCGGGCGGCCCCGAGCAGGAGCGGGCGAGCGGCCCCGCGGCCCGCTGGTCGGCCAAGGTGCAGCAGCGTCCCCGTACCGTCGCCGCCCTCGCCGTCGTCGTCATGGCCGTCCTCGCGCTGCCCGTGCTGTCGCTGCGCCTCGGCGCCGTCGACCAGGGCAACGACCAGCCCTCCACGACCACCCGCAAGGCCTATGACCTGCTCGCCGAGGGCTTCGGCCCCGGCTTCAACGGCCCCCTCCAGGTCGTCACCGTCAGCGGCGACACCACCACCCTGGTCAAGGACATCCGGGCCACCTCGGGCGTCGCCCGGGCCGTCGCCCTGCCGCCCCAGCACGGGGTGACGGTGGTTCAGGTCGTCCCGACCACCTCACCCCAGTCCCGGCAGACCGACGAACTCATCGACACCCTGCGGGACAGGGTGATCCCGCAGGCCGGGGCGCAGGGCCACGTCGGCGGTGTCACCGCGGTCTCCAAGGACTTCGCCTCCGTCACCGGCGACCGGCTGCCCTACTTCGTCGCCACCATCGTCGGCCTCGGCTTCCTGCTCCTGCTGGTCGCCTTCCGCTCCCTGGTGGTGCCGCTGACGGCCGCCGTGATGAACCTGATCGCCGCCGCGGCCTCCTTCGGCGTCCTCGTGGCGATCTTCCAGTGGGGCTGGGGCCTGGACCTGCTCGGCCTCGGCAAGGAGGGCCCGATCAACGCCTTCCTGCCGGTGATCATGCTGTCGTTGCTGTTCGGCCTGTCGATGGACTACCAGGTGTTCCTGGTCAGCCGTATGCACGAGGAATGGGTGCACACGAAGGACAACGCCCGCGCCGTCCGCGTCGGCCTCGCCGAGACCAGCCGGGTCATCAACTCCGCGGCCCTCATCATGGTCTGTGTCTTCCTGGCGTTCGTGCTCAGCGGCGACAACGGCGCCGCGACGGCGGGCGTCGGCCTGGCGGCTGCGGTCGCCCTGGACGCGTTCATCCTGCGTACGGCGCTGGTACCGGCCGCGATGCACCTGCTGGGGCGGTCCAACTGGTGGCTGCCGGGGTGGCTGGAGAGGCGGCTGCCGCATCTGGCGGTGGAGCCGGCGGAGGAGGCCGAGGCGGCTGAGCGGGCTGAGGCGGTCACCGTGGAGCGGACCGGCCCCGCGTCGGTCGTCCACGGTTTCATCCGCACCGCCGAGGGCGAGCCGGTCGACGGCGCGTCGGTGACCCTGCTGACCAAGGGCGGGCGGCAGCTGGACCGGGTGACGTCCCTGGCCGACGGCTCCTACGTCGTCTCGGTCCCGGCGCCGGGCACCTATCTGCTGGCGGCCACGGCATCGGCGTACGGCGCCCGGGCACGGCACGTGCGGGTGGCGGACGGGCCGATGGTGTACGACGTGGAGCTGGTGGAGGGCGAGGTGGACGAGATCAATCAATCCTCTGCAGACCGGCTTTGAGGATCTGATCCGCATCGAGGCCGACCCTGGCGCCGATGGAGTCGGGCAGCGTCACGACTTCACCGGGGGCGTGAACGCGCTGCTCGCGTAATCGTCTCCGGTGGGGTCGGGAACCGCGAATTCCGGGTTCGCCATTTCGGGTGGCCAGAGCCGGACTCGCCGGACCACGCCTGGACATCACGCGCCTCCCATGGGCTGGTGTCCACCCGAAAGCGATCACCCTGCCCCGGCCCGCCGCCCCTTGCCCGCCGGATCCGGCAGCACCCTGGTCATCCCCGGCAGGAAGTCCGTGAACAACTCGTGGACCTCGTGCACCAGTGGCCGCAGCACCCGGAACCGGGCCAGTGACACCCCCCGAGCGGTGAGCCGCGCTCCCCGCTCGGCCAGCCGGTAGCTGCGCTCGCGCCCCTCGATGCGGTCGAAGACCCAGTACAGCACGAGCCCCATCTGCGCGAGCCACATCAGCTCGGGCAGTACCTCCCGCAGCTCCTCCGGCACCTTGGTCCTCGCCCCGTACAGCACCTGCTTGTGGACGCTGATGGCCGCCAGGCGCGCGTGCTCGGACTCCGGGGAGAAGGGGCTGAGCGGGCTGTCGGGATCGGCGGCGTTCTTGAAGAACTGCACCGCGAACTCGTGGTACGGCGTGGCGATGTCCAGCCAGGCCTTCAGCACGCCGGCCAGCCGCGCCTCGAGGTCGGTCTCCGTGGCCAGGACCTCCCGGACCGCCTCCCGGTGCTCGGCGGCGATCCGGTCGTAGAAGCCCTGGATCAGGTGTTCCTTGCCCTCGAAGTAGTAGTACGCGTTGCCGACGGAGACCCCGGCCTCCCTGGCGATGGCCCGCATGGTCGTCTTGTCGTAGCCGCGCTCCTGGAACAGCCGCATGGCCGTCTCCAGGATGAGGGCGCGGGTCTGCTCGGACTTGCTCGGGGCCGGAGCCGGGGCCACGCCCTCACCGGGGCCGTCGGCGTTCCCGTGGTTCCCGTGGTTCTCGTTGTTCGGGTCGTTCGGGTCGTTCGGGTCGTTCGGGTCGTTCGGGTCGTTCTCGTCGTTCGGGTCGTTCTCGTCGTTCTTCGCGGGCACGCAGAGAGCCTAGCCAGTGGGGCGGACGCCGCCGTCACGGCCGGACGGGCAGTACTCGACGGCGCCGCACGACGCCCGGCTCAGGGGCGGCGCCCCAGCTCCGGCCGCTTGCCGTAGTCGGTGAAGCCGATGACGTTCCCCCAGGGATCGGCGATCTCGACCGTCCAGCCGGTCGCCCCTGAGTACGGCTCGTCGAGCAGTTCGATCCCGGCCGCCCTCAGCTCCCGCGCCGCCGCCCGCGCGTCGGCGACCTCCAGCCATACACGCGGGGTGAGCCAGGGCGGTGGCCGGTGCCCGAGCGCCTCCTCCTTCCTCAGCAGGATCCCCGGCGCCTCGCCCCCGACCTTCAGCCCCGCGATCCCGGCCTCGTCCAGCCGGAACCCCACCACGAACCCGGCGCGTTCGTAGAACCCCACGGCCTCACCGAGGTCCCCCACGGACAGCAGCACGTTGTCGAACCCGAGCAGCTCGTACGATTCGTCATCTGACATGCCATCAGATATTAGGCGCGTACCGGCGCGGAACCGCGCAACGACGCGGACCCCGCAACGACGCGGACCCCGCAACGACGCGGACCCCGCAACGACGCGGACCCCGCAACGACGCGGACCCCGCACCGGCCGGCAGCCGGTGCGGGGTCCGCGTCGTCGTTGCGGCGGGGCCGGGCTCAGAAGCGGCGCGTGATCAGCGCGCGCTTGACCTCGGCGATCGCCTTCGTGACCTCGATGCCGCGGGGGCAGGCGTCGGTGCAGTTGAAGGTGGTGCGGCAGCGCCAGACGCCGTCCTTGTCGTTGAGGATCTCCAGGCGCTGCTCACCGGCCTCGTCACGCGAGTCGAAGATGAAGCGGTGGGCGTTGACGATGGCCGCCGGGCCGAAGTACTGGCCGTCGTTCCAGAACACCGGGCACGAGGACGTGCAGGCCGCGCACAGGATGCACTTCGTCGTGTCGTCGAAGCGCTCGCGGTCCTCGGCCGACTGCAGGCGCTCGCGCGTCGGCTCGTTGGTGTCCTTCGTGATCAGGAAGGGCATCACGTCCCGGTACGCCTGGAAGAACGGCTCCATGTCCACGACCAGGTCCTTCAGGACCGTCAGGCCCTTTATGGGCTCGACCGTGATCGGCTTCTCGGGGTTGATGTCCTTGATCAGCGTCTTGCAGGCCAGGCGGTTCTTGCCGTTGATCCGCATGGCGTCCGAGCCGCAGATGCCGTGGGCGCAGGAGCGACGGAAGGTGAGGGTGCCGTCCAGGTCCCACTTGATCTTGTGGAGGCCGTCGAGGACGCGCTCCTTGGGGTCGATCTCCAGCTGGAAGTCTTCCCAGGTGGCCTCGGCCGAGATCTCCGGGTTGAAGCGGCGGACGCGGAAGGTGACCGTGATGTACGGGGACGCGGCCTGGGCCTCCGCCTCGGCCTTGTCCAGAACAGGGGTTGCCATCAGTACTTACGCTCCATCGGCTGGTAGCGGGTCTGGACGACCGGCTTGTAGTCGAGACGGACGGTTTCGGACCCGTCGGCGCCGACCTCGCGGTACGCCATGGTGTGGCGCATGAAGTTGACGTCGTCGCGGTTGGGGTAGTCCTCGCGGTAGTGACCGCCGCGGGACTCCTTGCGGGCCAGGGCGGAGACCGCCATGACCTCGGCCAGGTCCAGCAGGTTGCCCAGCTCGATGGCCTCCAGCAGGTCCGTGTTGAACCGCTTGCCCTTGTCCTGGATCGCCACGTTCCTGTACCGCTCGCGCAGCTCGGCGATCTTCTCGACCGCCGTCTTGATCGTCTGCTCGGTGCGGAACACCATGACGTTGGCGTCCATGGTCTCCTGCAGCTCCCGGCGGATGTCCGCCACCCGCTCGGTGCCGGTGGAGGTCCGCAGCCGCTCGATCTGCTCGACCACCAGGGACTCGGGGTCCTCCGGCAGCTCGACGAAGTCGGCCCTGGCCGCGTACTCCGCGGCCGCGATGCCGGCCCGCTTGCCGAACACGTTGATGTCCAGCAGGGAGTTGGTGCCCAGGCGGTTGGCGCCGTGCACGGACACGCAGGCGACCTCGCCGGCCGCGTACAGGCCCGGCACGACCGTGGTGTTGTCCGCGAGCACCTCGCCCTGGACGTTGGTCGGAATGCCGCCCATCGCGTAGTGCGCGGTCGGCTGGATCGGGATCGGGTCCGTGTAGGGCTCGATGCCGAGGTACGTCCGCGCGAACTCGGTGATGTCCGGCAGCTTGGCGTCCAGCTGCTCCGGCGGCAGGTGGGTCAGGTCCAGGTAGACGTGGTCGCCCTCGGGACCGCAGCCGCGGCCCTCGCGGATCTCGGTGTAGATCGAGCGCGACACCACGTCACGCGAGGCGAGGTCCTTCATGACCGGCGCGTACTTCTCCATGAAGCGCTCGCCGTCCTTGTTGCGGAGGATGCCGCCCTCACCGCGGGCGCCCTCGGTCAGGAGGATGCCCATGCGCCAGATGCCGGTCGGGTGGAACTGGAAGAACTCCATGTCCTCCAGCGGCAGACCCCGGCGGTACACGGCGGCCTGGCCGTCACCGGTCAGCGTGTGCGCGTTGGACGTCACCCGGAAGAACTTGCCGCAGCCGCCCGAGGCGTAGATCACGGCCTTCGCCTGGAAGAGGTGGATCTCGCCGGTGGCCAGCTCGTACGCCACCACGCCGGCCGAGCGCTTGACGCCGTCGACCTCGGTGATCAGCTGGTCCAGGACGTAGAACTCGTTGAAGAACTCCACGCCCTCCTTGACGCAGTTCTGGTACAGCGTCTGGAGGATCATGTGACCGGTGCGGTCGGCCGCGTAGCAGGAGCGGCGGACCGGGGCCTCGCCGTGGTTGCGGCTGTGACCGCCGAAGCGGCGCTGGTCGATGGTGCCGTTCGGGGTGCGGTTGAACGGCAGGCCCATCTTCTCCAGGTCGAGGACGGAGTCGATGGCCTCCTTCGCCAGGATCTCGGCGGCGTCCTGGTCGACCAGGTAGTCACCGCCCTTGACCGTGTCGAAGGTGTGCCACTCCCAGTTGTCCTCCTCCACGTTGGCCAGCGCGGCGGCCATGCCGCCCTGCGCGGCGCCCGTGTGGGAGCGGGTGGGGTAGAGCTTGGTCAGGACCGCGGTGCGGCTGCGCTTGGTCGCCTCGATGGCGGCACGCATACCGGCGCCACCGGCGCCGACGATGACGGTGTCGTACTTGTGGATCTTCATCAGGAAATACCTCGGTCCCGGGGCCTAGCGGATGTTCGGGTCGAAGGTGAAGATCACCAGCGTGCCCAGGAGGATGGTCCACACCGTGGCGGTGTACAGCAGCGCCTTCAGCCACAGCCGGGTGTTCGCCCGCTCCGCGTAGTCGTTGATGACGGTGCGCAGGCCGTTGCAGCCGTGCAGCATCGCCAGCCACAGCATGAGCAGGTCCCAGACCTGCCACCAGGGGGAGGCCCAGCGGCCCGCGACGAAGGCGAAGCCGATCTTGGAGACACCGCCGTCCAGCACGAGCTGGATCAGCAGGTGCCCGAGGACCAGAACGACCAGGACGACGCCGGACAGCCGCATGAACAGCCAGCCGTACAGCTCGAAGTTGCCCCGGGTCGACTTCGGGGTCTTCTTGGTGCGCTTGCGCGGGGCCTCGATGAAGGGCGCCGGGTTGTCGACGTTGTAGGAGCCGCCCTCGACCGGGCCGACGCCGGAAGCGGTGGTTTCAGTGGTGGACATGTGCGTCAGCTCCCGAACACAACTCGAGCGGCGTGGCCCAGGACGGGGTAGATCGCCCCGATCATGAGCAGGACCCAGACACCGACGACGGTCCAGAGCATCTGCTTCTGGTAGCGCGCGCCCTTGGCCCAGAAGTCGACGGCGATGACGCGCAGGCCGTTGAGCGCGTGGAAGAGGATGGCGGCGACGAGGCCGTACTCCAGGCACGCGACGATGGGGGTCTTGTACGTGGACACGACCTTGTCGTAGTCCTCGGGGGAGACACGCACGAGTGCGGTGTCCAGCACGTGAACGAACAGGAAGAAGAAGATGAGGACGCCGGTGACTCGGTGAGCCACCCAGGACCACATTCCTTCCCGGCCGCGGTACAGCGTTCCAGCCGGCACGGAAGAACCCTCCGGGAGCGGGGATTAGGGCCGCGCCGGCTTCACTGTCGGTCGGGCCCGGCCGGGTACGGTCCACCGGCCCCCAGCATCGTATCCATGCGTCGGCGCGACGCTTACGGGGGGCCTACCCGTGTGATCAAACTGGCACTCAAAGGTGCACGGACGGGTTAGCGGGGGGCGCCCGCGGAGGGGGCGTGCCGCCCCTGGGTGGCGCGTACCAGCCGTCCCCGTGCGAGGCGCCGGAGTTCCTCCGCCGTCACGACCCGTTCGTCCTCGGGATCGTTCGCCAATCGTGATCGGATCGCCGCCAGCAGGCGGTCGAGGGCCTCTCCGGGGGAGACGTCGTCCAGACAGATGACGAACACGTGTCCGAAGCGGCTCTCGTATGCGGCGTGCGCGGCGGCGAGAGCCGTGTGGGCGGCCGAGTACGCGTCGTCGGGCAGCGTCGGCAGCGACTCCGCCGCCAGGGCCTCCGCCAGATCCGCCGGTCGCAGGTCGTACGCCGCCTCGTCCGCCGCCGCGAGAAGCGCGGGCAGATCCGGGTAGGGACGGTGGTCGGCGACCCGTCGGGCCCAGCGTGGGCTGTGCAGGCAGGTCAGGAGAGTGCGGTGGGCCTCGTCGGGGGAGGCGGTGTTGAAGTGCTCCAGGTTCTGCGCGGGCAGCGTGGGTCCTCGGCGTGGGATGCGGTGACGGCCCCTGTGGGCGTCCCGTGTGTGTCGGCAGGGGATGCTGTGAGAGATGTGCCGCTACGTTATCGGGTGTGCTCATGACGTGTCCGGTCGATGCCCGAATTTCACTCGGACGGGAGAGTTTGGGAACGTCTGATGGACGCACGCCGTGCGTCCAGGTCTTAGGTTGGGGACGTGAGTCAGCACAGGCACCGGGCTCCGAGGCAGAAGGTGCAGCACAGGCAGGCACTGGCCGGCGGGGCGTTCGCCGTGACGGTCGGGCTCGGCGTCGGCCTGGGCGTATGGGCCTCCGGCGGCGACGACTCCCCGGCGGGTTCGGCGCAGCGCACCTCGGACGCCGCCGCCACGGCCTCCTCCGCCGCCACTCCGAGCCCCAGTCCCACCCGCAGCTACCCCCTGTCCCAGGCGCCGCGCACCATCCCCGCCGTGCGCTCGCACACCGCGGCCCGCGGCCCCGGCTGGCGCCCGGCGCACGGCGAGCGGGTGGTCGTGAGCGACGCGTCCCTGGCCGACGAGGGCAGGCTGATAGCCGGTGAGCTCGGCCTGACGTACGCGGGCCAGAAGAACGACGTGCGCGCCGGGGACGTACGCCTCGCGCTCAGCGGAGGCGAGGGCGGGAACCCGGAGTCGTACGGCATGACCGTGCGCGGCGGCCGGGTGGTGATCAGCGGGCCGGCCGACGCGGGCGTCTTCTACGGCACCCGCACGCTCAAGCAGGAGGTGCACGGCGGCGGCACCGCGCCGGAGGGCGTGGTCAACGACGCGCCGGCCAAGCCGCGGCGCGGCTTCATGCTGGACATCGCGCGCAAGCCGTACACGGCGGGCTGGATAGCGGACCGCATACGCGAGCTCGGCGACCTGAAGTACAACGAGCTCGGCCTGCACTTCTCCGACGACCAGGGCTTCCGCATCCAGTCCGACACGCATCCGGAGATCGTCTCCAAGGACCACCTCACCAAGGCGCAGGTCAAGCAGCTGGTCGACCTCGCCGGCAGCCGGCACATCACCGTCGTGCCCGAGATCGACTCGCCCGGCCATCTGGGCGCGGTGATCGCCGCCCATCCCGACCTGCAGCTGCGCAACGCGCAGGGCGTGCCGACGCGTGGCGCCATCGACATCTCCAAGGACCAGTCCGCCCAGATCGTCGACGACCTCATCGACGAGTACGCGGACGTCTTCCCCGGCGGCTACTGGCACCTCGGCGGCGACGAGTACCAGGCGCTGACCGTGCGCGACCCCGAGGCGTCCTATCCGCAGCTGGCCGCCGCCGCGCAGAAGGCCTACGGCTCCGGCGGCACCGTCGCCGACCTGACCACCGGCTGGCTGAACGACCGCGCCGCCACCGTCCGCAACCACGACCGCACCCCGCGCGCCTGGAACGACGGCTTCCTCCGCAACACCTCCGTGCAGCCGGCCAAGGACATCGAGGTCGCCTACTGGACCGGCAAGGAGCTCGGCGCCCGCCAGCCGGCCGAGTACCTCGCCGCCGGCCGCAAGGTGCTCAACCACAACGACGAGTTCCTCTACTACGTCCTGGGCCAGCCCCAGACCTTCGTCTATCCGACCGGGCAGCGCATCTACGAGCAGTGGACCCCGCGGGTGCTGCGCGGCACCCAGGCCGTGCCGGCCCGGTACGACGCGCAGATACCCGGCGGCTCCTTCGCCGTGTGGTCCGACCTGGCGAACTCCCAGACCCAGGACCAGGTTGCCGCCGGCATCCGCATGCCGCTGCGGGCCACCGTCCAGAAGCTGTGGGACCCGGGGAAACCGGCCATGTCCTGGGCGGAGTTCAAGGCGCTGGCGGGCCGGCTGGGCTGACCGGACCCGTCTGCGCCGCGGCTGGCCGAAATCTTTTCTTCCGTCTCCACCCTCGACTGCGTGTGATGGCCGTGTGACACTACCGGGCGGTCGCACGCAGTAAGGGCAAGTGTGGGCTCCGTAAAGGTCGGCGCCCTGGCAAGGAGGCGTGAATGAGCCTGGTGGAACTGATCGCGCAGGCCGACGAGCGCGGACTGGCCGCCAGCGGGCTGGCTTGTTTGGATCGGTGCGTGCCGCTGCTCGGCGGGGACGACGAGGTGCTGCGGCCGCTGTGGGGTGCCCTCACGGACGGCAGTGGCGGTGACTGGGCCGAGCGCCTGGAGCAGGCGCGCGGCGCGCTGGACGCCGCCGGTCCGGAGGGACCCGCCGAGGACGAGGCCGCGGTGCTGGCCCGCCGGATGCTGGCCGCCGCGCCGGCCGCCCGGTCCGCCGCCGAGGTGCGGGTGTGGGCCGACGCCTGCTCGGTCGCCTCCCTCCAGATCCACCGGCTCCTGGACCCGGCCGAGGACGCCGCCTCGGTCGACTCCCTCCCCCAAGCTCTCGAACTGGCTCGAGCAGGGGGGACCCCCATCGAGGGCCGTACCGAGGGCATGTCGCCGCTGGTCGCCGCCGAGCTGCGGCGCCAGGTCACCGTCCTCGAACTCCTCGCCGACCATGGCCAGGCCGGCCTCCGCCAGGCCCTGGAGGTCTCCACGGAGGGCCGCCGGGTCCTGCGCGCGGTGGTGTCCCGCCGGGCACGCGGCCGGGTGTGAGCCCCAGGCAGACACGGGCGCCCCGGAGGCGAGGAGGGGCGGGACGGGACGTTGCGGGTCGGGGCGAAGACGGGTCGGGGCGAAGACGGATCGGGGCGGGGCGTAAACCCTCAGCCGTGGAAGGGTCCTGTGACCGTCGTGGCCGTCCTGCGGGCGCCGTGGGGTAGTCCTGCGGCGGTTGTCCGAAGCCGCCGGATCCGAGTGACGGAAACCACGCCTGCCTCGCTCTTCCCAATGTGACAGCGCAGTATGTGACGACTCAGCAGCAGGCCAGGCCGAACGCCGCCGCCAAGCCGGCGCGGTGGGCGGCGGACACCGTGGCGGCGATGCGCGAGGGCGCCCGGCTGCGCCTGGACTACTCGGCGCAGAGCCTGTGGCGCGTGGACCGCGTCATCGACGAGATCCGGCGCGAGGGCACCCCGTACGCCGCCGTGGAGAACGCGCTGCGCGGCTTCGGCGCCTACGCCGGTGAGGTGATCGCCCGCGAGGGCGGAGCCGAGTGGTGGGCGACCGGCGGCGAGCACTGGATCCGCACCCCGGACGGGCGGCTGTGGGACCCGATCGAGGAGGCCCGCCGCTGCTACGACGGTCAGGGGTCCCTTCGGCTGCTGTGCCGGGACGCGATGGCGGCGGAGCACTCTCCGCGGCCCTGAGACAGCCGGGGTCCCGCCCACTGCACGGACCCCGGCCGGGAACGGCCCGAGGCCGTCCCGAGGGTTGAGGGTTACGGGTCGGCATCTGGCACTTCCCCGTCCCCGCCACTCGCTGCGACGCCGTCCGGCTCAACACCGGGCGGGGCCAACGGCGTCGTCGGCGGGGCGACACGGCGTCAGAAGGCCGCGGCGGGTGCGGGTGGGCGGCCGGAGGCTGTGACACTTCGGTGAGGCCCGACGCTGATGACCATGGGCCGTGCGCACTGCCGGTCGTATGGCACGGTGCGGGTTCGGCAGAACTCGCTTGGCGCTCGGTACGAACGAGGACAGTGTTGGGCCAGGGAGGGGAACCGCGCCGCGTGCAGGCGTATGACGGGGAGTTGGGCGCGGCGGTGGCGCGGGCCCAGGAAGGTGACGAGGCCGCCTTCGCGCTCGCGTACCGGATCGTGCAGCCAGGACTGCTCGGCTATCTCCGCGGGATCGTCGGCGACGAGGCCGAGGACGTGGCGTCCGAGGCCTGGCTGGAGATCGCCCGGGACCTGGGCCGGTTCAAGGGGGACGGGGCCGGCTTCCGGGGGTGGACGGCGACCATCGCCCGGCATCGCGCCCTGGACCATCTGCGGCGCCGGCGGGTACGTCCCAGGGCGACGGCGCCGGAGCAGGACGTGCTGGACCTGCCCGCCCCGCACACCGCCCACGACCAGGTCCTTCAGTCCCTCTCCACCGAGCGGGCCCTCGAACTCGTCCGCGCCCTGCCGCGGGACCAGGCCGAGGCAGTGCTGCTGCGCGTCGTGATCGGCCTCGACGGGCCCGCCGCGGCCCGGGTCCTGGGCAAGCGGCCCGGCGCGGTGCGCACGTCCGCGTACCGGGGGCTGAAGCGTCTTGCCGCCCGGCTGGGTGTGGCAGGTGTGACGGAGGACCGTCCCCGGACGCCGGGGGAGTCGAAATGAGTGGCAACGGCGGCCCGAACCGTATGGAGGGTCGACCGTCGGACAGAGGTGGATACGGGCATGGGTGAACGGCAGAGCGACCGCAGTGCACGCGGCCGTCGGCGCGTGCACCCGGACGGTGCCGGGCCAGGGGTCGTGGCCGGGACGCGGGACGCGGGTGTCCCGCCGGAGGCGCTGCTCGCCGCCGCGCTGCGCGTGGGCCCCCTGGACGCCGCGGCCGAGCAGCGGGCGGTGGAGGCGTTCCGGGCCGCCCGGGCCGCCGGAGCCGACCGGGCGGCCCGGACCCGGCGCCGGGACGACTGGCGCCCGCGTGAGCGCCGGCGGGTCCGCCGTGAGGTGAAGGCGACGATCGCCCTGTTCCTGGCGAGCCTGACGCTGGGTGGTGTCGCCGTCGCCGCGATCGGCCCCGCCGGGTGGCCGGGCGCCGAGCCCGGGGGCGGGCCGCGGTCCTCGCCGTCCGCCGCCACCCCAGCCGGCACCTCCGAGGAGAGGCCCACGGCCGGTTCCCGTACGCCCGGCGCCTCCGCCACGCCCAGCCGTCCGGACACCGCCCGGGACACCGAGGCGCACTGCCGCGCCTATGAGCAGGTCAAGGGCCGCGGCAAGGCACTCGGCGCCACGGCCTGGCAGCGGCTCGTCGCGGCCGCGGGCGGCGAGGAGAACGTCACCGCCTACTGCGCGCAGCGGCTGGAGCGGGCGGCGGCCGGGAAGGGCGCGGACAGGGGCGACGGCACGGGGAAGGCCGGGAAGGCCACCGGCACACCGCAGGACCCGCGAAGAAACCGTTCGAAGGACGCCGGCCGGGGCAGCGGGAAGAACGGCTGATCCGGCGCGCCCGGTTGCCGCCTCCGGAGCCCCGCACCGCATCCGGCGGGCCCGGTTTCACGCACACCCCCGTGCCGCCGAGGCAACGGCCGGGGCCGCCACCCCCCACAGGAGAGGCCCCGGCCGTCGCGCGGCACGGGCCGCGCGGCGGCCCGTACTTCCTACAGCGCCGATGGTGCGTTTTCTGTCACACCTCACCCCCACATCAGTTAGTTGCACGTTGTACGGTCATGGACGGCAGACGGTTTCAGGCCGTAACGTGCCTTTCGCGCCGGGGCGGGGCCGGCGCATGACCACCGCAGCAGGCTGCGGCCTCGAACACCGCAACCATCCATTGAGGAACCACGACGGCGAGAACCCGGCCCGCGAGAGCGACGCCGGTTCAGGCGCAAGGAAGGGCACCACGGGTGCTGGGGGACGACGCGGAGCTGACCGCCGCGGTGCTTGCGGCACAGGACGGGGACGAGACCGCGTTCCGGACTGTGTACCGCGCCGTGCACCCGCGGCTGCTGGGATACGTACGCACGCTGGTCGGCGAGCCCGACGCCGAGGACGTGGCCTCCGAGGCCTGGCTCCAGATAGCCCGCGACCTCGAGCGCTTCAGTGGGGACGCCGACCGGTTCCGCGGCTGGGCCGCCCGGATCGCCCGCAACCGCGCGCTCGACCACATACGGATGCGCGGCCGCCGCCCCGCGATCGGCGGCGACGAAACGGAACTGACCGGCAGGGCGGCGGAGTCCGACACCGCGGGCGAGGCCATGGAGGCCCTGGCCACCGGCAGCACCCTCTCGCTGATCGCCCAGCTCCCGCAGGACCAGGCCGAGGCCGTCGTGTTGCGCGTGGTCGTGGGCCTGGACGCCAAGACCGCCGCCGAGACGCTCGGCAAGCGGCCCGGTGCCGTACGCACCGCCGCGCACCGCGGCCTGAAACGGCTCGCGGAACTCCTCGGTGGCGATCCGGAATCCGCCGGCGCGCTCGACGCGCTGCCGCCCCCACGAGAACCGCGTGGCCGCGCGGTGACGTCCGCCGGTGTGACGCATACACGCGCCCGGACGCAGAAGGACATGTGATGGCCGACGAGCAGTACCGATGGCTGGACCGCGATACGGCGGAGCGCCTGCTGCGCGGAGAGCCACTGGACAACGTCGACCCCACCGTCCGTGACCAGGCCGAACGCCTCGCTCAGACACTGAAGGCACTGTCCGCCGAGCCCTTCGCCGCGCCCTTTGACAAGTTCTCCGCCGGGTCCTCGCCGGCCGGGGCCGAACTGCCCGGCGAGGCCGCCGCGCTCGCCGCCTTCCGCAAGGCGCGCGCGGAGCAGGCCGGCGGCCGGGCCTCCCCCGGCCGTCCGGACACCGGCGACGCCGCCGAGGCCACCGCCGACCCGGCGGGACTCGTCCGCATCGGCGCGCACGCCGCCCCGGGCACCGGGCGTTCCCCGCGTTCCCGAAGTCCCCGCCGGGGCCGTCGCGTGCGCCTGGCGCTGTCCCTGGCGCTCGCCGCCGGCGCGGTGGGCGGGGCCGCCGCGGCGGCCACGACCGGGGTGCTGCCGACGCCGTTCGGCGGCGACGAACCCGGCCCCGCCGCCTCCGTGTCGGCCCAGGCGACGCCCGACCGCCCGCTGGTCTCGCCCTCGCCGGACGGCACCGTCAGCCACGGGGCGGGCACGGTCACGTCCGGCGGCGCCACGGGGGGCCCCTCCGACGGCTCCGGCCGGAACACCGCCGGCGGCGGCAGCACCCCCGGCCACGACTCCACCGCCGGTACCGACGACGAGCAGGACGGCCACGGCTCCCGCTGGAGCCGCCTGGCAGCGGCCTGCCGCGACCTGCGCGACGGCAAGGACCTGGACTACGGCCGCAAGCACGTCCTGGAGGGCGCCGCCGGGGGCGCGACGCGCGTGTGGACGTACTGCAAGGACGTCCTGAAGACGGTCGACGGCCGCTCCGGCGACGCGGGCGGCAGCGGCAAGGGCGGGAACAGGGGCGGCGACGGCAGCGGCCGGGGCGGCCAGAACGGTCATGGGCACAAGGGCGGCGGCCAGGGTGGCGACGACGAAGGTGGCCACATAGGGGCCGGCATCCCGGGCCAGGACGCCACCACGCCCCCGCCCTTCGGCCCACTGCGCCAGGGCCGGACGGCCACGTCCGTGCCAACCGCTCCGCACCCCACCTACAGCGCGCTGTGATGCCCGGCGGCTGAGCAGACGGGCGCCCCTCGCCCGTCTGCTCCGCCCGTCGCCCCGCGCGGGTCTCCCTTCCCTCTCCCCCTCCTCCCTCTTCCCCTCCCGCCTCCACCCTTCGTCTCGTCCTTCCCTCGGTTCCCGGCGTGTCCGAATCAGCCCGTCGAGCGGCTCTGAGCTGCGGTTTCGTGAGTTCCGAAAATTTCTCCCCGCGGGGTGTGACGTTTTTGGCCGCCGCAGCGCAGTAATGAGTGAGCCGACTGGTCATCGGCCATCGCACTGAGCCGGGGTTCCCCCCGTACCCACGGCTCGTGCAAATGGCGCGGGCGGGACACGTTCCCCCGGTCCCGCCCGCGCCCCGAACCTTCTCCCCCGTGCTTCGCGCCGGACGGCGTCACCAGTGGACGACGACCTTGTCCCCCACCCGCACCTGCGCGAACAGCTGCGCGATCGCCGCCTCGTCCCTCACGTTGACGCAGCCGTGCGAGCCGCCGGCGTAGCCGCGCGCCGCGAAGTCGTAGGAGTAGTGCACGGCCTGGCCGCCGCTGAAGAACAGCGCGTACGGCATGGGGGAGTGATAGATCGTCGACACATGATGGCGCGACTTCCAGTAGATCCGGAACACACCCTCCCGGGTGGGCGTGTACTGCGCGCCGAACCGCACCGCCATCGTCGAGACCGTCCGCCCGCCGACCATCCAGCGCAGCGTGCGGCTGGTCTTGTCGATGCACAGCACCCGCCCGGTCAGACACCGCGCGTCCGGTGCGCCGGCCGGCTGACCGCCCATCAGGTACAGCTCCCACTGGCCCGGCTCGTGCGTCATCGCCAGCAGCCGCTGCCAGGTGACGGTGTCGGTCCGGCCGGTGCGCGGCAGCCCGCGCTTGCCCTGGAAGCCGCTGACGGCCTGTTCCGTCAGGTCGTCGTAGGTCCCGGTGGGCCCGTCGAAGAGCCAGTCCACCTGGCGCAGGCGGGCCTGGAGTTCGCGGACGTCCCGGCCGGTGTCGCCGCGGGACCACAGAACGGGTGCGCCCACCGTTCCGGGCGGGGCGGTGCTCGACGGGGCCGTACCCGGCCGGTCGTCGGCGGGGGCACGGCTGCCGGGCGGCCGGGTGCTCGGGATCTCGATGTGCACCGGCGAGCGGTGCCGGTCGTCCGAGCCGGGCGACTGCACCCTACAGCCGCTTGCCGCCGTCAGCGCCACGGCCGCGGCGACCGCGGCGGTCGATCTCCTCATGCCCCCGATACGCATACCGCCCCCCCGCCGTCTCACCGGTGTGCCGGCCGTGTCCGACCGGGCCCCTCCGTGTCCGTCCCGGGCCGTCCGGGTCGGGTCGTCCCCGGGATTTCTCCCCACGCGTGACGGGTGGTGAACCACGGGGCAAAGTGGGAGACACAACCGGTCTGTGAGCAAGGTCCCAGCGTGGGGCACTCCACCCGACGCACGGCCGCCGCTACAGTCCGTGGCGAGGGTCGGCTGTACTGGCGGGTAACTGGCGAGTAATTCAGAACGCGGAGGCACACACCATGGCGCGCGAGTCGGAGTCCGGGCTGCCCATCGAGCCGGTCTACGGACCGGACGCCCTGGAGGGCTGGGACCCGGCCGAGAAGCTGGGCGAGCCGGGGTCGTACCCGTTCACCCGTGGCGTGTACCCGAGCATGTACACCGGCCGCCCCTGGACGATGCGCCAGTACGCGGGCTTCGGTACGGCCACGGAGTCCAACGCCCGCTACAAGCAGCTGATCGCCAACGGCACGATGGGCCTGTCGGTCGCCTTCGACCTGCCGACCCAGATGGGCCACGACTCCGACGCGCCGATCGCGCACGGCGAGGTCGGAAAGGTCGGCGTGGCCATCGACTCCGTCGACGACATGCGGGTGCTGTTCGGCGGCATTCCGCTGGACAAGGTGTCGACGTCGATGACGATCAACGCCCCGGCGGCGCTGCTCCTGCTGCTGTACCAACTGGTGGCGGAGGAGCAGGGAGTCCCGGCCGGCAAGCTGACCGGCACGATCCAGAACGACGTGCTGAAGGAGTACATCGCGCGCGGGACGTACATCTTCCCGCCCAAGCCGTCCCTGCGGCTGATCGCCGACATCTTCAAGTACTGCAAGGCCGAGATCCCGAAGTGGAACACCATCTCGATCTCCGGCTACCACATGGCGGAGGCGGGCGCGTCCCCCGCGCAGGAGATCGCGTTCACCCTGGCGGACGGCATCGAGTACGTCCGTACGGCGGTCGCGGCCGGCATGGACGTCGACGACTTCGCCCCGCGTCTTTCGTTCTTCTTCGTGGCCCGCACGACGATCCTGGAGGAGGTCGCCAAGTTCCGCGCGGCCCGCCGGATCTGGGCGCGGGTGATGCGGGACGAGTTCGGCGCGAAGAACCCCAAGTCGCTGATGCTGCGCTTCCACACCCAGACGGCGGGCGTGCAGCTGACGGCCCAGCAGCCCGAGGTCAACCTGGTCCGCGTCGCCGTCCAGGGCCTGGCGGCGGTGCTCGGCGGTACCCAGTCGCTGCACACCAACTCCTTCGACGAGGCCATCGCGCTGCCGACCGACAAGAGCGCGCGGCTGGCGCTGCGCACCCAGCAGGTCCTGGCGTACGAGACCGATGTGACCGCGACGGTCGACCCCTTCGCGGGTTCCTACGTCATCGAGAAGATGACGGACGAGGTCGAGGCGGCCGCCGTCGAGCTGATGCAGAAGGTCGAGGACCTCGGCGGCGCGGTCAACGCGATCGAGAACGGCTTCCAGAAGCAGGAGATCGAGCGCAGCGCGTACCGCATCGCCCAGGAGACCGACTCCGGCGAGCGGGTCGTCGTCGGCGTCAACCGCTTCCAGCTCGACGAGGAGGAGCCGTACGAGCCCCTGCGGGTCGACCCGGCGATCGAGGCCCAGCAGGCCGAGCGCCTGGCCAGGCTGCGCGCCGAACGCGACCAGGCGGCGGTGGACACGGCTCTGGAGTCCCTCAAGAAGGCCGCCCAGGGCGAGGACAACGTCCTGTACCCCATGAAGGAGGCCCTGAAGGCCCGGGCGACCGTGGGCGAGGTGTGCAACGCGCTGCGGGAGGTCTGGGGGAACTACGTGCCGTCGGATGCGTTCTGACCCGGACGACTCCTTCGAATGGGTGATCGGGGGCGGAAACCCTCCGTTCCCGGCCGCTCTCGTGGAGAGCGCTCCCGGAAGGACCTCGAGCTGTCCGTCGGCACCCTCCTCGACGGCGACGGCTGACTCCACGACCGACCCGGACGGCGGTGTCGTACCCCTGTGCGACACTCCTTTCCATGTTCGGCGTCATCGATCTCCCCACCTACCTGGCGGGTCTCGTCCTCATCGTCCTGCTCCCCGGGCCCAACTCGCTCTACGTGCTGTCCGTCGCCGCCCGGCGCGGCGTCCGGGCCGGGTACACCGCCGCGGCCGGCGTCTGGTGCGGGGACGCCGTGCTGATGACGCTGTCGGCGGCCGGGGTCGCCTCCCTGCTCAAGGCGAACGCCGTGCTCTTCGGGAGCGTGAAGTACGCCGGCGCCGGATATCTGACATGGCTGGCCATCGGGATGCTCAGGGCCGCCTGGGGGATGTGGCGGACGCGGCGGGAGAAGGTCCTGGAGGACCTGGAGGAGGGCCCGGCCGCCGCCCGCGGCCGGGCCGACGAGCGGCCGTACCGCCGCGCGCTCGTCATCAGCCTCTTCAACCCCAAGGCGATCCTGTTCTTCGTCGCCTTCTTCGTGCAGTTCGTGTCAGAGTCCAACCCGGTCGTGGGCTTCGTGACTCTGGGCGTACTCGCCCAGTTTGCAAGTGTGTTGTACCTGTCTGCGCTCATCTTCGGCGGGTCTCGGCTGGCTGCTGCGTTCCGTCGTCGGAGGAGGCTCAGCGCAGGGGCTACCTCGGCCGCCGGAGTGCTCTTCCTCGGCTTCGCCGTCAAGTTGTCTCTGGCAAGCGTGTAGGGGGCTGGCATGTCTCACCTTGACGATGCTGCGGCCGTGTTCGCCCGCATGAGCCCCCAGGAGCAGCAGCGGGCACTAGGAGCCCTGGGCTTGCCTGAGAGGCTCCAGAAGGAGCCCAAGGAGCCTGCCGTCACCCCGTTCGCGGCTCTGGGCAGTAGGCCGAGTAGGCGGAAGCGGCAGCCGATCACCGTGACGGTGCTCAGAGGGTGATACGGGCCCGCTTGGCCAACTTGGTCAGCCGCTCGTTACTTCGTTTGTGCTTGGACACGAGTACTCGGGTCAGTTCCATGCTCGTTGGGTGGACCGCTGCCATCTCGGGAGCGACTCCCGCCCCCACCCGCGCAAGTTGGGGTGCTTTCGTCATGCGCGGGGCTGTCACACGTTACGCGAGCGGGCATGTGAGGTCGGGGTGGTGACGGTTCGGGCAGCACACCAGGTTGAGCGAGACGATGTTGCCCGGCCGGTTGTAGTACACCCAGCTCACGTCGACGCCGACCGGCAGGACATCCAGCGCGTACTCGCGTCTCGTGTCCAGGCTCGCGTACGCCTGACGCCCGTCCTCGCGCTGCATCGGGGGGTTGTCGAGAAAGTGCTTGACCATCCAGTCGAGAGCCGCTGTGGTGTCCGTCCAGCTGCGCTCATGGCCCGCCTGGTTCCGCTTCATCAGCCAGTGCCCGGACATCATGGGCGGCAGGTTCGAGGCCGGGAACTCAGCCATCACTTCGCGGTACCGCTGAAGGATGCGGATGGCCACCTTGTCGTCGTCGGAGGCGGGAGGAGCAGGGGGGTCGGGATACGGAGGCCGCCGGTCGCCTTCCCGGTGGTAGCTGTCGGGCGATCCGATCCACGGGCCGTAGCCGTGGAAGTGTCCTGTCCAGCTCATGCGCGCCTTCCGAGAGGGAGGGCGGGCCGCCCTGATGCGCGCAGGACGACCCGCCGGGGATGAGAGGTGTAGCAGGGTCAGGCGGTGAGGCCGCGGTTCTTCACCCAGCCGAGGGCGAAGTCGTCGAGCTCGGCCGCGGTGAACCGCAGCTCCTTGCCAGCGCCCTCGGGCTTGGAGTCGCGGACCACGTACGAGTCGGCTGCGCCGGGGATCGCGGCGAAGTCGACGCAGCCCTCGGTGCAGGGGCCTCCGCAGAAGTTCGTGGTCTCGACGCCGTCCGCCGGCAGGGTGTAGAGGTTGCCGTTCATCGGGTAGTCCTTCCTGGTGCAACGTTGCGGAGATGCGGTCCCCGCGCCGTAGTGCACTTGCCGACCCACCCCGGCCCGGCCTTCCTGTTCCTGGCCGGGGTGGGCGCTTGGCTCCGCCCCCGAGGGGTGTGGCCGTGGGGGAACGACCAAGGAGTCACCTCGGGGACGGATGTTCAGGTGGTGAGTTGCCAGTAGGCCGCCATGATCGACACGGACGCTGCGATCAGGAGCCCTTGGAGAAGCCACTGGCGCCAGCCGAGCGGACGCTTGTGCTTCCCTCTGGACCGGCGAGGATTCCGACCGCGAGAGCGACCATGAGTCCGAGCAGGGCGATCACGTAAATCACCTGCTGCGCCTTGGGGCTCACGCTGCACTCGTCCCGCTCCTCTGGGTGTAGATCCACAGCAGCCGGCGCGTCAGGTCGGCGACCTCGCGCATGAAGAAGTAGGCCGTGAAGGTCGGGGCCTCCGCGCTGGGGCGGTTCTTCAGGTCGAGCAGCGAGTACGCCTTGCGGAATTGCTGCATGACCAGCTCGTCGTCGTCGGCGCCCAGTTCCTCACCGAGGAGCAATTGCAGGTGCCCGATCAAGGCCGGTGTCTTGGCGTCGATGCTGGCGCGGGTCGAGGTGCCGAGCCTCGCCGAGAGGGCGGCGTCGGTGCTGTCCTGGATCAGCTCGACGTCGATCGGTACGCCGTCCTCGGTCGACGCTGTCACTTCGAATCTGCTCGTCTCGGTCTTCACGGCGTGTCCCTCGCTGACTGACGGCGGTTTCACCGGATGGAGACCAGCGTTCCGCGCGAAAGGCGTGCGGACCACGGCGTTCATGGGCCAGTGTTGGGACATCTCTGGGACATGGGACAGGCGGCATGGTTGGGCACCGCAAGATCCCGGGAAGGGGGCCTGCATGAGCATCGCCGACAGGCGTAGGGCTCGGGGCCTCACCCAAGAAGGGTTTGCCTTCGCGGTAGGCGTCGACCGGCGCACAGTAGGCCGATGGGAGACGGGCAAATCCAAGCCCCAGCCTCCTCAGCGGCCCAAGGTCGCCGAGGTGTTACAGATGGACCTTGACGAACTCGATGCGTTGCTTACTTCAGCCGAGGTACAGCCGAAGCCCGTACGGTCAGCGTCGAGTGCCCACCACAGCCCAGGGGACCCAGACGAGATGATCCGACGCGAGTTTCTGCGCCTCATGGCGGTGTCCGGTGCGGTCGCTGCCATACCTGCGGGCGGGGCGGAGGCCCTGGAGGACAGCGGCGACGACTTCGGGCGCATGAACGGCCATCTGTGGCAGGTCTACCAACTCGCCCGCGCCAAACACTCGGTGTACCCGCTAGTGCAGTCTCAGCTCACTGCCTTGAACGATGCGCTGCGCGATGGGCGGGCCCAGACAGGGACGCTCTGCTTCGCGGCCGGCGACCTATTCCAGCTGGCGGGCGAGCTGGCCTTCGACGCCAACCGGTACCACGATGCCGCTGCCTCGTACTCGCTTGCGGCCAGCGCGAGCAAGGAGGCTGGCGCCTACGACCTTTGGGCGTGCGCCCTCATCCGGAGTGCCTACGTAGACCTCTCCGAGCGCCGTTACAAGCGTGCTGCGGACACACTTGGGGCCGCGCGTCGTGTCGCCCTGCGTGGAGACAGCAGCCTTGCGACCAAGCACTGGGCCGCAGCCGTGCAGGCTGAGGCGTTCGCCTGGCTCGGCGACTTCGACGCCTGCGAGGAGGCTTTGGACGAGACCGAGAAGGTGGCCAGCCTGAGCGGCCAGGTGTCGAACGGCGGATGGCTGCGCTTCGATGGCTCGCGCTTGGCGGAGGAGCGAGGCGCTCGGTACCTGCAACTCAACCGACTCGGCCTGGCCGAGACCTCGTTGAAGGATGCGCTGACGCTCGCCCCTCTGGCCGCTGGCCACTCTTTCCGACGTCGGGGCGCGGTACTTGTCGACCTGGCCGCGATCGGCGCCAAGCGGAAAGACTTGGAGCGGGTCATGCAGTACGGGCTCGAAGCCCTGCGGCTGGCGCGGGCCTCCGGGTCCGGCTACGTCGCCCGTAGACTCCATTCCCTGCCTTCCGAGCTGGGCGCCTTGGGGCGCGACCGGCGTATCACCGAGTTGAAGGCCGAGATCGGCAGCCTGACGGCATCACGAGAGGGGATGGCATGACGACCGAGGGCGCGCGAGTCTTTCGCGAGGCGTGGATCGCTGGAGTGCGGAAGCACTTCCCTGGTGAGCCCAAGCCGAGCTACGTAACTCCGTGGGAAGAGACGCCTGAATGGGAGCGTGAGGCTGCGGGCGCCGTGTATGAGCAGGTTCGCCATTTCCTCAATCTGAGCGCCGGGCATGCCTCCCGCCTGTCGCGCGAGCAGAAGGGACGGTTCGTCGCGACGTGTTGGACGGCGCAGATGTTCAAGCACTTCAATGACCCGAAGCCGGGGTACGTAGCCGATTGGCCCGACCTGCCGGACTGGCAGAAGGAAACTGACTCAGGCATCTTCGAGGCCATTGAGAACAGTCTGAATTAACGCCTACCGATTCGTGCTCGCAAACAACCCAGCCGTGAATCGGAGTTGAAAAAGGCCTCGGCGAGGCTGCCATTCGCCCGGGTAGTGGCGCAGTTCTTGGCACGCCGCCGGCCGTAGAGGATTTTGGGCTGGAGCTGCCGTGGGGCGAGTGAACAGGGGGCCTTACGCTCGCCAGCGGATCGGGCAGTCTTTGGGACCTGCCCGCAATAGCCCGATCGGCCCCCTGTTCTTCGAGGCTTGCCCCATGGTGGCTGCCTAAAATCCTCGGAGGCCGTCGGCCCCAGCCACAGAGGGTTTGCGCGGTGTGGCCTGTTCTGGGGGCACATGGGTGAGCGCGCTGGCCGTAGCGGGCCTGATGCTGGCCGGTGAACACCGTGGGCCGGATCGGCGCTGTGGGCGTCTGGAGGCCGTGAGCCACGGTCCATGCGTACACGGCGACGGGGCGGGCAAGGTGGGCTGTGAGGAGCTGGCTCACGCTCTCAGGTCGCCTGGTGTGCGCCGGGGTGCGGCAAGCCGCCCCGGCGGCGCGCCGAAGGCGCGCCTGGAGGAAGTGAAGACAGATTCCGACACCTGCCCTGCACCGCTGCCCGCTTCCGTTTCCCGCTGGGTGCATGGTCCAGGGCGCAACCGGCTGACCAGACTCCCCAGGCAGCCCGGTACGGTCCCCATGGGGTTCTCTCCGGCCGTGCCTCAAGTGCTCTGCGTGCGGCCGTAATTCGGTGGCGTCCCCCGGGGTGCCTCTGGGATCATGGGCGTTCGAGCGACGAGCCTTCTTTCAGCGAATCTCAGACACAGACACAGACTTTCTTCAGCAGATATCACGCCTTTAGCCTTCTTCTGCCTTCTCTGTCTTCGTTCTCTCACGCTGCCTCGACACACGCTCTTATTTTCTGACTCTGCATCAATTCAAGCCAAGTCAAAGCCAAGGAGATTTCAGACATGACTCACGCCTACGTCTCTGCTCGCGCTCCTCCCTGTCCGTCCGTATTGGAGGTGCCCTGTGTTCAACACCTCGCACGAGGTGACTACTTTCAATAGCCGCTCCGCTGGGCTGGAGCGCGAAAAGCGTCTGCGGATGCTCTCCGATGCTGATCGGGACATCATTCGTCTGGCGAACGACCCCCTGTTTTCGCGTTGGTTGGAGCAGATCAAGGCCATTGGGGGGTGTGCCCACCCGATCTATCTGTCCGGCTCCACGGTCACCCGCGATGCGCTGACCGGTGAGCTGATCTCTTCCTATTCGACTGCCGGGGAGCCGGGTGAGCGGCTGGCTGTGCGCTGCCGCAACCGCCGTGCGTCGGTCTGTGAGCCGTGCGCCTACCTGCACGCGGGCGACACCTTCCAGCTGATCCGGGCGGGCCTGTCCGGCGGCAAGAACGTTCCCGCTGCGGTGCGGGACCGCCCCCGCCTGTTCGTCACCCTGACTGCTCCGTCATTCGGTCCGGTGCACCGCGTACGCGACGGGCAACACTGCCGCCCCCGCCGGGATGATCCGCACTGCGAGCACGGGCGGCGCCTCGGCTGCGGCCTGGTGCACACCGAGGATGACCCGCTGGTCGGCCTGCCCCTCTGCGCGGACTGCTACGACTACACCGGGCATGTGCTGTGGCATGCGCACGCCGGGCGGCTGTGGGACCGGTTCACCACCGCCGTACGGCGCCACCTTGCCTCGGCCGTAGGCATACCGCGCTCGAAGCTGCGTGATCACTTGGTGGTGTCCTTCGCCAAGGTTGCCGAGTACCAGAAGCGGGCGGCCCTCCACTTCCATGGGGTGGTGCGCCTTGACGGTCCGGCCGGTGCCGGCGATTCGTGCCCGGACTGGGCCACGGCCGAACTCCTCACCGACGCCGTGCACGCCGCTGCCGCAGCGGCGAACGTCCGCGTCCCGGAATCCGGCGCCTACGGCACCGAACTCCTTGTGTTCGGCGGGCAGTTGGACGTGCGGCCGATCCGGGCCTTCGCCGACGATGAGGGGCCCTCCGATGACGCGGTCGCCGCCTACGTCGCCAAGTACGTCTCCAAGGGAACCGCCGAGACCGGCGCCGGACTGGACTACCGCGTCACCAGCCCGGACGACATCCGCGCGGCTGTGGTCACGCCTCACGTACGGGCCCTGATGGGCGTCTGCTGGCGTCTGGGCGGCCTGCCCGAACTGGAACACCTCCGGCTCCGCTCATGGGCTCACAGCCTCGGCTACCGGGGCCACATCCTCACCAAATCGCGCCGTTACTCCACCACGTACGGCGCACTGCGCGAGGAACGGGCCGACCATCGTCGGGGCGCCATCCCCATGGATGGCCCGGACGTGGTCACGGAATCGGCCTGGCGGTATGTCGGCTCCGGCTGCACCCCCGGTGAATCCGACCTCGCTTTCGGTATTGCCGAAGACCTGGCAAACCTGCGCGAGATCAGGCAGCAGATGATTGCTGAGGGGTGGAAATATGCCGAGTGAGGAGCGCACTGAAGGGAACGGAAATAAAAGGGAATTGTGCTCCGGTGAGGTGATTTCCCGTCGTCAGCCTGTGTCCTTTAGGGGAGGCATGCGTGTCATAAGCGTAATCCAGGACAAGGATGGTAATCGCACGGTAATCGCTGATGTGGTGTACCCCTCCAAGGATTGATGCGAAAGGATCCCCCTCCCAAGGGAGAGGGATCCTTGGTTTGTGAGACTTTGGTGTGGGCTTGTGTGACTAACTCCAGTTGTTATCCATTCTGACCAATCGCTTCTTTACGTCGTGCGGAATTACTAGCTTTCCAAGCAGTTCTCCGTCGTCTTGTTTCCCGAGTTCGAAAGTTATTCCGGCGCTAAGTAGGTCCTTCTCCATGGCTTCTATCCCGCCGGCCTTCCAATGTTGGCTGTAGGTCATGCCGGTGCTTTCGTAGATCCACCTATCCTTTGTGGACTCCGGGTCGACCTTAGCCAAGTCGTTCATGAGGGCATCTAGCGTGGTCTCTGCCTTCTCTCGAATGAACCCGGCCTTGTCGAACCTTCCGCCGGGTTCCAATCCGGACATGTAGTAGGCGATAGACTCTTCCAGTCGCTTCCGTTCACGCCTATTCTCGTCACCTCGTGCGTACTCGCGGCGGATTACCTCGAAATCCCCCAGGGCCTCAAATACGGCCTGTGTCAGAGCCGAGTACGCATGCTCAGGGTCCGGTATTATGAATCCGGGCTTCCGGCACTCTGGGCACCGCAAATACCTGTACTCCCTCACTTCGCCAGTAGAAAGGGTCTTGTAGTTGTTCGTTTCGTTGAGGTTTCTGCCGCACTGGTGCTTCATGACGCCAAGGAATCTGGTGGGGCGGCGATTCTTCTCGTGGTGACGCTTGTTCTTCGCGCGGGTGGCTAGCGCTGCTTGTACGTTTTCGAATTCCTCGTCAGTCAGGATCGGTTCATCCGTGACCTTGATTTCCTGGCCCTGCTTGTCTAGTACTGGCGTGGATTTGTAGGTGGTCGCCTTGGTGCCTCCCTCGGTACGAAGCCCCTTAACGGCAGGATTCCTGAGAGTTCTGAGAACTTGCTGATTGTTCCATTTCCGGTTGCTGTAGGTCGGAACCTTGGCCCTGTCCAGAACCTTGGCAATTCTGTTTGCCGGAACTCCCCGCATTGCAGCTTGGTACATGTAGCGCACCGCTCGTGCTTGCTTTGGGTCCTGTACTAGGCGGAGTTTCCCGCGCACCCTGGCAGTCTTGTAACCGTACGACGGCTTGCCGATACGCCATTGGTCCTGCTGCTTTGTGTATTCCCAGTGGGACGAAACGCGGGTCTTGGTATTGGCGGCTTCAATCTCCGCGACTGCTGCAATGAACGTCACCATTGCCTGAGCCATGGGGGACGGCAAATCCAGTTTGTCATTCAGGGAAACCAGGTTCTTCCCGAACTTCTCGCACCACTTGATGACCTCGTGTAGGTCGGAAATACGCCTGATGAATCGGTCCAACTTCCAGAACAGGATGAGGTCAAACTCAGGTATACGGTTGTTGAGCCAGTCCCCGAGTTCCTTTCGCTCCCAAGGCGCTTTCTTGGTTGCGGACACTCCGAGGTCCCGAGCCACGCCGACAACCCTGATGCCCTCTCGGATGGCATAGCGGCGAAGGTCAAGTTCCTGCCGTACCGGGCTGGTGGTGTCCTCCGTGAGGATCGACAGTCGCACCGACAGGAGCCCGCGAGGCGCGTCCTCCGGTAACGCCTGGTCCCTGGCCTGGAGTTCGGCCAGCTCTGTCAGTTCTTCAGCGGTCCACTCGGGAGCGGTCTGTGTGGCTGTCATGAGGCTTGAGCATACGCCGAGTTGGACTCTGGAACGTTCTTCGTGCAGTTCGTCGACCCGGGCTACGCCTACCCGGCCCTCTCCTTCGTCGTCCTCGGCACCTTCGCCCAGCTGGCCAGCTTCCTCTACCTCAGCGCGCTGATATTCGGCGGCACCAGGCTGGCCGCCGCCTTCCGCCGCCGCAAGCGACTGTCGGCGTGGGTGACGTCGGCGGCGGGCGCGCTGTTCCTCGGGTTCGCGGTGAAGCTGTCGCTGGCGAGCGCGTAACCGCAGGGGACACCCCGAAGGGGCTCGAGGGGGCGGCTACGGTCGTGGCCGCGCCAGCGTGGTACGCAGCTTCGGCGTGAGCCACTCCTCCACGTACCGGTTCATCAGCCAGGCCAGGGCCAGCATGGCCGCGACCGTCAGTGGGAACGTGCCGTACGACGGGATGCCCAGCCCCCGGTGCAGCGCCCCGATGACGACCCAGCCCAGGTGCTCGTGGACCAGGTAGAAGGGGTACGTCAGCGCGCCCGCGACGGTCAGCCAGCGCCAGTTCGCCCAGTGCAGCCGGCCCAGCGCGATCACCGCGACGGCGAGGAAGCCGAGGGTGACGACGAGCATGATGCCGAAGGAGGAGCGGTAGGAGAACCCGTGGACCGCCGGCGTGTGCCACAGCCGCTGGACGGCGTAGTGCTGGCCGATCAGCCAGCTCACCGCCACGATGCCCCAGGCGTAGGCGTCCCGCCGGTCGCGGTGCACGAGGTAGAGGCCGATGCCGCCGACGAAGTACGGCGTGTACTCGGGCATCAGGACGATGTCCAGCAGCGGCATCTTCGCCCCCTGTGCGATCGCGGAGGCGAGCGTCCAGCAGGCGCAGAACAGGATCACGCGCCGCCTGTTCGCGCCGGGCAGCACGATGCACAGCGCGAAGAGGGCGTAGAAGCGGACCTCGCACCACAGGGTCCAGCACACGCCCAGCACCCGGTCGACCCCGAGCGGCTGCTGGAGCATCGTCAGGTTCACCAGCGCGTCCGAGGGCGAGACCGCCTTGTACGCCACCACCGGCAGCGCGAAGACCGCCGTGACCAGGACGATCGCCACCCAGTAGGCGGGCAGCAGCCGGGCGGCGCGGGAGGCGAAGAAGGACCGGAGCGGACGGCCCCAGCCGCTCATGCAGATGACGAAGCCGCTGATGACGAAGAACACCTGCACACCCAGACAGCCGTAGGCGAAGTAGGAGTGCAGCACGGGGAACTGGTGGCGCGGCGAGCTGCCCCAGGCACGGGTGACCTCGCCGTCCCGGCCGCCGTAGTGGTAGGCCGCCACCATCAGCGCGGCCACCAGACGCAGCCCGTCCAGCGCGCGCAGCCGGGCCTGACCGCGCCCGGCCGGCGGGGGGACCGGCAACGGGCGTACCACTGTGCCGGTCGCGGTCCCTCGGGTGTCCGCGGGCGTGTCCATCACGAGCTTTCCTCTCGTCGTCGGCTCAGGACACCGGGGTCAGCGGCCCACCGCGCGCCCCAGCGAGCGCGCCCGGCGGGCCACGCGCCGTACGGTCGCGTTGCGCGGGATGAAGGCCAGCTGGGCGGGGACCCCGCCGGGCAGTGCCAGGGAGGTGAGGCGGCGGCGCTTGAAGTAGCGCCGGTTACGCGGGCCGAGGTGCGCGGCGAGATACCGCTCGGCGGCCGGGCGCAGATCCGGGTAGATCTTCGGCTGCATCGCGAAGGACACGGCCCTGATCAGCTCGGACAGCGCGGCGACGTCCATGCCCTGCCGCTGTTCGCCGACGGCCGCGGCGTCACCCAGGTCGGGCAGGGTCGCGTCGGCGATCGTCACCGGGACGCGGTTGCTGTTCTCGTACGGCGTCAGGCGCTCCAGCAGCGTGCCGGTGCCGGTGCGGGCGACCGGCAGCCCGTACAGCGCGGCGGCGGTGAGCAGCGCGGTGGAGAAGCAGCCGACGACCAGCGCGGGACGCATCCGCTGGTAGAGCACCTCGGCGAGGACGGGGGTGTCGAGCACCGTGAGGTCGGCGCCCAACCGCTCGGCCTCCCTCTCCAGCGTCCGCGACCAGCGGGCCGGGGCCGAGGGGTGCGGCTTGAAGACCACCCGGGTGTGACCGAGCGCGACCGCGCCCTTCAGCATCCGGACGTGCAGCGCCTCCTCCTCCTCGGGGGTGAGGATCTCCAGCGCGGAGAGGTACTGGCCGAGCAGCAGGGCCGGTTCGCCCGCCACCCCGGGCAGCTCGTCGCCGGTGTCGCCGAGGTCGGCGAGCACCTTCACGAAGGCGTCGGTCGGCACGATCTCCGGCTCGACACCGAACTCGGTGAGCAGCACGGGCCTCAGACCCGGCACCAGGTCCAGGTGCAGCAGTCGGTCGATGCGGGTGCCGACCAGCGGGTCGATCTTGTTGCGGGTGGGTCCGTAGCTCATCAGGCCGTCGGCGTAGACGGTGACGGGCGCGCCGGTGAAGATCTGGCAGAGGCCGAGTGCCGGGTTGACCTGGATCGACTCGACGGCCAGCTCGACGCCGTCGTCGCCGAGGTTCCACAGCAGCCTCAGGTGCCGCTCCCACAGCGGGACGTCGTCCGGGCGCGGTGCCCAGCCGCCCGGGTGGAAGGGGGAGATGGTCTCGTTCCACGACACCACGTCGTCGAACCGCTCCCGCAGCCGCTCGAAGCCCGGCATCCCGTCCAGACCGGGGGCCGTCTCGGGCGTCGCCGCGTTGTTGCAGACCAGCAGGATGCGGCGGTCGGCGGGGCCGAAGCAGTCGGAGTCGAGGGCGGCGGCGAGCGTGGCGGTGCCGTACAGCGTCGACGCCTGGAAGATCTGCGTGGTCACGCGGCGGCTCCCGTCGCGGCGGGGCGGCGGCGGAGCCTGCGCAGCCGGGTCGCGCGCTGGACGTCCATGGAGTCCAGTGCCTCGTCGAGGACGTCCTGCGGCATACGGCGCAGGGCCGCCGCGCCGAGTGACTTGAGTTTCCGTGCCACGGGCGGCTCGAACCTTTCGATGGAGCCCAGATGATGGGAGATGATCGCGCAGTACGTACGGACGGCCTTGGGCAGCAGCCGGTCCGCCTCCCGGTCCTTCGCCGTCTCCTCGACGACCTGGTCGAAGGCGCGGATGAAGTCGAGCTGGCGCACATCCCCGATCTGGGTCAGCGAGGAGGCGACCCCGCGCCGGTAGTGGACCCCGAGCAGGCCCACCGCGGCGAAGGACTCAGCCTCCCGGTGCAGCTTCCAGATCCAGGGCCGGTCCTCGGCGGTGCGCAGCCCGTGGGTGAAGTGCAGCAAACCCCGGTCGGCCAGCCGGCGGTGGTAGATGCCCGCCCAGGCGTAGGGGTAGTCGACCGGCGTGGAGCGGTCGGCGGGCAGTATCGCCGCCCGCGGGTCCAGCACCACACCGCGCCGGCCGTGCGGGACGCGGTGGATGGTGCGTGCCCGCGCGGTGCACTGCACATGGTCGGTACGCACGAAGTCGCAGCCCAGCTCCTCGATCGCGGCGAGGAGCCGCGGGTAGTAGCCGGGGGCGAGCCAGTCGTCGCCGTCCAGGAACGTCAGGTACTCGCCGCGTGCCTTGTCGATTCCGGTGTTGCGCGCGGTCGCCAGCCCTCCGTTCCGCTGGTGTCTGACATGAACCGCCCCCGGCAACTCGCGCTCCGCGCGCGCGAGAATGTCGGGGGTCTCGTCGCGCGAACAGTCGTCGACAAGAATGAATTCGAAGTCGTCACGCGCATTCGCCCGCAGACTCTTCAAGGTGTCGGGCGCGTATTGCTGCACGTTGTAGAACGGCACGATGACGGAGAGCTTGACCACGGAAGTGACGTTAGGGGTCGGCCCCCGCCTGCGTCTTTACCCGCAGTTTGACCTTGGGTGAACGACGCGTGGCGATGCCGTGAACCGGACCTTTTTCCAGGTCGATCCGGCCTCGATTCGCCATTCGGCGGTGCGCTGTTAACCGTTTGTTGGATTCGGGTTGGGCGGAACCTAGAAATGCCTTCCTACGGTCTTCGGCGTGCCAGCAAGTGCGACGAAGGCCCGGCGAGTTGCCGTTCTCGCGGATTCCGACACCCGGTGGAAATGGGGCGCGCTCACTGCGAACCGCATCGTTTCCACCGACGCCTCCACCCACTCGGGTGAACCGGACATCCGCCTCGACGGCTACCTCCTGCGGGGCCGAGCCACCCCCACCGCCCGCCAGTTGACGGAGGTCGGCGTCCGCGCGGACTCGCTCCGCGAGGTGACCGCCGTCGAGTTCCTGCGCGCCATGGGCGAGAGCGCCGCGGGCGAGGACCCGTACGACGTCATCGTCCTCGCCCTCGTCGGCGGCGGCGTGCAGGCGATGCTGCACGGGCTGAACCGGGCGTGGCAGGACCGCGGCGGCAGGCCCGTCGTCGTCACCGGCTATGTCGGCGTCGTCTACGAGAAGCTCGCCGACGGACTGCTGCTGCGGCACGGCGCCGACCTGGTGCTCGCCAACTCCCGTCAGGACGCGGACCGTTTCCGGGCCGTGTACGGGGGAGTGGGTGCCGACGCCTCGGCGGTCACCGAGGTGGCGCTGCCCTTCCTGGGCGGTGCCCCCTACGCCGGTGAACGCGCCCCCCACACCGTGGTGTTCGCCGCGCAGCCCTCCGTCCCGGAGAGCCGCGAGGACCGTACCTACCTGCTGAACCGGCTGATCCGGCACGCACGGCTGCACCCGGACCGCGAGGTGCTGCTCAAGCTGCGCTCCAGGCCGGGCGAGCACACCACGCACCTCGAGGAGCTGCCGTACCAGAAGCTGGCGCAGCGGGCCGGGACCGGCCTGCCGCCCAACTTCCACCTGGTGTACGGGCACATGGGCGAGGTGCTGGACCGCACCGACCTGCTGGTCACGGTCAGCTCCACCGCCGCCCTGGAGTCCCTGCACCGCCGCATCCCCACCGTCGTCCTCACCGACCTGGGCGTGCGCGAGGCGCTCGGCAACCACCACTTCGTCGGCTCCGGCTGCCTGGCCTCCTGGGACCAGCTGGACGCCGGCCACCGTCCGGCGCCCGACACCGAGTGGGTGGCCCGGCAGGGCGTCGCCGCCGGGGGTCCCGAAGGAGGGTCGTACGCCACGGCCTTCGACGCCGCCCGCGAGCGCATCGCCGAGCTGCTGGCGGCCCCCGGTGGACTGCCCCCGCTGGCCCCCTACTACACGCACACCACCGCGCCCGGCTATCTGCCGGGCATCCTCGCCCGTCATCACCTCGGCCCCGACGGGACCCCGCTGCCGGGCGCCCCGGCCGCCGGCAGGGAGCCGGGCCCGGTCCGGCAGCTCGTCCGCCGTGCGGCCCGCGGCGCCTACCGCCACGGCGTGCAGCGCGTGGCGCCCGTGATCCGGCGGATGGGGGAGCTGTGAGCGACCGGATCCCACCTCAAGGAGTGGAGCCCATGTCCAACGCCAACCCGGAGACCGCGCACGGCGCTTCGGTACGCCGCGTGCTCGCGGTGATCCCCGCGCGGGGCGGTTCCAAGGGCGTCCCCGCGAAGAACCTCGCCCCCGTCGGCGGCGTCCCGCTGGTGGCCCGGGCGGTACGCGAGTGCCGGTCGGCCCGGCTGGTGACCGACGTCGTCGTCTCCACCGACGACCAGGCCATCGCCGCCGCCGCCCGCCGGGCCGGCGCCGAGGTGGTGCTGCGGCCGTCCGTCATCGCCGGCGACACCGCCACCTCCGAGGCCGCCGTCCTGCACGCCCTGGACGCCCACGAGGCGCTGCACGGCTCCCCGGTCGACGTCGTGCTGCTCGTGCAGTGCACCAGCCCGTTCCTGGTCCGCGAGGACGTCGACGCGGTGGCCGCCGCCGTCGCCGAGAACGGCGCGGACACCGCGGTGACCGTGGCGCCCTTCCACGGCTTCGTGTGGCGGGACGCGGCGGACGACCCGGCGGTCGGCGGCACGCGGTCCACGACCGCCGTCGCGGGCGCGGTGAGCGTCGCCAACTCCACTGCGACGGGGGGCGGTTACGGCGTCAACCACGACAAGTCCTTCCGCCCGCGCCGCCAGGACCGTCCGCAGGACCTGCTGGAGACCGGCGCTGCCTACGCGATGGACGCCACCGGCTTCCGCGAGCACGGGCACCGCTTCTTCGGCCGCACCGACCTCGTCCGCACCGACCCCGCACGGGTGCTGGAGATCGACGACCCGCACGACCTCGCCCGCGCCCGGGCCCTGGCCCCCCTCTTCGACGCGGACCTCCCCCGGGCTCCCGGCTCCTCCCGGGCAGGGGGCACCCCCATCGGTCCGCTCCCGGCCGCCGAGGACATCGACGCGGTCGTACTCGACTTCGACGGCACCCAGACCGACGACCGGGTGCTGATCGACTCCGACGGACGGGAGTTCGTCTCCGTGCACCGCGGGGACGGCCTCGGCATCGCGGCCCTGCGACGCAGCGGCCTGAAGATGCTGATCCTGTCCACGGAACGGAACCCGGTCGTCGCCGCCCGCGCCCGGAAGCTGAGGCTTCCCGTGCTGCACGGCATCGACCGCAAGGACCTCGCGCTGAAGCAGTGGTGCGAGGAGCAGGGCATCGCGCCGGAGCGCGTGCTCTACGTCGGCAACGACGTCAACGACCTCCCGTGCTTCGCCCTCGTGGGCTGGCCCGTGGCGGTCGCGAGCGCCCACGACGTCGTGCGCGGCGCCGCACGCGCGGTCACCACCCTCCCCGGTGGCGACGGCGCGATCCGGGAGATCGCCAGCTGGATCCTCGGCCCCTCTCTCGACTCCCTCACCAAGTAAGGACATCTCCTGCCATGAGCACTGTGAACCCCAGCTCCCGCATCCGCACCTTCGGAACGCGCGAGGCCGGCCCCGGCCGCCCCGTCTACATCACCGGCGAGATCGGCATCAACCACAACGGCGACATCGAGAACGCCTTCAAGCTGATCGACGCGGCCGCCGAGGCCGGCTGCGACGCCGTGAAGTTCCAGAAGCGCACCCCCGAGATCTGCACCCCGCGCGACCAGTGGGACATCGAGCGCGACACCCCCTGGGGCCGGATGACCTACATCGACTACCGCCACCGCGTGGAGTTCGGCGAGGACGAGTACCGCCAGATCGACGCCTACTGCAGGAAGAGGGGCATCGACTGGTTCGCCTCCCCGTGGGACACCGGGGCCGTCGCCTTCCTGGAGAAGTTCGACGTGCCGGCCCACAAGGTGGCGAGCGCCTCCCTGACGGACGACGAACTGCTGCGCGCGCTGCGGGCGACCGGCCGTACGGTCATCCTCTCCACCGGCATGTCGACCCCGAAGCAGATCCGCCACGCGGTCGAGGTCCTGGGCAGCGACAACATCCTGCTCTGCCACGCCACCTCGACCTACCCGGCGAAGGCCGACGAGCTGAACCTGCGGGTCATCAACACCCTGGAGCGGGAGTACCCGAACGTTCCGATCGGCTACTCCGGCCACGAGACCGGCCTGCAGACCACGCTGGCCGCCGTCGCCCTGGGCGCGGTCTTCGTCGAGCGCCACATCACCCTGGACCGCGCGATGTGGGGTTCGGACCAGGCGGCCTCGGTGGAGCCGCAGGGCCTGCAGCGCCTCGTCCGCGACATCCGCACGATCGAGGCCTCGCTGGGCGACGGTGTGAAGAAGGTCTACGAGTCCGAGCTCGGCCCGATGAAGAAGCTGCGCCGTGTCACCGGCGTCGTCGCCGAGGCGGAGATCGCCGCGGCGGCGGGCGAGCCGGTCGCGGTCTGACCCGGGCCATCCGAGCCCCTCACGACGGGACGGTCGTATCCCGATGAGCCCCCGCGCCGGGTCGCTGGGCCCCGCCCCCCACACCGCCCGCACCCTCGCCTTCGTCGAGAGTCCGGTACAGCTGCTGAACGCACTGGAATGGGCCCACACCCACGCCCTGACCCGCCCCGGGCCCCGCGAGCGGTCCGGCGGCGGCCAGGACGGCCGGGCAGGGGGCGGGCAGGCTCCGGGCGGCGGCCGGGACGGTGCGGGGGACCGTGCGGGGAACGGCGCCGGCACGGGGCTGGTCCCGGCCCAGACCAGGCGTACGGTCGGGCCCGGTGCGAGGGGCCCCTCGGACCCGGTCCCCGCACCCGCCCCGTCCCTTTCGCCTTCGCCCCAAGCCGGTGTCCAGCTCACCCTCGTCGTCCTGGCGCCGACCGACCCCATGACCCGCGGGCAACTGCGGCGCATGGCCGAACTGGCGCGGGACGAGGGGCACGAGGTGCGCTGGGAGGAGGCCCGGGGCGGGGCGGCGGCGCCGTTCCAGACGATCGGCGGACTGACACCCCTGCTGCGGCGGGCGGACCGCGTGGTGATGGGGGATCCGTTCTCCCGTTATGTACAGCTGTTGCTGACGATCACGAAGGCACGCGACCTCGTGGTCGTGGACGACGGCACGGCGACGATGGAGTTCGTCGCCCAACTGGCCCGCGGGGAACGGCTGGTGCGCTGGCACCGCAAGGGCGGCCGCCCCGGCCCCCGGGACCTGCTCTTCGGTCCGGTGTCGGCCGCCGCCCGCCGCCGGCTGACCCCGAGCCGCGGCCGCGGGGTGGAGGTCTTCTCCTCCATGCCGATCGCCGAGACCCCGGACGGCGTGACAGTCACCGCCAACCACTTCGCCTGGACCCGCGCCCGCTTCGGCCCGCCCCGCATCATCACCGGCGCCGACCTGGTCGGCACCTCCCTCGTCGAGACGGGCGTGGTCGACGGCGACCGCTACCTGGACGCCGTCCGCACCCTGGCCAAGGCGCACGGCGCGCGGCGCTACTTCGCCCACCGCCGGGAGAGCGCGGACAAACTCCACCGGCTGGCCGTGGAGACCGGCCTGGAGATCGTGCGGCCCGACCTGCCGCTGGAGCTGATCGCCCGGCGGGGCCCGATCGGCCGTACGATCCTCAGCTTCCCCTCCACCGTCGTCCACACCCTGCCGCTGGCCCTGGCCGGCACCGAGGTCCGCGTCGCCGTCTGCGACATCGACCCGAGCTGGCTCACGGCACACGCCTCGCCCCGGGCCCAGGGCTTCCTGTCCGGGGTGACCGGCACCGCCCGGGACGTGCACCGGCTCGCCCGCACGGCCTACGCCGGCTGACGGCCTGTGCCGCGGTCTGTGCCCGGCCGACGGCTCGCGCCGCGGTCTGTGCCTGGCTGACGGCCCGCGCCGCGGTCTG